>CAZVOI010000881.1:0-2682 GCA_964628275.1 uncultured Acidobacteriota bacterium | reverse complement strand
AAGCGCCGATCAGGAAGGAAATCGTGACCTTCCAGAAGGTCCCCTCCCCCATCTGCTCGATGTTCGCGACGTGGCGGTTGAAAAAGTAGAACGCAAAGATCGCCGCAGCGGCCACGATCGAGAGCAAGCCAATCGTGCGGTTCTGACGCGAGAGGAACGCCTCCGCGCCCTCGCGGATGGCGTCGGAGATCGCGCGCATCTCGGGTTTGCCGGTGTCTGCGGCCAGGACCTCGCGCGCGAGCAGCCAGGCGACGCCCAGCGACAGCAGGCTGATCCCGATCACGATCGGCAGGACAGATTCGACTGGCATGAAGCCTCCGTGGATTTGCAGCGTCGACTATGAATGCAGGCCAGATTGGCTCAGGAGCATCACCGCGGGGCAAGCCCCGGACGAGCCAGCCCGGGAGCCTATGACGAGCCGGTGACGCAAGTCAATCGTGCGCGGACTCTAAGCGCTCGACTCTGACCCGTAGATCCCCGACAGCGGCCCCGACCTGTCGGATCTCAGCGGTCAGATCTCGACCCATGCGGTCGACCTTCTGCTCGAGCCCGTCGAACCGGCCCAGTAGCCCGTGGAATTGACCCTGAAACCCCTCGAATTTACCCTCGAGCCCATCGAATTTACCCTCGAGCCCATCGAATCGACCCTCGAGCCCGTCGAATCGCTCGTTGAGCAGCCCCACTCCCTCCGCGACCTGGCGGATGTCCGATCGCAGATCCTCGGCCACCACGCCGAACAAGTGCTTGATCTCCTCCGTCTCTTTCTTCGTCACGACACGGCCTTTCTGGGAGAGCAGCCCGAAGTATACGCCCGAGGCTGCCACGTCAGGTCCGGACGTTCGGGGTGGTCTCAAGCCGGCGATCCGGTGATAGCAGCGTCGCGCGCACGAGTACAATCGGGCGCTTGATCCACTTCGACTTCGTGAACACGCTGGCCGCGGCCGGACTCGTGCTGTTCGCCGGCTACGCGATCCAGCGCCGGGTCGGGCTGCTGTCCCGGCACAACATCCCGGCGCCGGTCGTCGGCGGGCTGCTGGTCGCGATCGCGGTCACCGGGCTGCGGGCCGCGGGCTACGACGCGGTCCGCTTCGACAAGACGCTTGAACCGCCGCTGATGATCGCCTTCTTTACCTCGATCGGCTTCGGCGCAAGCGTGCCCCTGCTGCGCGCCGGCGGTCCCGCAGTCGCCCTGTTCCTGGCCCTGTCGACCGCCGTCGCCGTGCTGCAGAACCTGGTCGGCGCCGGCGTCGCCTGGGGGCTCGGCGTGCCGCCGCTACTCGGCGTCCTTGCCGGCTCGGTCACCCTCACCGGCGGGCCCGCCACCGGGCTCGCGTTCGCGCCGCAGTTCGAGGAGGCCGGCGTCACGGGCGCCGCGGCCCTCGCGGTGGCGGCGGCCATGGTGGGAATCGTGTCCGGGGGCATGGTGGGCGGCCCGATCGGGACGCGGCTGCTCACGCGCACCGGGCTTCGCCCGAGCGCCCGCGGGGCGGCGACGGACGCCGCGGCAGGGGGTTCGGCGGGCGACCTCATCCTGTCCCGCGAAGCGCAGGACGCGCCGCCACCGGTCGTCGCCGGGGACGACCCAGGGGCGCACGCGATCCTGAAGGGCGTCGTGAGCCTGCTCGCGGCGATGGCGCTGGGCGCCTGGATTAGCGCGTGGAAGCTTGCCGCTTCGCAGAGACTCGGTGCCTGGGTGGCAGCCCTGGTCCTGGTGCTCGCGGTGCTAGCGCTCGCCTTTGTTCCGCGCCTCGCGCGAACGCCACGCCTGCTGGGCCTGCCGCGCTTCGTCTGGGCGACACTGGCGGTCGCGGCAGCTGTGCTGCTGGTGTTCAAGGCCTCGGCCCTCACGCTGCCGGCCTACATCGGCGCGATGCTGGCCGCGGCGGCGCTGCGGAACCTCGACGACGTCACCGGCTGGATCCGCCTGCCCCACCGCCTGCTCGACGACCTGGGCAACGCGGCGCTCGCGCTCTTCATCGCGATGGCGCTCATGACGCTGAAGCTGTGGGAGATCGCGAACCTGGCGCTGCCGCTCGCCGTGATTCTGCTGGTCCAGGTGACGCTGGTGGCGCTCGTCGCGCTCTACCTCGTGGCGCCCGTCATGGGGCGCGACTACGACGCGGCCGTGATGGCGAGCGGTTTCGTCGGCTTCATGCTGGGCACCACCGCCAACGCCATGGCCAACATGGGAGTGCTCGTCGAGAAATACGGCCCGGCGCCGCGCGCGTACCTGGTGGTGCCGATGGTGGGAGCCTTCTTCATCGACTTCACGAACGCGATCATCATCACGGCCTTCCTCAATCTGTGGAAGTGACACGAGGGCGGCTTCCCGTATAATCCGCCCAAGGCGCCCCGGACGAGTTTCGGGAACGCGCACTCCACAAAACAGGGACGGACGAACCAGAGACAGAGGAGGCCCGGATGGCCAGTCGGCTCTTTGCCACCAAGTCCATCGACCAGCTGATGCACACCGTCGAAAACGGCGAGCACGGTCTGAAGCGCGTGCTCGGCCCGCTCGACCTGACGATGCTCGGGGTCGGTGCGATCATCGGCGCCGGCATCTTCGTGCTGACGGGCAACGCCGCCTCGCAGCACGCGGGCCCCGCGATCGTGATCTCGATGATCCTCGCCGGTGTCGCCTGCGCCTTCGCGGGCCTGTGCTACGCCGAGATGGCCTCGATG
>CAZVOI010000880.1:0-7994 GCA_964628275.1 uncultured Acidobacteriota bacterium | reverse complement strand
GCGGTGAAGGTCTTGCAGACGAGCATCCAGCAGGACCAGGAGCAGATCGCGCGCTTCCGGCGCGAGGGCATCTCCGCCTGCCGCGTCAAGCACCCGAACGCGGTCTCGGTGCTCGACTTCGGCGTCACGCCCCAGGGCACGGCCTACCTGGTGATGGAACTGCTGGTCGGGCACTCGCTGTTCGAGGAGTTGCTGCGCAAGAAGACGCTCACGCCCGCCCGCGCGGCCCAGGTGCTGCTGCCGGTTTGCGACGTGCTGGAGGTCGCGCACAAGGCCGGCATCGTTCATCGAGACGTGAAGCCGTCCAACATCTTTCTGCAACGGACGCCGGTGGGCGAGGTCGTGAAGGTGCTCGACTTCGGCATCGCCAAGATCGCCGGCGATAACGCGATCAAGCACAACCTGACGGTCGAGGGCGCGATCCTCGGCACGCCGGCCTACATGGCGCCGGAGCGCTTCAGCAACAAGACCTACGACGGACGCTCGGACGTCTACAGCCTCGGCGTCACGCTGTTCCAGATGCTCGAAGGCCGGCTGCCCTTCGTCGCGAGCGGCGACCCGATGGCGGTCGCGCTGATGCACCTGAACGAAACGCCTCCGCCGATCCTGCGGCTGGCGCCGGCGGCGCGCGAGCCGCTGCAGGCGCTCGTGAATCGGGCGATGGCGAAGCGGCCGGCGGACCGGCCGACCGCGGCGCAGCTGGGCGTGGCGTTGCGCGAGGTCGTGGACGTGCTCGGCGAGCAGGCGACGCTCAGCGCGGTGGCGAGCAGCGAGCATCGGGAGCCGGGTTCGATCAGCGAGCTGGAGATCTTGACGATCGCCACCGCCGACTCGGCGATCTTCGTAGCAGGTGGGGAGACGCTGGATGCGTCGCTCGAGACGAGCCGCGACCCCGACGCGCCGGCCAAGATCGCCGGCCTCGACACGGGCGAGCAGCGCGGCCGGAGCACGGGCTAGGCTTAATCGAGATCTGGTCGTTGATGTAGGCCACGATCTCGAGCGGACCTCCGCAGCTTTTGCACACGAGCGGGTCCGCCTGGAACACCTTGCTGATGAGCCGCGCCCAGCTCGGCGAACAGCGTTTCTTGGCGGGGGCCTGCTCGGCCGGGACGTCCGACGCCTGCGTCTCCCGCCTGTAGGCCCTGACGCGGCTTGCGTAGAAGCCGTAGAAGTGTGGTGCGATGTTCGCCCGTGTCGGGGATGTGGTCGGCCATGCGCGCCAGCCGCTCCGGCGGGTCCATCGCCTCGAAGTTCCGGCCCAGGGAGGGATTCATGCGAGAGCGATACAAGACGGCCTTCTGGCCGTCGAGATAGATGAGCTTCTTGAGCGAGAGCGGCGCGCGGACCATGTAGCAGGCCACATCCTCGATGACGGCGATTCTCGTGATTGCCGACGGCAAGCGCGTCACGCCGCAGAGTCTCCACGCTTCAGCGTCGTGTCACCGCCAAACAGCGGCGGGGCTCAGGGGACGAGGCCGGGCCGGTAGACTTCGTCGACGCGGAGCGTGCAACCCAGCGAGGCAAGCGTGATGCTTTCGCCGGCCCGCGCGCTCTCGTGCCGCCACTCGCCGCTCGGTTCGCGCCTCCACACTTCGAGCAGGCGGCTCCGGTGGGACACCAGGACGCATTCCTCGAGCGTCTCGATCTGCTGGTAGTGTGCGAGCTTCTCCCCTCGGTCGTAGTCTTCGGTGCTGTCGCTCGTGACCTCGACCACGACCTTGGGGTTGACGACGGTGATCCGACTTTCGGGATCGCGCGCCAGCTCGCCGCAGACGACGCTCACGTCGGGATAGGTCGCCAGCCCGGTCGCAACCACTCGGACGCGCAGATCCGAGCTGAACAGGACGCACGGCTTTCCGGCGAGCTGGGCGCCCAAGAGAGCGGTCACCGCCGCGGCGAGCGCCGCGTGTTCCGGTGTTCCGCCCGCCGTCGCGTAGATCTCGCCCGCGAGGAACTCGTGCTTGATCGGGCTTTCCTTCTCGAGGGCGAGATAGTCGGCGTACATATAGCGGTGGAGCGGTCTCGCGGGCGTGCTCATGGCAGCTCCTGGAGCATAGCCCCAACGGCCGGCAGCAGGCGGGCGGCGCGATCCTGAGCCCGAACGAGGCAGGCAAGCCGAGGCTGGGGCCCGCTCAATCCAACGCGAAGGCGAACAGCGCGTTCCCCGCGGCGATCGCCACGTGCTGGCGGCCGTCCACCAGGAAGCTGACAGGGCTGGCGAAGATCGGGCCTCCGGTCGGAAAGCGCCACAGTGGCTCGCCCGTCGCGGCGTCGAGGGCGTAGAAGAGCCCCTCACTGCTGCCGCCGAACACCAGGCCGCCGGCCGTGGAGAGCAGCCCAGCCCACGGCGGCGAGCGCAGCGGGAACTCCCACTTCGTCTTTCCCGTGAGCGCCTCCAGGGCCTTGATCGAGCCCGTGGGCTCGACGCCGGGAACGCCGCGGATGCCTCCGCCCGAATACCAGCGGCCGGGAACGTACTCCACGCGTTCCGTGTAATACGACGTCGCCTCTTCGCGCACGCCGACGTAGAGGAAGCCGGTGTCCGGGCTGTAGGACGGGCTGAACCAGTTGGTGCCGCCATGCATGCCGGGATACACGACGTTGCCTTCTGCGGTGGGCTCCCTGCCGGGGAGCAGGATCGGCTTGCCACGCTCGTCGAGTCCCTGGGCCCAGGTCTGCTTGGCGAACTGCGCGCCGAGCAGGAATTCGCCCGTCAGACGGTCGAGCAGGTAGTAGAAGCCGTTGCGGTTGGCGAAGGCGAGCAGCTTTCTCGGCGCGCCGCGGAACGTGGCATCGATCAGCACTGGGACCTCGTTGGAGTCCCAGTCGTGAACGTCGTGCGGGGTGAACTGGAAATGCCATTTCAAGCGTCCGCTGTCGGCGTCCAGCGCGACCACGGAGCAGGAGTAGAGGTTGTCGCCCCGGCGCACCTCGCCGTCGTAGTCGGGACCGGGGTTGCCCGTGCCCCAGTAGATCAGGTTGGCCTCCGGATCGAAGCTGCCGGTCACCCAAGTGCCCGCGCCGCCGCTCTTCCAAGAGTCTCCAGCCCACGTCTCGTTGCCGGGCTCGCCGGGGCCGGGCACGCTCCAGAAGCGCCACAGGCGCCGGCCGGTGGCGGCGTCGTAGGCGTCGATCAGGCCGCGCACGCCGTACTCGCCTCCGGAGATGCCGACGATCACGCGGTCCAGGAGCGCCAGCGGCGCGACCGTGACCGAGTAACCCTGCTTGTGGTCGGCCACGGCGACGTCCCAAAGCACGCGATCGCTGCGCGCATCCAAGGCGATCAGGTGGGCGTCGAGCGTGCCCATGAAGGCGCGGCGATCGAGCAGCGCGAGGCCGCGGTTGACGCGCCCGCAGCACGGGCGCACGTCGTCCGGCAACTGGCGCCGGTGCGTCCACAGTGGCCGCCCGGTACGCCCGTCGAGCACGCTGACGACACCTGGCGCCTCCGAGATGTACAGGACGCCGTCCACGACCAGCGGCGACACCTCGAACTTGCTGAGGTCATTGGCCTGGTACACCCATACTGGCTTGAGCCGCGCGACGTTCGCGCGCGTGAGCAGTTTCAGCGGTGAGTAGCGGTGCCCGTCATAGGTTCCCGAGTAGGTGAGCCAGTTACCCGGCTCCTCACGGGCCCGGCGGATGCGCTCGTAGGACACTTGCACCGGCAAAGCGGCCGCGGCCAGGAGGAGCACCAGCCAAGCTCTCACGGGCGCCCCCTGAGCGAGGCCAGGTAGGCGACCAGATCTTCGATCTGCTCCGGCTTGAAGACGTCCTTGTAGCTGGGCATCGGCGACTTGCCCCAGTCCTTGTGCAGCTCTGCGAGCTCGCTCTTCCAGAAGGAGTGGATGGCTCCGGAGAGATCGCGCAGCTGGATCGAAAAGGCGTCTTCGTTGAGGCGCACGCCGGTGATCGCGCGGCCGTCGCGCGTGACCACGCGAACCTGAAGGAAGTTGTCGGCGAGCGGGATGACCCAGCGGTACTGCGAGAAGCGCTCCGATACGTACGCCTCCGGATCCAGGAGGGCGGTACGCAGGTGCGCCGGGCCACGGCGCGCGCCGATCTCGCTCAGGTCCCCCAGCAGGCCGCCCTCGCCGCCGATCGAGTGGCACGCCGCGCAATTGGCCTTGCGGTAGAGCTCGCGGCCTCGCAGCGGATCGCCCTTGCTGGGTGCGGCCGGCGCCTGCCGCATCGCACGCACGTAGGCCGCCAGCTTGCGCGACTCGCCTTCCTGAAGGTACGTCCCGGGCATCTCCGTGCCGGGGATCCCGAAATCGATGATGCGAGCGAGCGAGGCCTCGTCGGCGTCGCGCGTCCAGCCGGGCGCGGTCAGGTCGGCGCCGCGGCCGCCTTCGCCGCGAGCGCCGTGACAACCCGCGCAGTGCATGCGGTAGAGGCGCTCCGCTCCGGGAGGCTGCTGTGCCAGCGCGGTGGCCCGCGCAGCGATCGTCACCAACGCCAGAAAACCCAGAAGCAAGCGCCGCATTGCCGTTGCCGTGGCGGGATCATACACTCGCGATTCCGTGTGAAGCCGCTTCGCATCATCACGGCATCGTCCATCGCGATCTGAATGTTCAGGTCAGGCGGCTCGGCCGTGTCATGACGTTGCTGCGGCACGGGCGGCCTCGGTTATTCTCCGCGCCGGCATGCCCGTGAAACGTTCGCTCCCGCTCGAGGTCTGGAAGTTCGGCGGCGCGTCGCTGGCCGACGCGGCCGCGATCGAACGCGCGGCACGGATGATCGCTGCCCACCCAGGGCCGCTCGTGGTGGTGGTGTCGGCCCTGGCCGGAGTGACCGACCTTCTGCTGCTGGGCGCGCGGGGGTCGCTCGAAGGCGACGAAGCGGCGGCGCCGGCGGCGGCCGCCCGCTTCCGCGACCGGCACGTGCGGGTCGCCCGTCAGCTCTTGCCCGACGGCCGCGCCCGGCGCGAGCTGGTGCGTGCCGCCGAAGCGGCCGCGCGCGAGTACGACGAGATCGCGCGCGTGCTGGTGTCGCTCAAGGACCTGCCAGCACGCGTCAGCGATCTGCTGGTTTCGCGCGGCGAGCGGCTGGCCGCGGCGCTCCTGGCCGCCGCGCTCGCGCGTCGCTGCCGCGTCGCCGCCGTGGACGCGCTCGAAGTCGTGGTCACCGACGGCCGTCATGGCAACGCCGCGCCCGACCTTCCCGCCACACGCAAGCGGGCCCGGGCACGCCTGGTTCCGCTGCTGAAGGGCCGGCGCGTGGTGGTGGTGCCGGGGTTCTATGGCCAGGCGCCGGACGGCAGCATCGCGACGCTCGGACGAGGCGGCACAGACCTGACCGCGACGCTGCTCGCGCGTTCGCTCGGAGCCGCTCGGGTCGTGTTGTGGAAAGACGTCGCCGGCATCCTCACCGCCGACCCGCGCGCCGTGCCCGATGCGCGTCTGATCCCGCAGCTCCACCAGCGCGAGGCGGCCGAGGTCGCGCACTACGGTGGCAAGGTCTTGCACCCGCGCGCCTTGATTCCTTTGGATGGCGCTCGCATCCCGCTCCACGTGCGCACCTTCCTGCATCCGGAGCGGCCCGGCACCGAGGTCTCGATGCGCCGCACATTGGAGGAGTACCCGGTCAAGGCGATCGCGACGATCGCCGGGCAGGCGCTGGTCACGGTGGCGGGGAAGGGCATGCTCGGCGTTCCCGGCATCGCGGCGCGGGCCTTTTCGGCTGTTCATGCCGCCGGGCTCTCGGTCTCCACCATCTTCCAGGCCAGCTCCGAGAGCTCGATTGGCTTCACGCTGCCCGAGCAGGAGGCGAAGCGCGCGGTGACAGCCGTGCGCGAGGCGTTCCGCGAGGAGCTGCGCACCGGCCGCATCGACGACGTCACCGCCAAGATCGGCCTGGCCGTCGTCGCGGTCGTCGGATTCGGAATGGCAGGCAAGCCGGGCATCGCGGCGCGGGTGTTCACGTCGCTGGCCCAGGCCGGCGTCAACGTGATCGCGATCGCCCAGGGCTCCTCCGAGCGGAACATCTCGTTCGTCGTTTCGGGGGACCAGGCGCGCGAGGCCGCGCGCGGCGTTCACGCGGCGTTCCAGCTCTCCAAGATCGGCGGCGGTCGCGCGGCGCTAGAACACACCACCGACGTGGTGCTGCTCGGCTTCGGCCGCGTCGGCCGCTCGCTGGCCGACCAGATCGCCGCGACCCGCGACGGCGTGCGCGTCGTGGCGCTGCTCGACCGATCGGGCTACGTGTTCGATCCGCGCGGCATCGCGCGTTCACGGCTGGTGCGTCTCGCCGAGAAGAAGGACGCTGGCGCGCTCCTGGCCGCGCTCGGCGGACACGCCGCGTCGGCCGACGACGCGCTGGCGTTCATCGCCTCGCACGCGGTGTCACGGCCGGCGCTGGTGGACGTGACGGCCGCGGAGACGAGCGATCTGCTGCTGGATGCGATCGGCCACGGCTTCGACCTGGTGCTGGCCAACAAGAAGCCGGTCGCCGGCTCGGCGGCGGCGTACGACCGGCTGCTCGCGGCGGCGGTGGGCGCGGGCCGGCGGCTTCGCTTCGAAGCGACGGTCGGCGCGGGACTGCCCGTGATCGATACCTTCCGCAAGCTGGTCGAGAGCGGCGACACCGTGCTGCGCATCGAGGGCTGCGTCTCCGGCACGCTGGGCCATGTGCTGTCCTCGGTTTCCGCCGGCCGACCGTTCTCGGCCGCCGTCCGTGAGGCGGTGGCGCGTGGTTTCGCCGAGCCGGACCCGCGCGAGGATCTCTCCGGCCGCGACGCGGCCCGCAAGGGACTGATCCTGGCGCGGTTGATGGGCTACCGCGGCTCGGCGCCGACGGCGGAGGATCTGGTGCCCCAGGCGCTGCGCCGGGTGCCGCTCGCGACTTTCCTCTCCGGGCTGGAATCGCTCGACGCGGATTGGCGCGCGCGTGCGGAGCGCGAAGCGGCCAAGGGTCGAGTGCTGCGCTACGTCGTCTCGGCCAGCGCGCGCTCGGCGCGGGCGTCGCTCGCGTCGGTGCCGCTGGCCTCGCCGATCGGGGCGCTCAGCGGCACGCGAAACCTGATCCAGTTCACGACGCGGCGCTACAAGAGCGAGCCGCTCGTGATCATGGGCCCCGGCGCCGGCGCGGCGGTGACCGCGGCCGGCATCCTGAACGACATCCAGTCGCTGGCGTCGACCGGGCTCTAGCTAGCCGATCACCTCGCGATACAGACGCAGCAGGTTGCTGCCCATCACGCGCTCGATATCGCGCGTGGCCAGACCGCGCTTCGCCAACCCGTCCCACACCACTTCCATGCGCCGCGGGCCGTTCAGCTCGTCGATGAAGTAGGGCAGCTCGGCGTCGTTCACCTGACTGCCCTCTTCCCGCTTCAGCTCCGCGACGTATTCGGGTGAGAGCTGGATGACGCGATGATCCCGATCGCTGCCGATGCACACGTGCTCGGCGCCGGCGACCTTGATGGCGTGGAGCAGGTGGTCGAAGTAGGCGTGCAGGTTGTCGCTCTTCTTGCTGGTGAGAAACGGGCGCATCTGGCAGATCCCCACGACGCCGCCGCGATCGGCGAGCGCGCGCAGAATCTCGTCGCTGGTGTTGCGCCGATTCTGGTAAACCGCCATGCAGGCGGTGTGTGAGATGTGAACCGGCGCCCGCGATGCGGCGATCGCCTCGGCCATCGTCTGCATGTTGGCGTGCGAAAGGTCGATCAGCATCCTGCGCGCGTTCATCCGGGAGACCAGCTCCCTTCCGAAGGCCGAAAGCCCGCCCTGCTCCCAGCAGCCCACCCCGACGCCGTTCTTGGTGTTGTAGGTCAGTTGGCAACTGCGCAATCCCATGCGGTAGAACATCTCGACGCGGTCCAGCTCCCGGCCGAACTGCACGGTGTTCTGGTACAGGTAGAAAACCGCCAGCTTTCCCGCGCGCCGCGCGGTCTCGACATCCTTTGCCGAGGTCGCCTTGACGAAGAACTCCGATTTTTCCGCCAGGAGTCGGTCGTGCTGAAGCAGCGAGTCGATCGCGAGTTCGAGAGCTTCAGC
>CAZVOI010000879.1:0-10173 GCA_964628275.1 uncultured Acidobacteriota bacterium | reverse complement strand
CCAGCGCTCGAAAACGCCCACGCAAGTGCCTCTAGCGTTAGGCTTTGGCCCGCGAGCGGTTTTCCCGGAGCCGTTGTTCCGGGCTCCATTGAAAGCCGGTGAACCTTCAGGTCTTGGGAGCGCCGGGCTTCTCGTCCACGGGGGTCGACTCAGCCGCGTCGGTCGCGCTCGTGGGGGATGGTGATGGCGAGGCCAACGGTGCGGACGCCGGCTCCGGCGGGCCGAGATTCCCGAAGAACTCCCGATGCCGAGGGTATTGCCGGCGGAAGTCGAGTAGCCTCGCGGGGGGCTGCTCCGGGACCTCTCTCGTCACGGTTGAAGTTTCCCGCCGTCGCCCCGAATTCGTCAAGGGAGTTTGCCTGGCGACGGCGTCGGAGCTCAGTCTGAGGTGAGCGCAAGAGCCACGTCTTGACTCGCCCTCACGCTGCCGCCTAGCGTAGTCACGTTCGAGCGAGTGAAGAGGAGGGCCGTTTGGCTGATTCTGCCACCGTCGCGCTGGACGCCGCCCTGCTCGCCGAGATCGTTCGTCGCGTGGTCGAGGCGGCGGACCCCGATCGCATCGTCCTGTTCGGGTCGGCGGCGCGGGGAGAGATGGGCCCTGACAGCGATATCGACTTGTTGGTCATCAAGACGGAGGTCGAGCACACCGGCCGTCTTGCAGGCCTCATTCATCGAGCTCTGGTCGGCGTGGACGCGGCCGTCGATGTCGTGGTCATGCGTCCACGAGAGGTTGAGCATCAGCGCGACAAGGTAGGTTCGATCGTGGGTCCGGCGCTTCGCGAAGGCCGAGAAATCTATGCCGCGTGACGATCCCAGCGATCCAGAGGCTTGGCTGAGGCGGGCTCGCAGCAACCTGTCGCGAGTAAAGACGGGTCAGACGAGCCCAGAAGTCCTCTTCGAGGATCTCTGTTTCGATGCTCAGCAAGCGGCCGAAAAGGCGCTGAAGGCGGTCTTGGTTGCTCGTCACGTCGAATTCCCAAAGACCCATTCGTCGGCGTCGATGCGTGGCCATCACCCTTTCGTCGATCTCGAGCGCGAATGCGCTGGCCCTTTCCTGCGCCGAGGCGTCTTCTTCCGCTTCGTCCGCGTCTCACCCCACAGCGGCAGCAGGTCGATCGCGACGGCCGCGAACGGCTCGGCTCGGACCTTGGCGTCGTCCGCGACGGTGTCGAGAATCGACCAGCGACCGGACGCGAATCGGAGAACCTCCAGGGTTCGCTCGCCGGGGTGGACGAGCCAGGCGTGCTTCACACCCTCGCGGCCGTAGATGCGGAGCTTCTTGATGCGGTCGATGCGGTAGGTGCTGGGCGAGAGCACTTCACAGACCCAGTCCGGGGCCAACGTGAAGTAGGGCGGTTCTTCGGGGATGCTCGCGAGCCGGTCGCGGCGCCAGCCGGCAAGATCCGGCACGAGGATGTCCGGTCCAAGGTGCAGTTCCGGCTCGTCGAGGATCCACCAGCCGCCCGGTCCGCCGCGACCGCGGCTGAAAGGCGGGCCCAGCTCGACCCCTAGCTCCGAGGAAGCAACGGCGTGCCTGGGGGCGGGGCGAGGGCTGAGGTGCAGTTCGCCGTCGAGGATCTCCGCGACGAGATGCTCTGGCGCGGCGAGGACGTCTTCGTAGGTCGCGAATCGCTTGACCGGGCTCGACACGACGCGGTCAGGCTAGCATGCCCGTGAACGGGTCCGCCCGCCGGAATTTAGATCGTTCGGAGCGCGGGAGCGGGCGAGAAGGCCTTGGCGATCGCCCAGACGAAGGCGCCGAGGAGCAGGAACGGGAGCAACGGGAGGGCTACCAGGAACAGGAGGCCCACCACCAGCAAGGCCAGGCCGCCGATGACGCTGAAGACGGCCTTGAAGACACCCGCCACGATCGAGAAGACGATGTGCAGCACCAGACCCAGGATCTTGAACGGCAGTAGCAAGAGGGCCACACCCAGCTTGAGCACGACTCCCAGAGCGATCACCGGGAGCATCACGAACACCCCGAACAGGACCGCCATCGAGATCAGCAGTTCCAGCATCGCCGTCCTCCTGCCCGGTCACACATCACCGGTGGCTTGATCCGATATACGAACGAGAGCGGGGTCAGGTTCCAGGCGGCCGGCTTCGTGACACAATACCGGTCCCGCTGAACGGGGTCGCGGCGCGACGCATCGGCTGCCGCCGGCCCAACCAAGGAGACGAAGAACAGCATGGCTCGACAGTTCATATTCACCATGAAGGACTTACGCAAGGTGACGCCTCAGGGCAAGGAGATCCTGCGTGGGATCTGGCTGTCCTTCTACCCCGACGCCAAGATCGGAGTCCTGGGCGCGAACGGCGCCGGCAAGAGCTCGCTGCTGCGGATCATGGCCGGAATCGACAAGGACTTCGCCGGCGAGGCCTTCTCGGCCGAAGGCACCCGGGTCGGATTCTTGCCGCAGGAGCCGGTGCTGGACCCCAAGAAGAACGTCCGCGAGCACGTCGAGGAGGCGGTCGCCGGGAAGCGGGCTCTGCTGACCCGCTACGAAGAGCTGAGCATGAAGCTCGGCGAGGAGATGCCGGAAGCCGAGATGGACAAGGTGATGGCCGAGCAGTCGCGCGTCCAGGATCAGATCGAGGCCGCCAACGCCTGGGACCTCGACAAGGACGTCGAGATCGCGATGGACGCGCTGCGGCTTCCGCCCGGCGACGCCGATGTCACCAAGCTCTCGGGCGGTGAGAAGCGGCGCGTCGCGCTGTGCCGGTTGCTGCTCGCGCCGACCGACATGCTGCTGCTCGACGAGCCGACCAACCACCTCGATGCCGAATCGGTCGCCTGGCTCGAGCGCTTCCTGAAGGAGTACAAGGGCTGCGTCGTGGCCGTCACCCACGACCGCTACTTCCTGGACAACGTCGCCGGCTGGATCCTCGAGCTCGACCGAGGCGCCGGCATCCCGTGGGAAGGCAACTACTCCTCCTGGCTCGACCAGAAGCAAACCCGGCTCGCGCAGGAAGAGAAAGAGGAGTCGTCACGGCAGCGGGCGTTGCAGCGCGAGTTGGAGTGGGTGCGGATGTCGCCGCGCGCGCGTCAGGCCAAGGGCAAGGCCCGGCTCACCCAGTACGAGGAGCTGCTGGCGCAGGACCAGGCCACCGAGAAGCGCGACGGGCAGCGCGAGATCTACGTTCCGCCCGGTCCGCGGCTCGGCGACCTCGTGATCGAGGCCAAGGCGCTGCGCAAGGCCTACGGCGAGAACCTGCTGATGGACGACGTGAGCTTCATGCTGCCGCGCGGCGGCATCGTCGGCGTGATCGGTCCCAACGGCGCCGGCAAGACGACGCTGTTCCGCATGATCATGAGTCAGGAAAAGCCGGACGCCGGCTCACTGCGCGTCGGCGAGACGGTGGTGCCTTCGTACGTCGACCAGAGTCGCGAATCGATGCAGGGCGACCGCTCGCTCTGGGAAGAGATCTCCGACGGCGGCAAGGAAACCGTGATGGTCGGTAAGCGCGAGATCAACTCGCGCGCGTACGCCGCGGGTTACGGCTTCCGCGGTCCCGACCAGCAGAAGAAGGTCAAGGACCTCTCGGGCGGCGAACGCAACCGGCTGCACCTCGCCACGCTCCTGAAGAGCGGCGGCAACCTGCTGCTTCTCGACGAACCCACCAATGACCTCGACGTCGACACGCTGCGCGCCCTGGAGGAAGCTCTCGTCAGCTTCGCCGGCTGCGCGGTCGTGATCAGCCACGATCGCTGGTTCCTCGACCGCATCGCGACCCACATCCTTGCCTTCGAGGGCGACAGCGAGGTGGTGTGGTTCGAGGGAAACTTCCAGGACTACGAGGCCGACCGCCACCGCCGGCTCGGCGCCGACGCCGACCAACCGCACCGGATCAAGTACCGGAAGATCACGCGCTAGCGGCGGCGCCCGTTTCGTAGAGAACCGGGTTCAGCGGCGTCTCGATCCGCTCTCCGATGACCGCTCCAGGACACCACGTCTCGAGGTCGGCCAGCTGGTTCGGGTTGCGTGGCGCCGCGAGCCGCATGTCCACGTCCATGTAGATGATGGTCATCGCCTCGCGGCAGCGATCCGTGAGGTTGGGGCGGGCGCGGTGGAACGTCCAGCCGGAGTGGAAGCTCACCTCGCCCAGGCGAAACGGCTCCTCGAATGTCGGCAAACCGGAGCGCTCCAGCGCCGCGGCGACGGCGGCTTCGCTCTCGTCGCTGATGCCGAGATCGCGGCCGATCGGGAGGCGCTGGCTGCCGCGTGCGAACGCGACCGGCCCCATCTCGAACGGCGTGTCCTGAAGCGGGATCCAGGCGGTGCAGCAGCGATCCGAAGCCAGCGGCCAGTAGTACTGATCGGCATGCCAGGGCGTGTGGCCACCGCCGGCTTCCTTGTAGAGCGCCTGGTCGTGATACAGCCGAACGCCGCGCACATGCATCAGCTCGGCCGCGATCCGGGCCAGGCGCCTGCCGAAGACGAACTGACGCACCAGCGCGCTGCGCGTCCACAGGTTCATCACCTGCACGAACGCCTTTTCGTACGTCGTGCGCTCCTCGGTCGGCTTTGGGTCCGCGTTCTGCTGTCGCACGTCCGCGGTGCACGCCGACCCGAAGTGTCGCAGCGCTTCCGGAGCCAGCACCCCGGCCAGCTTCACGAAGCCGTGTTTCTCGTAGAAGGCGATGCGTTCGTGATCGAGAGCGAAGGGTGTGTCGATGTCCGGCAAGCGAGGAGCGCCGGGCTAGCGGACGGTGCCCGGTGCGCCGGTCGTGACCAGCGCCTTCACCCAGTCGACGACGCGCCGTCCGCCGGCGCTCATCGTGTAGAAGCTCGCCTGGTTGATCACGCAGTGCTGCGCGCCGCCGGCGATGAAGGAGTCGAAGTTGGGGTTCTGCGCCTCGATCCGGTCGACCGAGGCCGTCATCCCCGCGGTCCACTCGGCCGAGTCGTTCAGGCCCAGGCTGCCCTTGGAGAGCGCGTAGAAGAAGGTCTGCGTCGTGTCGCTGCGGGTGTTGAACTGCGAGAAGCTGGCGAGCGGGTAGTAGCCGGCGATTCCGGCGTACAGATCGGGCAGCGCCAGCGCCTTGGGATCGAGCCGCGACAGGTCGAGCGCCGGGATGAAGCTGGGCCACACGTCGCTCACGCCCCAGGTCGGCAGCAGCGTCTCGAAGAAGCCGGGTGTCACGACGCCTGCCGCCGAGTCTGAAAGATGACGCAGCGTGGCGCCCGCGTAGCGCCGCGCGATCTGGGCGGACCACAGCGTCGCCCCGTAACCGCCCGCGCTGCAGCCCGCTACGACGACCTGCGACGGGTTCGCCACGTTGGCGCCGGCCCAGTTGAGCGCCGCCACGGCGTTCGCGGCGCCGCGATGCTCGATCGAATACGAGTTGCCCGCGGCGCCGCGATAGCTCTGCGTCCGATTACCCCAATGCAGATCGCCCGAGCAGTACGGGATGTAGATGTGCGTGAAGTCGCGGAAAGGGTTTTCCGCGTTGGTTCGATCGTAGATGCCCTGGAGCAGCCCCTGTTGTCGCGCGGTCTCGGGATCCTGCGTGATGCGCTTCGTGTAGATGTCCTGCTCGCAGGTCGCGCCGCTCCAGCAGGCGCCGCCGCCCTCGAACTCGACCAGGAGCTTGCCCGGGTCGCCCGGGTGCACGAAGAAGCGATAGGCGGAACCGTCCGAGCAGCGCGTGTCGCCGGCGGGCGCAACGGTCTGCCACTGCGCCTCTGCGCCTCCGGGCGCGAACGCGATGAACAACGCGAGAAGAACCAGCTTCCTCATCCCCGTCATCCTATCCGCTTCGTGAAAGGGATCGAAACGGCGCGGTAAGCTCGTCGAGTGACGCTGCCCCGCGAGGTTTCCGAGGCGTTCCTGCGCTTCGGCGTGGCCTCCGAGACGATCGCGTGGGCCGACGATCTCTACCGCCATCTCGGCCCACCGGTGGTGGATGCGATCTCCGAGCTCGTGGAGACGTGCGGCCTCCGCGCCGCCGACCTGACGCCGTCGCACCTCGATTCGATCCGACCGATGCTCGGTGAGCGCTACCTGCGCGCCAACCACCCGGCATGGTCGGCCGGAGCGGGCTCCGCGGCGTTCTGGTGCGATCGCAGCATCGAAGGGACGGCGCGCGGGATCGTGACGGCGCTGGGTGAGGTCGAGTCGAGTTCGACCCCCTTCGCGGCTCGTGTGGCCGCCGCGGCCAGGCGAGCCTCCGGCCCCGATCAGCCGCCGCCGCGCGGTCTGCTGCTCGTGTCGCAGAACGCTCACCGCGGAAACCAGGAGGGCACGCTCGCATTCGATCTGGTGCCCGCCGACCTCGAGGAGGCGCTGTCGCTGAACCACGCCGTCGGCCGGCATCACACGCTGCCCGGCTCGATCGGCCAGGCCAGCGGCCGCGTGCTCGCCGAGCCGGGGCTCGCAATCCTGTGGGAGGTTCAGCCCAACGTCTACAAGCCGGCAGGCGAACGGAACGCGGCCGCGAGGAAGGCGTATCGACGCTTGCGGGCCTGGCCGCTCGTCACCGCCAGCGCCGCGCTCGCATGGCTCGTCGAGAAGCGATACCGTGTTTTCGTGCTCCGCGGCGATGGCCTCCGGGCCGCCCACGAGGTGAATCCCGAGGAACCGCTCTCCCCAGAGATCGAGCGCATGCACGACCGAACTTTCGACGCGGCTGTCTCGGGACTGGGCCTGCGGTTCCTCCCGGCATGCGATCCGCCGGCGTCGTTGCGCGGGCTGGCGAAGGTCAACCTCGGGCGCGCCTTCGACGAAGCTGGCCTGGCCGGGTTGCTTCGAGAGGTCGCCGTGTGAGTTCGAGCGTGTGGCAGTGCCGGATCTGCGGCCGGCGTATTCCGCTGCGCGTTGACGAGTGCTTCTGCGGCGCGAAGCGCGAGCAGGCCGTCGCTCAGGAGAAGCGGGAAGCCGACCGCTCGCCGACCAAGATCCCCCTCGACGTGGCGCTCTTGGTGGTATTGGTGGTGCTGGTCGGCGTGGTCGGCATCCACTACGCGCTGCGTTCGGAGGCTCCGGCGCCGGCGGGAGGACGGAACCTGCTGAGCGGAATGCTCGCGACACCGGAGCCGCTGCCGTCCCTGGTCGCGCCGCCTGCGGTGGCTCCAGTCCAGGCGCCCGCCACCACCGCGCCGCCCGCGCCGGTGACGGCGCCGGAGGTCACCACTCCGCCAGCCACGCTGCCCGTCACGCTGCCGGCCACGCTCGCGCCCCGCCCCACGGCATCGCCCTCGCCTGATGTCGACGAGCGCGAACAGAGCAAGGCCCTAGCGCTCGCAGCGTACGCCGCCGAGCTGGCTCGGCTGGCCGCGAAGTCCACGCAGACGGCGGAGCACGTGCGGGTCTACAAGGCCAATTGCTCCGGCCAGAACGTCGGCGTCCAGATCTCGAACTGCGACGAGGTCGAAGCCTCGATTCGCAAGACGCTCTCGGAGATGGAGAGCGGGCTCGACGCCGCCGAAGACCAGGCGCGCCGCGCGTGGGTCACGCCCGGCGGCGTGCGGGACGCGCGGGCGCGGTCCTACTTCGGAACACGTGCTTGGGAAGAGCTGCAAAGTGCCGCGCGCCAGATGCGCCGCTGACGCAAAGCGAACGGAACGGCTCGGGCTTGTCGGCCTCGGTGGCGAGCCTCGCGACGCGGGTGACGCCGAGTGCCACGTTGTCGAAGCCCAGCACGCGCAACGCGCGCCGCAAGCGTCGCTCGAGATCGCCAACGTCGACTGCGGTCGCCGCCGCGAGCTGCAGCTCGAAGCGGCTGGCTGTGGTTTGCGTCAAACGGAAGCCGGAGAGCGGATAGTGCTTGAAGAGCCAGGCCAGCCGCCACGCGTCGACGCGCTGCCCGCGCGGCGTCTCGAGCCAGCAGGCGCGCCGGCCGATGAAGTCGACGATCGAGATGCCGCGGTAGCCGCAGCGGCAGCGCTCGTCGACGACGCGGCCAGCATCGCCGGTGCGAAAGCGCAGCAGCGGCAGCACGCTGGGCCGGAGCCGGCTGACGACGATCTCGCCCGCCACGCTCTCGATCCAGACGTCGGGCAGCAGCACGTGAAAGCGGCCGAGGGCGCGCGGGCACTCCCATGCCATCGGCCCGGCGTCCGAGCTGGCGTAGTAGTTCACGAGCGGCGCCGCTACGGCGCTGCCAAGCGTCGTGCGCTGGGCGCGTGAGAAGTGTTGCGCGGACGTGAGCAAGAGGCGCGGCTGCGGCGGTCGCGGCAGCCCCGAGAGCCAGTGCAGTCCCGCCGGATCCGAGAAGATCACGTCGGGTTTCGCGGCGCGCAGCCGAGCGGCGGCCCGCGGCCGCGCGATCGAGATGCGCTCGAGCCGGCCGTCGTCGAGCAGCGGCAGCGGCAGCGCGTACTCGATGCCGTTGCTGAGCGAGCACAGCAGCACGACGCGCGGATGGCGCGGCAGCTCCACCCGCAGTGTGCGAGCGAAGAAGCGCAGCACCACCCACATGTGCAGGCAGTCGTAGGGATCCTTGAGGATCGAGACCGGATCGCCGGTGCTGCCCGAGCTCTGCACGAAGACCGACTCGCGCGCCTCCAACGAATCGAGATCCAGCGCCGGCATGTCGAGCTGGCGCTGGTCCAGCGTCGCCCGGTCGAGCAGCGGGAAGGCGTCGAGATCGCCGAGCCTGCGCAAGTCGCCGGGGGCCAGCCCGCGCGAGCGCAGTGTTTCGGCGTAGTAGGGCGACGCGAGGAGCGTGGCGCGCAAGCCGGCGAGCCGTTCCTCGATGCTGGCCCGTTGCGCCGCCGGCGGCATTCGCGGGACCGCCAGCAGATCCAGAAGCGCCCGTTCGGCGTGCTCGGCGTAGCGCAATTGCCAGGCCGTGTCGCGGCGAATCCGCAGCTTCGGCGCCAGTGTCGCGCGGAGTGCGGGGCGGGCGATCCGACGCGCCGTGCGTTTCACAGCGAGGTCCAGATCGGCCGGATGCCGCTAGCGGCGAGCCGCCTGCGCCGCTCGGCAGGAAGCAGCGTGCACCACGGCACCGCGTCTCCAGGCGCGTCCACTCGCCGCAGCGCGTCCAACTCCTCGAGATAGGCGTGAAGCTGGTCGAGCGTGCGTGCGCGCTCCTCCGCGTAGCCGCGGCCGACGGCTCGAGCGACTTCGTCGCTGGTGCGAAGCCGGTCCCAGGCGAGTCGCTTCCGAAGCGCCGACGCGGGCGTCCAGGCGATCAGGGCCTCGTCGACCCGCAGGTTCTCGCCGAGCAGCATGCTGCTCTCCCGCGTCTTCACGGGCGAGAGACGCAGCGGCTCGAGTACCGCGAGCGTGCCGAAGAGACCCACCGCCTGAGGCTGGCCGCCGCGGCCGCGGATGTCGGTGGAGAGCCAGACGCCCGTGCGCCCTTGCGGCGCGAGCCGGCGCAGCGTGCCTTGGAGCGCCGCCTGGAGTCCCTCGGGTCCGGGGTAGCGGAAGAGCGTGGGACACGCTTCGGCGGCTCGGAGAAGCCGGCCAAAGGCGCGCAAATCCGCGCCGGGCGCGTAGGTCTTTCCGGTGCGCTTCAGGAACACCGCGACCGTTTCCTTCATTCGCGCCAGCCGCGCGCGGCCGCTTCGCGGTCCCGAGCTTCCTGCAGGAGCTTGGCCCGCTTCCCCGCCTCGGCCTTGCGCGCGGCGTCGGCCTTCTTGTAGTCCTCGAGCGTCGTCCGATAGTCGAGCTGGGCCAGGCGTTCTTGTGAAGCCTTCGGAGTCTCGCCCTGGACCCTGGCGCCCAGGCACTCGATGAACCGCCGCAGGAACTCCTCCTGCCGGAAGACGTTGGCGCGGATCATCTCGGCCGTGAGCGGCTCCACCTTGTCGAAGAAGGAGGGCAGCACTCCGACCGGGTCGACGGCGCCCTCCTGGAGCGCCTTCACAGCTTCGGTCCGCGCCGCCGAAACGATCAGGATGTGCGCCAGCATGCCGACCTGCTCGGCGAACAGCGTCTTCTTGCGCTTGGCGAGCCAGCCCTTCCAGACGCTGGCCGGGGGCGGCACCACGCCGCCCAACCGAAAGGTGTCGCTCACGATCGCCGCCGCCAGATCGAAGGGATATGGCGAAGCGATCAGGCCGCCTTCCAGCTCGCGTTTGATGCGGGGAAGCTCGAAGCCCATTGGCGTCAGCGCCCGAAGAGCGCTTCCCCCAGCGCCGCCGCGGTCTGGGCGAAGCCGTCGAGGCTCTTGACGATCGCCAGCCGGAACCGCGGGTGCTCGAGTGCGGGCTCGAG
>CAZVOI010000878.1:0-14341 GCA_964628275.1 uncultured Acidobacteriota bacterium | reverse complement strand
CCGAGGCGGCGCGCGAGCTTCCCAGGCCGATCGTCGGCTATTTCGGATCCATCGCGGCCTGGATCGACGTCGAACTCGTGGCCTGGCTCGCCTCCGCCCGGCCGCGGTGGACCTTCCTCCTGGTGGGGCACGCATTCGCCGACGTATCGGCGCTCCGGGCCCTGCCGAACGTGATGTTGGCCGGTCCCCAGCCCTACCAGTCGCTGCCGGGCTGGGCCAAGTCATTCGATGTGGCCATCATTCCCTACCGCCTCAATCAGCAGGTCAAGAACGCCAACCCGCTCAAACTGCGCGAGTACCTGGCGACCGGCAGGCCGATCGTGTCCGTCTCGAATCCGGAGATCGAGCGCTTCTCGCAGTGGGTTCGCATCGCCGAGGGGCGCGAGGCGTTCCTGGAGGCCCTCGAAAAGGCGCTCGAGCGGGAACCGGTCGACGCAGCACGCGCGAGAATCGCGGCCGTCGAACCCATGACCTGGGACAGTCGCGTAGCGGATGTCCTGGCGCTGGTGTCACAAACCCTGGAGGGTCGCGGCGCCAAGATTCGATCGTCCAAGAGAGAAATCCCCACGTGAACGCCCAAGCATCGAAGCCCTTGCGGATTGCCCTTGTCGGTGCAGGCTACGTGGCCCGTCACCATCTGGCGGCCCTCGCACGTCTCGACTTCGTCGAGATCGTCGGCATCGCCGATCTCAACCTCGAGGCCGCCCAGTCGCTCGCCGCGGACTGGAAGATCCCGATGGCGGCCAGGACGCTGGCCGAGTTGGCTCCTCTGCACCCAACTGCGGTCTACGTTCTGACGCCGCCCGCGAGTCACTGCGCCATCGCGCTCGATGCCCTGGACCTCGGCTGCCACGTGTTGGTGGAGAAGCCGATGGCCGAAACCGTGGAGGAGTGCGATGCGATGATCGCTCGCGCCGCCGAGAAGGGACTTGTCCTGTCCGTGAATCATTCGGACCGACTCGATCCGGTCGTGCTGGAGGCGCTGGAGCTCGTTCGCGCCGGCGTGTGCGGCGAGGTCGTCGCCGCTGACTTCTTTCGCAGCTCGGACTACCCGCCCTATGGCGGAGGGCTGTTGCCGGCTCTGGTTCGCCAGGGCTCCTACCCCTTTCGCGATCTGGGCGTCCACGGGCTGTACCTGCTCGAGGCGTTCTTGGGCCCGATCCGGAACCTCAGGGTCGACTATCGCGGCACGGGCCGAAACTCGAATCTCCGGTTCGACGAGTGGCACGCGGTCGCGGAATGCGAGCGCGGGCTCGGGCGTCTACAGATCTCGTGGAACGTTCGTCCCATGCAAAGCCGACTCATCATCCAGGGGACGCGAGCGGTGATCGAGGTAGATCGCTTTCTGCAGGTCTGCCGCGTCGGCAAGACGCTACCCGGCCCGAAGTTCGTCGGCATGATCCTGGTCGCCTTCATCAACGCCTTCAATGATGTCTTTCGCATTCCGTGGAACGTCGTCCGGTTCGCCACGGGGGCGCTCAGGCCGTCGCCTGGGATCCGGCGCGGCGCGGAGGGATTCGCGCGAGCGCTCCACGAGGGCCATCCGCCGCCAGTGAGCGCCGAGGAAGGCCGCCACATCATCGACCTGATGGAGGCGGTGTGCCGTCGCGCAGACGACGAATGGCACCGCGAGCTCGAAGCCCGCTTCGCGCCGATCAGGCCTGCCGAGATCCTGGTGACCGGTGCCTCCGGGTTCCTGGGCCGAGCGCTGGTTAGGCGCCTGCGCTCCGAGGGCCGTCACGTGCGCGTCCTTGTTCGCAAGATCCCGGCGTGGCTGAGCGATGATCCCGAGGTCGACGTCGTGATCGGGGACCTCGGCGAACCCAGAATCGTCGATCACGCGGTCGCCGGTGTCACGGACGTCTACCACGTGGGCGCCGCGATGAAGGGCGGGCCGAAGGAATTCGAGGCTGGCACCACCTGGGGCACGCGCAACGTCGTCGACGCCTGCATCCGGCATGGCACCCGGCGGCTGGTCTACGTCAGCTCACTGAGCGTGCTGGACCATGCGGGGCGCGATCCAGGGAAGACCGTCTGCGAATCCTCGCCGCTGGAGCCTTACCCCGAACGACGCGGAGCCTATACGCAGACCAAGCTCGCGGCCGAGCAATACGTGGTGGAAGCCGCCCGTAACCGCGGCCTGAAGGCGGTGCTGATTCGCCCCGGTCAGATCTTCGGCCCTGGCGTGGAGCGCGGCACGCCCAACGCGACCATCGCCATCGCGGGGCGCTGGATAGCGGTCGGGCCGGGCAGTCAGACGCTGCCACTGGTCTACATCGACGACGTGGTAGATGCCCTGACCCTCGCCGCGCGGCAGCCTGGGATCGAGGGCCGGGTGTTCAATGTGATCGACCCGGAGAGAGTCACCCACGCCGACTACCTGGCACACTGCCGCCGGAAGCTCGGCGCCGAAGTGCGCATGATCCGCGTCCCGAAACCCCTCTTCCTGCTGCTCGCCTCCGGTGTCGAGCTGTTAGGGAAACTGCTCAAGCGCAGCCTGCCGCTGACACGCTACCGGGTGCAATCGCTTCGACCCCTCGCCAACTTCGACCTGGCGGGGGCCACGACGGGGCTCGGCTGGAAACCTGGCGTCGGGGCCAGGGAAGGCCTGCGGCGCACGTTCGGATAGCACGGATGTCCCGAGGCACGCAGAGCGTCGCGCTGACGACGGTTGCGGCCCTGCCGTGCCGCGCTATCCTATTTCGTACTGCCGACGAGAGACTTCCCATGAGCCTGCGCCGACGCGCCGTCGTCTGCCTCTTGGTCGCCCTGCTGGCGGCGTTCGGTGCCTCGCGATCGGAGGCGCAGACCGCTGTCATGCCCGCCGCATCCCCACCCCCGGCGGCGGCGGTGAGCCCTGCGTTCAAACTGCCCCAGGCGCACCCGCGCATCCTGCTGTCCGACGAGGCCACGCTGGCCCGCCTGAAGAAGGCGCTGGCGAGCCGTTCCCCGGCGGCCGACCGCTTCCAGGACCAGGTGGCCGACCAGTTGCTCGGCGGCCGGGCCTACGAGTTCCAGCCCTGGTACGCCGCGCTGCTGTATCAGCTCACCGGCAAGGCGCGCTACGCCAGCTACGCCATCGAGGAGACGGAGAAGTTCGTGGCTGCCGAGGAGGAGAAGATCGCGCGCAACCAGCGCGCCAGCGTCGCGGGCGACAGCTACCTCGAGGTCGGCCAGTACATCGGCAACGTGGCGCTGGTCTACGACTGGTGCCATCCGCTGCTGACGCCGGAGCAGCGTGCACGCTGGGTGGCCTACGCGAACCTGGCGGTGGGCAACGTGTGGAACCACACCGGCGCGAAGTGGGGCTCGACCGCCTACGCCTGGACCGGCTGGTCAGTAGACAACCCGTCCAACAACTACTACTACTCGTTCCTGCGCGCGACCATGCTGCTCGGCCTGGCCACCCACGACGAGAACCCGCAGGCGCAAAGCTGGATCGAGCTGTTCCGCAGCACCAAGATCGAGAACCAACTCGTGCCCACCTTCAATCGCGACCTGCAAGGCGGTGGCTCGCGCGAGGGCACGGGCTACGGCACGGCGATGAAGACCCTGTGGCAGCTCTACGACTGGTGGGAGCGCTCCACCGGCGAGCGCATCGCCACCCGCACGCCGCACACGCTGGCCTCGATGGCGCACCTGATGCACAGCATCGTGCCCACACTGGACCGCCTGGCGCCCACCGGCGACCACGCCCGCGACAGCACCGCCGCATTGTTCGACTACCACCGCGAGTACCTGCTGGTGCTGCAGGCGCTGTTCCCCAACGAGCGGCTGTCGGGTGTGGCGCGCACGCTGCTCGAGTCCTCGTCGGTTCCGCAGATGCAGAACAGCTTCATGTTCGCGGCCGAGTTCCTGTACGAGCAGCCCCAGCTGCCGGCGCGCCCGCTGACCGACCTTGCGACGACCTACTGGGCGCCGGGCACGGGGCAGCTGATGATGCGCTCGGCCTGGAAACCCTCGGCCACTTATGCCAACTTCATCTGCGGTCCGTACTCGGAGAGCCATGCCCACCGCGACCAGGGCAGCTTCGTGCTGTTCAAGGGCGGCTGGCTGGCGGTCGACTCGAACGTCTACTCGCACTCGGGCATCGAGCAGGACGAGGACCTGCACAACCTGGTGCGCTTCGAAAACGGCGGCGCGCCGGTCGAGCAGGCCTACGACACCAGCTGTGAGCTTGCGGCCCTGGCCGACGACAAGCACTTTACCTACGTCTCGGCGCGCACGACGCCGAGCTACCGCAACAACCCGGCGGTCGTGAAGTCGGAGCGCGAGTTCCTGTTCATCAAGCCGGACACCTTCGTCGTGCTCGACCGCGCCAGCGTCGGCACCGCGGGCGTGAAGCGCATCTGGACGCTCAACCTGGGCGGCCAGCCCAGCATCGCCGGCGACACGCTGAGCTACACCGAGGGCAGGAACCGCCTCGTCGTGCAGCGCCTCTCGCCCACGGATCTGACCACCGAAGTGCGCGCCTGGCCCGAGATGCGCAAGGGCATGCAAGGCGGCGTTCGCGTCGACGTCGCCGACGCGAACGGCACGGCCTCGGTGTTCCTGCACGTGCTGTCGGCGAACGGGGCGGTCGCCTCGGCGACACGATCCGACGCTGCCGGCCAGACCGGCGCGCAGATCAAGCTCGCTGACGGCCGCGTGGCCACGGCGCGCTTCTCGACACAGGGCAGCGGCGGCACGCTGGAGCTGCGCGGCACGGACCAGTCGCTGCAGTTCAACGGCGCGCTGCCCGCCAGGGTGACGCCACCGCCGCTATTCACGAACTGACGCGCCGGCCCAAGGCGCCAGGAGGGCACTTCTTGTACGAGACGCTGTTCAAGCACGCGCTGTTCCCGGCCTACGAGACGCTGGTGAAACGCCGCGGCACGGCGTCACACGTGGCGGAGTACGAACGGAACCAGTGGCTCGGCGGTGCCGGGATCGAGGCGGCGCAACTGCGCAAGCTCAACGAGCTGCTCGCGTACTGCTGGACGAACGTGCCCTTCCTGCAACGGCACTGGCGCGAGCATCGCGTGAGCCCGGAGCCGCTCGGCCATGTCAGCGAGCTGGCGCGGCTCCCGGTGCTCACCAAGGCGCTGATCCGCGCGAACTACGACGACATGATCGCGACGCCGTGGCGCGGGCGCACGCTCACCAAGACCACCGGCGGCTCGACCGGCGAGCCGTTCCGCTTCGAGTACACGATGGACGTCTATGCGCGCCGCACCGCGGTGATGTGGCGCGGCTACGGCTGGGGCGGCGCCAGCCTGGGCACGCGCACCGGCTATCTGTGGGGCACCGGCATGCGCCAGGGCGGCTGGGGCGGCTTCAAGGATCAGCTCTACCATCGCGCCTTCAACCGCCGCTTCTTCGACGCGTTCTCGCTCACCGATGACAACATCGATCCGCTGATCGACGCGCTGATCCGCTACCGGCCGAAGGCCATCGTCGGCTACGTCACGCCGGTGGTGCTGGTGGCGCGGCGCATGCTCGCCACAGGCCGCACGTTGCCGGGCGTGCGCGGCGTGCTGACCGGCGCCGAGGCGCTGTACGACCCCGAACGCAAGGATATCGAGCGCGCCTTCGGCTGCCCCGCGTTCAACACCTACGGGTCGCGCGAGGTGATGCTGATGGCCTCCGAGTGCGGCCGCCACAGCGGGCTGCACGTGAACGCCGACCACCTCGTGCTCGAGACGCTGGACCACGAGGGCCGGCCGGCCGCCGCCGCAACGTCCGGCGACGTGGCGATCACCGACCTGCACAACTTCGGCATGCCGATGGTGCGCTACCTCAACGGCGACCGCGCCACCTATGCCACGACGAGCTGCGGCTGCGGGCGCGGCCTGCCGCTGCTCGCCTCGGTCGATGGCCGGATTCTCGATACCATCCAGACGACCGACGGCCGCCACTTGCCGGGCGAGTACTTCGTCTACGCGATGCTCGACTGGCCCGACGTGCGCCAGTGGCAAGTGGTGCAGACGGCGGTCGACTGCGTGCAGTTCCGCCTGGTCGTGCCCGAACCTTGGACACAGGCGCGGCGCGGCGAGCTCACCGCCAAGGTGCAGGACAAGGCGGGCCCGACGATGCGCGTCGAGATCGTCGAGGTCGATCACATTCCCACCACCAGCTCGGGCAAGCGACGCCTGACGATCTCGCTAGCCAACGCCTCGATGGCGCGCTGATCGAACCGGCTCCGTGCTTGGATCATACGCATGCCCTTAGTGCAACAGGAGGACCACGGCGTAAGCCAGGATGATGGTCAGCACCTCGATCGCGCCGATTCGCCAGAGCCATCCGAACGGCGTGAATCCCGCGACGGCCCTTCCCTGGCCACGGGCGATGCTGGCCAGTGCATCGCCGAGGCCGAGGAGCATGAACAGCGTGATGTTGTAGGCCCGTGAAAGAAAGAGCGCCGCAATCAGGAACGAGACCAGGCTGAAGCGGCAGGCGCGCGCCCACGATGCGAGGTCACGGTCGAAGGCGTCCTCGGAGCGCATCTCGAGCGAGCGGATGCCCACGAGCGTCATGAACAAGATCCCCAGCCACAGCGCATAGCCGACCAACCCGAGCTCCGCGAAGCAGTGGACGAAGGAGTTGTGGGCAACAAGTTCGGTCTGCTCTACGAAGTTCCGATAGCCGATCCCCCACACGGGCGATTCGCGAAGCATCTGGAGGCCCTCGGACCATGAATCCACGCGCCCCTGCGCGGATTCGTCGATGGCGAACGAACGACCGGCGAAGCTCATGCCAGCGCCGAGGACCGTCAGGGCGCCCCCAAGCGCCAGCGAGGCCGTCCATCCCAGGCGCTTCTGGACCAGGAGCAAGCCCAGGGCCAGCAGGCTGATCGCCCCGCCCCGCGATTGGGTCAGGTAGACCGCATACAGCAGAGCTGCCCCGGGCAGCCCGATCAGGAGCGCCCTGCGCAGGCGGCCGCCGGCCGCCTGCTGGATCAGAAGCGGCAGGGCGGAGATGATGGCCTGGGCGAGATCGTTGGGATCGTTCAGGAAGCCGAGGCTCCGGATCCTCTTGACCACTGGACGCTCCCCCTCGGTTGCGGCTTCCACATCCTCCGGGCGGAGTTCCGTGCGATCACCGTCCTCATCGACCCGTTGCTGTAAGACGAACTGGTCTTCCCTGAACCCAAAGTGGAAGCCCAGCACTCCCTCGCCTCCGGTAACCAACGCGAGCAGCACGAGAGTGCCGGCAAAGACACGAACTCGCGCCAGGGTCGTCACGTTCACGAGCACCAGGAAATAGACGAACATTGTCGGGCTCAGTCCGTCGAGGGCCAAGAGCGCTCCCCCCAGCCAGCCGTCGTGTGCCAGTACGGAGAAAGCCGCCCACAGCCAAAAACCCACGACGAGCAGCACCCGCGCGGCGCTCAAGCGAGGCCCTCGCCCAAACAGGAGGGTGATCATCGACGCCAGGCCGGTCGCGGCCCCCAACACCACCATCACCCGGTAGGCGGCTAGATCGGGGAAGAGCTCCGCGGGACGCAGGAACGTCGCGGCGATGTAGATCAGGAAGAGCGCGAATCCCACGGCTCACGCCCCTCGCGCAATGCCTCGATTGCGAGCCACATGCGCCAGGTCGAGACGAAGTGCAGTCGCAAGTTTTCCTCCCGGCAGGCTTGGCCCAGGTCGGTGAAGACCTGGTCCAGGCCTCCAAGAAGCAGCGCCTCCGAGTTCTTTTCGGGCGCTCCATGGGCGAACAGCTTGGTGAAGATGTGCGTTCCGACTCGGGGCGACACTTTCACCCAGAGGCGGGCCCGATGCAGGCTGGGGCGTGCGCTGGCTGAAAGCTCGCCGGTCTCGATACGCGGCTTCCACAATGGACGGCCATGCCAATTCAGGCCCAGGGGACCGGTTACGATCATCAGGTCTCCGGCCGCCGAGGATCCGGGAACGACGGGAACGCCGGTAGCGTGGGAGCGCGGCCGGAGCGGATCGTCCTTTGCCCAGTAGATCGCGTTGACGAGACCCGCGTGGGCCGCGTCCGGCACCGCAGGCAATGTGAAGTCTGCGTAACAACCTAGGTCGCGTAACAAGGTCAGCTCGTTGTTGAGGCCGCAGAAGCGACCCTGGGGGTGGGAGTTGTCGAGCGCCCAATTGCCATGGATGAAGCCGAAGGCGATCCGCCCGCTACGCTCGCGCAAGAGCCCGTGCCTCTCTTGAAGCGTCTGGGTGAAGGACGCCATTCGGTCGACAAAGTCCCGCTCCCCCTCGCCGTCATGGTGCAGGTGAACCTCCACGTCGGCGATCCCTGCCCGAGTCATCTCCGCGAGCGGCTCGAGGAGATGAGGGCGGTACTCCTCCTGCGGGTAGAAGAACGTGTAGCACGGCGGCTGGCCTTCGGAATCCAGGTGTCGCGAGGCGATCTCGGGCCAGAGTCGGCGCCATACATCGACCCGGGCTCCTGCCGTCGTGTCGTCGGGCCGCCGCCAATAGGGCTCGAAGTGATCCGCGATGGCGACCCAGACATCGGTCGCCGGCCGCTGCCGGCGACTTCGCCAGCGAGCGCGCAGCAGCTGTGGCAGCCACAGGTCGGCGTTTCGGGTGAGCGACCTCGAACTCAGTTGTACCCACCGTAACCGTCGTACGCGTACCCGTAGTATCTGCTCAGGATCTCGCGGTGATCGTTGAAAACGATCCCACGCAAGCGGTCGGGTTTCAGACGCGACACCGCTTTCAGGATGGTCTCTCGGGGGCTGTGCCGAGCCCTGACGACGAGCAGGAAGCCGTCGACGAGATCCTGGAGCACCAGGGAATCCGCCACGGGCAAAAGCGGCGGGCAGTCCACGATGATGAAATCGTACACGCCGCGAGCTACCTTGAGCAGCGCGTCCATTCGGGGGCCCCCGAGAAGGTCGGCCCTGGGCGACTTGAGACGACCAGCCGACAAGAGATCGAACGCGTGCGGTTCGATCCGGCGGACCGGAACAGTTCCGCCGCTCGTGGCGAGAAACTCCCCCAGCCCCTCCGCGGGTCCAAGAGCGAGATAACGCCCGAGTGCGGGCCTCCGCAGGTCAGCCTCGACGATCAGGACCTTAGCCCCTTCCTGAGCGAATGCATGAGCGAGGCCCAGGGTCAGGGTACTCTTCCCCTCACCCGGAGACGCGCTCGTGATGCCCATGCAAGACAGTGCGCGCTCGCGGCCAAGGGCTCTCACTTTGACGCGAAGCAGGCGCAGCTCCTCGGCGGCTCTTGGGTCGTCTGCCAGATCGACCCCGGGATGCTTGGCTCCCGCCGGGGCATGCTCGGACGCGCGCTCGAAGGCTAACGCCGATTCGAAGAAGTCTCGTCCGGTCACTGTGGTCGCGAGCTCGTCGTGCGGATCGTTCGTCATGTCGAAGCGCGACGGGGGTGCCGTTTGCTCTTGGTGGTGACATGAGGAAGCATCGCGATGACGGGACAGGGCGTCATCAACGCCTCGAGCTCCGGCAGGTTCTTGATTGAATGGTCAACGGCTTCGCCCCCGTAAGCGCAGATCAGGCCCGCGCCGATGCCGCCCAACAAGCCGACTGCCAGAAACACCCACCGGTTCGGGAAGCTGGGGTCTTGCGGGAGATGCGCGGGGTCCAGGATGACGAAGTGCTCGCCCTTCCACCGCTGCTCGAGGCTCTGGGCGATTTGCGCTTCCATCTTCTTGCTGAAGAGCGCCAGGTAGCTCTCCTTGAGTTTCTGGTGGTCACGCGTGAGAATCCCCAACTCCTGCTCGGTGCGAGGGGCCTGTTCGACGCGAGCCTGGAATCCGACGATCCGCTCTTCGACCTGGCTCTGTTTGGCACGAAGGCTGCTCACCTCGAGGCGCGCCCGGCTCACGTCGGCGGACTCAGGCCCCGCGGGCGCTGGCTCGTTGGGGCGCACGCGTGACCCTTCCAGGCGGGAGATGCGCCCCGCGAGCGCTCTGACGTCGGGATGCTCCTCCGTGTAGCGCTCGCGCAGAGCCGCGAGCTGAGCGCGGAGTTGCTCGAGCTCGTCCGGCCCGCTGACGCCGACCGGGCTGAGGCTCCGTTGAAGGAGCGCCAGACGATCCTCAGCGGCGCGCAGGCTCTCCGCGACGGCTTGCTGCTCGAGTTGCATGCGCTGGAGGGTCGCCAGGTTCGCCGGGAGCTGCTCGGGGAGGCTGCCGAGCCGCTTCTCCTTGAAAGCCCGGAGCGCCTCCTCCTTCACCTCCAACTCCCGGCGCGCCTGATTGAGCTGCGTCTCGATGAACTCGTAGGCGCCCTCGACCTGGGCCTGGCGAGCCTTGGCGGCCTCGTCGATGAACAGGGTCGCGAGGCGGTTGGTCACCAGCATCGCTGTCCTGGGATCGCCGTGCATGAACTCCAGGCTGAAACCGTCGTGCCCCTTGAGCGTTATTGCGATCGAAGCGCGCATGCGTTGAACCGTCCCGGAGACGGTGTCGGAGCTCGGGCCGTAGGGTTGGAGCTCTCGGATCACCGTTTCCAGCCGAGTGCGGCTCAGGATCTCTTGCCGAACGCTCAGCAAGCGTTGCCGCGCGCTCTCCGTGGACATCTTGGATACGAAGCTCTGGGGAACCTTCTCGGACTCGGCCAGGATCAGGATCGAAGACTGATAGCGCCGAGGGATCACGAAATAGACGGCGGCCGTCGCCAACGCGACCAACAGGAAAGGGATGACAAATGCCAGCGGCCGCCGCAAGGGAACCTCGAGACGATCGAGGATGTCATTGCCGGCCGCTTGACGCTGGACTGTCGGATAGCTCTGAGCTTGCACCGTTTCACCGCGCCTTGTCGGAGGCAAGCTCGAAACCCGCCGCTTGAACTCGGGTTTCGATCACGCCCTCGATCGCAGAGCTCGTTCGCAGCGCGTGCCGGCTCCCCAAAGGCCCTATCGCCGCAAGCAGACGTCGCGCGTGGTTCACGTGGTTGGGCTGCGAAGCGCCGGGGCAGACGACTCGAGCGCCTTCAATTGCCAGCCTGCCAACCGTGTCATTGTACTCCGACGTTGTAGTTTAGGCTGCGTGCGGTATCTTGACGTATTCGTGGGTGGAATCGCGCCGATCAGCGGCCGTCTGGCTCGAACCGACGGGACGACGTCGGTGTTGGATACCGTCGGCTGAGTTTCTTGGAGTGAATGTGGCTGAGCCACTGAATCCGAACCCTTGGCGACAACTCGCTCGGAAGGCCCTTGCGGCCGTCCTGCCGCGGCGGCGGTTCCTCGCAAGCGGTCCGCGGGTCGGCAGCGGCTTGTGTCTTACCTTCGACGACGGTCCGCACCCCGAGCACACGCCGCGGGTGCTGGACGTGCTGGCCGCTCAGGGAATCCATGCAACGTTCTTCGTGGTCGGCGCTCGCGCCGCCAGTCATCCCGAGATCGTCCGCCGGGTCGTCGCTGAGGGACATGCCATCGGGCACCACTCCTACCACCACCACGAGCCTCGCGAGACGAGCGCTTCCGAGCTGCTCGCGGAAGTCGAAGACTCGGTCCGACTCATCCACGAGCTCACCGGCGTCAAGTCGCGCCTTTTCCGGCCCCCCCACGGCAACCTGACACTCGCCAAGCTCATCCGCCTTCTCGGCGCAGGTCAGACGGTGGTGCTGTGGAATGTCGATCCGCGTGATTTCGAGGCCGCAGACGGCGCTGAGCTCGCCCGCCGGCTGCGGGAGCGCCCGGTCCGGGCGGGCGATCTCGTCCTCCTTCACGACAGCTGTCCATTGGCGGCGACCGCGCTGCCCGGTCTGGTCGCCGATGCCGGCGCCCGCGGGCTCCGTTTCAAGCTCGTGTCGGATTGGTCCGGCTGATCGCGCACGAGCGGGTACTGCATGCTTGGGAAACGCGAACTGGCGAGCCGTCTGTTGAATGCCCTGAGCCTGACGCAGACGCTGGGCGGCCTGCGTTCGGCGCTGGTCAGGGACTTGCGTGTGCTGGCGTATCACCGCGTGCTGCCAGAGTTGGACGAGGCCAGCTACCCGTTCGACATCGAGCTCGTCAGTGCCACCCTTGAAGAATTCGACTGGCAGATGGCCTATGTTGCGCGGCGCTTCCGGCCCGTGTCGTGCCAGCAGGTGGCCGACGCGATGCATGGCGGGCAGCCCCTGCCCAGGCGCGCCGTCATGGTGACGTTCGACGACGGCTTCGATGACAACCATGATGTGGCATTCCCGGTGCTGGTGCGGCATCGCGTGCCAGGGCTGTTCTTTCTTTCCACCGGCTACGTCGACACGGCCCAGGTGTTCTGGTTCGACTGGCTGGTGCATGTGCTGCTGCGCACAACAGCCACTCAGTTGCAGCTCGATGCCTTGCAGATCACCCTGGAGCCTGGCGATACCCTGGCATCGAGGCGCGCCGCGGCGGTGAAGCTGTTGCGCTTGCTCAAGCGTGCGCCCGAGGCGCTGCGCCTGCAGACCCTCGATCAACTCGAGCGGGTGGCCGGCGTAGAGATGTCGGAAAGCCAGCGCCGGTTCAGCGCCGTGATGACTTGGACCCAAGTGCGCGCCATGGCCGCTGCCGGCATGGAGTTTGGATCGCACACCGTGTCACACCCCACTCTGCCGAGCATTGCCGACGCAGCCGTCCTGCGCCATGAACTGGAGGCCTCCAAGGCCGCTATCGAGCGCGAGATCGGCCGCCCGGTGTTGGCGCTGGCCTACCCGGTGGGAGGACGCGACGCCGTGAATCCGCAGGTGCTGGCGGCCACCCGGCAGGCAGGCTACCGCCTCGCCTTCACCTACCAGAAGGGCATCAACCGGGCCGCGACCTGGGAGCCATGGAAATTGAAGCGTGTTCCCGTGGAACGCTACACAACACGCCCCATGTTCGCCGCGGCTTTGGAACTGCCCGAGTTCTTTGCCGGCAGTTGATGCCTTATGCTCAAAGCTCCTGGCCAGCGCGCCTTGCATCGCTCGCACACGTGCAGAACCCCGTGGACGGTGCGCTTACTGCTATAGCAGAGGTCTCAGTCGGCCAACATATGAGCGGCACGCGTTCTTCCTCTTGAACATGGCGGACTCCTCAACGACGCGGACCTCGCCGTCGGGCACGCCAGAGGCTGGGCGGCGGCACGATGAGGCGCTATCCGCCCGGCCCTTCGTCACGATTGCCATGCCCTGTCTCAATGAGGAGGCCTATATCGAGGCCTGCCTGCGGAGCGTCCAGTGCCAGGACTACCCGCAGGATCGTCTGGAGATCCTGGTCGCAGACGGGCGCAGCAGCGACGGGACACGGGCCATCCTGGAGCGGTTGCAGCGCGAGGACTCCCGTCTAAACGTCATCGACAACCCGGAGCGCCTGCAGGCCGCGGGCATGAACGCGGCCATCCGCCGGGCTCTCGGCGAAATCATAGTCCGCATGGACGTGCACTGCGAGTACGCGCCCGACTACGTCCGGCAGTGTGTCGAAGCACTCGAGCGCACAGGAGCCGACAACGTGGGCGGAGCTCAACGCGCCCGGGCTGAGGGTCGGTTTCAGGACGCGATGTGTCGGGCCTTGCGAAGCCCCCTCGGCGTCGGCGGAGCGGCATACCGATCGGAAGACCGGGACGGCTGGGTCGACACCGTGTTCCTGGGTGCCTTCCGACGCCGGGTGTTCGAGACGGCGGGCCTCTACGACCCGCTGGCCTTCACCAACGAGGACGCCGAGCTGAACCAGCGCATCCTCGAGGCCGGAGGCAGGATCTACCTGAGCCGCGAGATCGTCGTCCACTACTATCCGCGCGGTTCCATGGTCGCGTTGGCCCGGCAGTACTTCCGCTACGGGCAGGGACGCGGTCGGACCCTGCTCAAGCACGGGCGTCTTCGGTCGCTTCGGCCGATGTTCCCATTCCTCGGAGTCACCGGAGCACTCGGGTTGCTGGCCACCCCGGGCCTGCGGCCTCTCGCCCCACTTGCCTTCCTTCTCTACGCGCTGGTACTCGGAGCGGAGGCCCTCCGGGTGACCGGTTCGGACGCGCGCCGGTTGACGCCGCTCGTGGCGCTGATCTTCCTCGTGCTCCACACCAGTCACGGGCTCGGGTTTGCGGGGGGCTTGATGCGCTTCGTCGCTCGCCCCGACTGGGGCCCGGTCGAGCGGCTCGAGCCGCGACCGCCAACGCCGAGTAGACCATGAGCCTCCAGGTTCCTCCTGAGTGACGGTGCTCGGCCACGCCCGTGTGGGGCCAACGCGTTGGTGATCCACGGCGTCCCCCTGGCGCCAGCAACTCGGTCGAAGCGTCGGTCGGTGCTGTCCAGTCTCAAAGCTAGCCGGGTAACCTCCCGCCGCCTCTGGCAGCCACCAGCGGCTCTAGAACCGATGTGAGCGACTCCGCCGCATCCATGGATGAACGAGCGAAAAGAGGGACGCGCGGTTCCACCGAAGCCTCGTTCAGGCGCCGCACCAGCGCGGCGGCCAGG
>CAZVOI010000877.1:0-1505 GCA_964628275.1 uncultured Acidobacteriota bacterium | reverse complement strand
CACGTCGCGCGCGACGTTGCCGCGGATCACACCCTTCGAGGCGTTCTGCAGGTAGAGGCCGTCACGCACGTCCACGACCTCGTTCCCCACGAAGCGGAAGCCCTCCATGTTGAAGGCATGGATGCCCGAGCCCTTCTCGCCCGGGTCCCGGCCGGGGATGCCGCGGATCCGGCAGCGCTCGACGACGGCGCCCGCCGCCTCGCGCAGGTAGACGCCGAAGAGCGCGTCCCGGATCTCCAGGCCGCGCAGCACGGTGTTCCGCGACGCCGTGTGGACGCCCGCGGAGTCGCGGGAGAGGTCGCCACCGCGGCGGCCGTCGATCGCGAAGCCCTCGAGCGTGACGTCAGGGGCGCGAACGCGGACGACGCTGCCGCGGCCCGAGCCCACGAGCCTCGGCCGCCCGCGCCCCACGAGCCGGACCGGCTTGTCCAGGAACAGGTCGCCCACATACTCGCCCGGCTCGACCTCGACGGTCGCCCCGGGAGGTGCGTCGTCGAGCCGCGCCTGGAGCGGACTGAGCTCGGCTGCCGCCGGGCGGCCTTCGAGCGCGCCGGGGGCGAGCGCCGTCATCTCCTGTGCGCTCGCGGGCGCGGTCAGGGCGGCGCAGGCGAGCAGCACGCCGGTGAAGGCCGCCGCAGCCGTCAAGGCCGCTCGGCGCAGGCGGGTCGCGCGCTCCTGCTGCCGCATCTGCTCATCCTACGCCGTCTCCCGCCGCCACTGCCGCCAGGCGAGGAAGAACGCCGCGAGCAGCACCAGCGCAGCCGCGCCGAGCGCGTAGGAGCCGAGCTGCGGGTAGGAGTAGACCTCGAAGTTCGCGAGCTTCTTGTAGCCGAACATCGGCGGCATGAAGGGGTCCACCCGCACGGCCGCCTTCGGGTCGAGGTTGTGGCCGTAGTGGTACATCTTGTAGCCGAAGGACCAGAGCGCGAACAGGCCGAAGTAGACGAACAGCACCGTCACGTCGACGAGGTGCGACGTCTTGCCGAGCACGGCCGCGCGCAGGAACAGCAGCCCGAAGATGCCGATGGCGAACGGCAGCCAGTTGAACTCGGTGAAGTCCTCGGTGACCAGGTCCTTCATGCCGATGTAGTGGTTGAGGATGTTGATCTCCTTGACGTCCTGGCCTTCGTTCCCGCCCACGAGCTTGTAGCTGTAGATGTCGAGCCGCAGCCCGTCGTGGTACTGCGGGGCGAACATCGTCATGTTGTAGAGCGGCGCGAAGTAGGTCGGGATCAGGCACAGGAACGCGAGGATGAGCAGGATCCGGGGTGAGACATCGAGAGGTGCGTCTAGGAAGCGGTTGACGGTCTGCAGCAGCGAGTTCTTCAAAGGCGTTGCCTCCGATACGGAAACGGACACGACACGGGACGGAACGGACAAGAACAACAACGAGCCAGGACTGCTGGAGAGTGGACGTGGGGGGCGCTGGCCTCGCGCCCCCCACACCCCCCCAGAGGGGCGTACCCCCAGAGGTGCTCTATCGGACTATCAAATACCCCTGCATC
>CAZVOI010000876.1:0-3098 GCA_964628275.1 uncultured Acidobacteriota bacterium | reverse complement strand
AAGCAGGAAGCCGTGTTCCGGGTCTTGTTCGGCGGGCGCGAGATCAACCGCTGGAGCTTCGAAGAAGTCTGCCTTTGGGAGCTGGACGCGAGAGAAAGCCTGGCGCAAGGCGCGCCGGGCCTTCTGGCGCTCGTCCCGCTCATGCGCGGGGGCGACGATCTTTCATTGCTGGAAGAGGCTGTCACGTGCATCGAGCGTGCCTTTCCCGAGGAACGTCTGCCGGCAGCCGAGGATGTCTTGTTGGCGCTCGCGGGCCGGTACTACACTGTCGACGAGCTGGCCCGCATTGTCGGGAGGGATCGCATGATGCAGTCGAGTCTTTATGTGGAGGGCGAGGCCAAGGGCGAGGCCAAGGGTCGGGCCCAGGGCCGCTTGGAGGCTGAGCGCGAGTTGTGTGTCGCACTGGCGCGCAAGCACCATCTGGCTGTGTTCGATGAGGTGAAGCCGATGATCGAGGCTTGTGGCGACCCGGCCCGGCTCAAGGAATGGGCCCTCGCGGCCTCCGACCTGAGCGACGCCGAGTTCCTGAACCTCCTCGGCGCCTGAAGCTCAGCCTCCCGTCGGACGCGCAAGCCGAACCTGCCTGACGATCTTGGCGGTGAGGTGAAAGGCCCGGCCGCGATCACCGCTTCGCCGTCGGCGCGACCCGGCGCAGCTCGTCGAAGAAGTTCTGGATCAGGACGAGATGGTCGAGCTTTTCATTGGCCTGTTCCGCGGCTTTGAGCACCGCGAAGCGCTGGCCGTCCGGGTGCAGGTCGAAGGTGCGACTGTAGAGGCCCCGTGCCTGCATCTCGATCAGCATCGAAGACCACTGTCGCGGCTTCCCAGCGCGGAACGAATCCCCTTCAACGGCGTAAGCAGCGACCATGAGCGTGAGTTCGGGCGTCCGGTAGAGCAGCTCTTTCCGGTTCGGGGACCAGATCGGAAAGACGCCGCCGGCGGTGGAGACCTGCCACTTGCCGCCTGGGCCCGGGAACGGACGCACGTAGATCTCGAACCGGCCCGATTCGAGGGAAGCGTACGCCAGCCATTTGCCATCGGGGGAAAAGGCCGCCTCGACCTCGGCGAAGGGGCTGTTCAGGAACACGCTGGGCTTCCCCGGCTTCCATCCCGAGGTTTCGTCGCCCTGCATCGGCAGGATCCAGAGGCCCCAGTTCCCTTGCCTATTGTTTTCCTCGAACGCAAGGAACTTTCCGCTCGGGTGCCACGACGCCGGGAACTGCTGGTTCGTACTCTCGGTCAAGCGCTGCGCCTCCCCCGTCCCATCCGCCCTTTGCCAGTAGAGGTTCGCCGTCGCCTTGTCCGCCCGCTTGGAGGCGAAGGCAATCCGGCGCCCATCCGGGGTCCATGCCGGCCCCGCGTCGTCGCCGGGATCGAAGGTCAGGCGGGACATCGTGTCGCGCCCCCACTCGTACACCCACACGTCCAGCTCGCGGCCCTCGCGAACCTCCAAGGCGAGCCGTTGGCCGTCAGGAGAGAAACGGAGGTTGTTGTAGTGGCCGGCGAGGGCTCGCAGGGGCTCGGTCTTCCCGTCCTTGCCCATCCATTGAATCGGAACGGCGGTCCCGACCCTCGGCCCTGGCACGAAGGCCAGCGTGCCGCGGTCCGAGAGGGCGAACTGCGCTCCCGCGGTTGCCGAGTTGGCGGTGACACCTTCGAGCATCGGCACGGGCGGGCCTGTCAGTTCCAGCCGGCCGAGATCGAAAGGCGCGGCGAAGAGCGTCCCCTCGTGGATGTAGACGATGTGGCCGCTGCGAAGGTAGCGGCCGTGGTAGCCGCCTCGCTGCAGGACTTTCCTCGGGCCCTTGGGCAGCGACTGCACCACGATGCTCGCGTCCTCGTAGTCATTGGGAGGGCCGGCCGTGAAGAGCACCGCCTTGCCTCCGGGCAGGGCTTGCGGCCAACGGTCCGAGAAGCCTCCGACGGCCTGATCGGGTGTCGTCACGATTTCCGGCGTCCCTCCGGCAGAGGGCACCCGAGAGAGGCCGCTGCCCGGTCGAGCCAGAAAGAGCATCGTCCCGTCCTCACTCCAGGTTCCGCCGCGGTCGTCTCGCGCATCGCAGACCGTCACGGCTGCTCCTCCGGTGACGGCGACCTTCCGGAGCTTGCCATCGGCGAAGAAGCCGAGCCACTGGCCGTCGGGCGAGAAGAACAGGTTGCGGGCGTTCTCGGTCCCAGAGAGCGGAGAGGCCTGAAGCTGCTCGAGCCGCCGCACGTAGAGCTGCGGCGGCTGGCCGGCGGCTTTCTGTGCCGTGAAGGCCAGCAGCTTGCCGTCGGGTGAGAGGATCGCTGCGGGTCCGAGGCTCGTCACGAGCGAGGCGTCCACTCCCAGCTCCACGCTCAGGCGCACGGGTGTCGCGGGCTCACGGGTCGGCCGCCATGCCGACCACATAGCCACCAGCGCCGCGGCCCAACCAGCGAGCGCGACGATCCAAGCCAGGGACCGGCGCGAGGCCGGCGTCACAGGCGCCACGACCGCGTACCGGGCCGCGGCCGGCTCCTCGGCAGCGCCCGCGAGCACGGCCTCGATCGCGATCCGCGCTTCCCCGACCGATTGCAGCCGCTGCTTCGGGTCCTTGGTAAGGCAGCGGCCCAACAGGCCGCGGACCTTCGAGGGCGTCCCATCGGGGAGCGCCCCGAAGTCGGGCGCGCGCTCCAGGACGCGAGCCAGCGTGTCGGGGGCTGTTTCACCCGTGAACAGTCGTTGTCCGGTCAACATCTCGCAGAGCACCACGCCGAAAGACCAGACGTCCGATCTCCGGTCGACTGTCTTGCCTCTGGCCTGCTCCGGCGACATGTAGGCCGCCGTGCCGAGGATGATCCCGGCCCGCGTCGCGACCGCGCTCAGCGTCGGCGAGTTGGAGACTTCGGGCGACATCGGATCGTCGGCAAGCGCCTTGGCCAGACCGAAGTCGAGGACCTTGACGGCGCCGTCGTTGGTCAGCTTGACGTTCGCCGGCTTCAGGTCGCGGTGGACGACGCCGTGCTCGTGGGCGTACTCGAGGGCCTCGGCCATCTGCTTCGCGATCCCCAACGCTTCTTCGAGCGGGATCGCGCCCTGGACGATCCGCTCCTGAAGCGTCGGACCTTCGACCAAC
>CAZVOI010000875.1:0-2170 GCA_964628275.1 uncultured Acidobacteriota bacterium | reverse complement strand
CCGCGCCGCGCCCCGCTTCCTCCTGGACTCCGCGCGGGACGGGGGACGGGCCACGGGGCGGCGGAGCCTGCGCCTCGAGCCGGATCGAGGCCACAGGCGTTCTCCCGTGAAGGTCCAGCGAGCCAGTCCAGGCCCCGCCGGGGTCGGTGAGCGCCCCGGAATGAGCCGCCCCGAGGAGGGTTGTTGACGAGTGGACGGCTGTTGTATTACCTACGCGCCCTGATCCTGGCCTCGATCTCCTCGATCTCCATGCGGCGTCCCTCGTTTTCCATGCTGCCTCCTTAGACGGGTCTTGTGACGAAGCCGGCCGCCGCCCGCGTGCTGCGTTCGGGTTTGGCGCTCGGCGGGGCGGACGGTGCACGAAATCGCGGATCCCGCCGGAGCTCGGCGAGGGCCGGCGTGCTCTCCAGAAGCTGTCGGGAATATCCGTTGGCGAGCGCCTTGGTCGCCCACGCGAGCGCCAGGTTCCGGTCGTGCAGCTGCTCGTAAACCTCGGCCGCGGCCACCATGAGCGCGACGTCAGCCGGCGCCAGCTCGAGGGCGGCCGTGGCCGAGTCGCGAGCGGCCTTGCTCCGCCCGAGCATGACGTAGCAATCGGCGAGGCGCATCAAGAGCTTTGGATCCCGCGGGTTCGTGCCGCGCTCTTTCTCCCCCGCCGCCACCGCCCTTTGGTACGCAGCCTTCGCACGCTCCCGCTCGCCCGGCGCCCAGTAGTAGGCAGCGGCCAGGTTGTGCCAGAGGGTCGAGTCGCCTTCGCGCAGAGGCACCAGCCGCTCGTACGAGCGCGCGGCCTCGGTGTAGCGGCCCTCGGCGAACTGGAGGCGGGCCAGGTTCGAGAGCGCGTCGGGCTCGAGCCGCAACGCCACGGCGCGGGTGAGCACCTGGAGCGCTTCGGCCGGACGGTCGAGGAACTGGTAAAGACCGCCCAGGTTGCTCAAGACCCGAACATTGTCGGGGGCGAGGCTCTGGGCGCGCTCCATCGCCGCGGTGGCGGCCGCGAACCGCGATTGGCTCGCGTAGAACGCCCCGAGCCCGGTGTGCGCGCCCCAGTAGTCAGGCCGCAGCTCGATGGCCTTGCGGTAGGTGGCCTCCGCTTCCGACACCTGGTTCAAGGCCGCCTGGCTGTCGGCCAGATCGCGGAGGGCCTCGTCGTTCGCCGGCTCGAGCGCGAGCGCGCGCTGGTAGTCGCGGATCGCTTCTTGGTGACGGCCGGTGCCGGCATGGATGACGCCCAGGGTGACGTGAACGGGGGCGAGGAGGTCGTTCAGCTCGGCCGCTTTGCGGCAGGCCTGCTGCGCCAGCTCGACGGCGTCATAGGCCTTCGTCTGCTCGTAGCGGCGCCACTGCGCTTCACCCATGCCCGCATAGGCGAGAGCGTAGGTGGGGTCCTGTTGGATGGCCTGCTGGAACAGGCCGATGGCCCGGGCGGTGCTCTCCGGGTGTGCTTCGCCCCGCAGCTCCGCCCGCCCTTTCAGGTAGAGTTCGTAGGCCCCGCCTACGCTCGTCCCCCCGGCGTGCAGCGCCTTGCGCGTCCCCGGGTCGAGCTCGACCTCCAGCATCCGCGCCACCTTGTCCACGAGCCCGTCCTGCCAGGTGGCAACGTCGTCCATGCGCGCGTCGAGGGTGGTCGCGCTCAGCTGCCTCAGGCTCGCCGTGTCCACGAGGTTCGCGGTGAGCCGCAGTTGATCCCCGTTGCGCTGCATGCTGCCGGTCACGGCCAGGTTGACCCCGAAGGCCCGGCGCGCCTGGGCCGCGCTGGTGACGCCCGATTGCCTCACGTCGGCGGCCGGGATCACCCACAGCGATGTCCGGAGCGGTTCGATCTGGGTCAGCCGGCTCGTGAGCGTCTCCACGAGCCCGTCGCAAAAGGCTCCGACGTCGCCCCCGGAGTGGGCGAATGCGAGGACCGCGATCTGTTTCGCCGCCGGCACCTTCGCTGCCCCAAACCAGCCGAGCGCGGCCCTCCGCACCGGCGCCACCGCCGCCGCGAGCGCCACCAGGCTCAAAAACCCGGCCACGGCCACGCGCCGGACCTTTTGGCGCCCCAGGAACGGGCGCATCGGCACGGTCGGAATCGAGGAGGCCTCACCGAGCTTTTCCGCGAGGTTGCGGAGCTCCCGCGCCAAGTCCAGGGTGGAGGCGTAGCGCTCGCGCGGGTCCTTGGCCAGGG
>CAZVOI010000874.1:0-25804 GCA_964628275.1 uncultured Acidobacteriota bacterium | reverse complement strand
GAGCGATTGCGAGAACGCGCGCAGCTCCTGGAAGCGCTTGGCGGTGTTCTCCTCGCCCGGGTAGAGCTTCTCGAGCTCGGCGCGTTTGGCGTCGGTCTGCGGGCGGCGCGCGTCCTGGGCGCGGTAGAGTGCGTCGTCGAGGTAGGTGTCGAGGTAGTTGATCTGGATCACGCCGCCCTTGGCGGCGAGCGCCTGGATCATCGCGTCGCTCATGTTGCGCGGGTGGCCGGAGAGCGCCCGGCAGGAGGAGTGCGAGGCCAGGAGCGGCGCGCGGCTCACCGCGAGCGCGTCCCAAAAGGTCTTGTCGGCGGCGTGCGACACGTCCACCATCACGCCGAGCCGATTCAGTTCGCGCACCACGTCCTTGCCGAAGTCGGTGAGGCCGTCGTGCTTGGGCTTGTCGCCCGACGAGTCGGCCCAGGTGGTGTTGATCGAGTGCGTCAGGGTCAGATAGCGCACGCCGAGCCGCGCGTAGTCGCGCAGCACGGCGAGGCTCCCGTCGATCATGTGGCCGCCCTCCATCCCCAGGAGCGCGCAGACCTTGGCGGCCTTGTGCGTGGCGCGGACCTCGGCGGCGCTGGTGCAGAGAGCCATCTCCTTGGGATGAGCGTCGACGAGAGCGCGCACCGCGTCGATCTGCTCGAGCGCGCGCTTCACGGCGATCGGCCCGGTCACGCTGCCCGGCATGTAGATCGAGAAGAACAGGCCGTCGAGACCGCCCTCGCGGATGCGCGGGTAGTCCACGTGGCTCGCGGCGTCGGGGCCGCTCGGGAGGCCGCGCGCGCCGGGCTCGGGTGGTTTGTGGCGCGCGAAGAAATCCCAGCCCTTGATCATCAGGCGCTGGGTCACGTCGATGTGGGTGTCGAGCACGATCGCGTCCGCGTGGAGCTGCTTGGCGCGCGCGGCGGGATCGCTCGCGGGCTGCGCCGGGAGACCCAGCGTGAACGCGCTGGCGGCTGCCAGCAAGGCAAGATTTCTCTTCATGATCGCTCCTCGTTTCCGGACGAGCGGTGGTGCGGTTAGCGCTTGCCCTTGCCGCCGCTCAGGCCGCGCAGCGCGGTCTTGCCCTCGGTGCCGGTGGCCGCTTCCGCTGGCTCTTCGGCCCTCGCTTCGGCCGCGGCCGCCGCGGCGGCTGTCTTGCCGGCGAGCGAGGCCTTCAGGGCTTCCATCAGGTCGATGATCTGGGCGCGCGGCTGCTCGGGCGCGGCGCTGATCTCCTGGCCTTCGATCTTGCGCTGGATCGCCTCGTGCATCCGCTTCCGGACTTCATCCTGGTAGTTCTCGGGGTGGAACTCGTCTTTTGCGATCTGCCCGACGAGTTGCACGGCGAGCTTCAGCTCGCTCTCCTTGACCTCGGCTTCGGGCACGCCGACCTCGCTGAAGTCCCTGACCTCGTCCTTGTAGAGGAGTTGCTGCATCACCAGACCGCCGGCGATCGGCCGGATCAGGACCAGGTGCTGCTTGCCGCGCGTCGACCACCTGGCTAGCGCCGATAGGCCCGTCTCCTTCATCGCGGCGTTCAACAGCTTGTAGGCCTTCTCGCCGCCCTGCTCGGGGCCGAGGTAATAGGCGCTGTCGTAGTAGACGGGATCGATCTTGGCGAGCGGGACGAACTCGGTGATCTCGATCGTCTTGTTCGACTCCTCCTGCATCGCCTTGATCTCGTCGCTCGTGAAAGTGACGTACTGGTCCTTCGAGAACTCGTAGCCCTTCACCATCTCGGCGCGAGTGACCTCGACGTCCTGCTCGTTCTCGCCCTTGCGGACGTATTTCTGCTTGAGGCGCTGCTTCGTCTTGCCGTCGAGCAGGTTGAAGGAAATCGACGAGGCGGACTCCGCCGCCGTGAAGAGATTCACCGGAATCGAAACCATCCCGAAGGAGATCATTCCGGACCCCAGGGGCCGCGCTGGCATGGTCCTATGATAGCGCTCGAACATGGGTCAATTCCTCATCTATGGAGCCAGCGGCTACACGGGCGAACTGACCGCGCGGATGGCCGCGGCTCGCGGTCTGAAGCCGGTGCTGGCGGGCCGGAACGCGGCCGCATTCGGACCTCTCGCCAGGGAGCTCGGTCTCGAGGCGCGAGTCTTTTCACTGGGCGAACCCGTCGCGCTCGACGCGGGCCTGGCCGGGATCGACGTCGTTCTCCACTGCGCCGGTCCGTTCGCGCACACCTCGAAGGCGATGGCCGACGCGTGCCTTCGAACGAAGACCCACTATCTCGACATCACTGGCGAGGTCGTCGTCTTCGAGTCGCTCTTCGCGCGCGACGCCGAAGCCAAAGCCGCCGGCGTGCTGCTCTTGCCGGGCGCGGGCTTCGATGTGGTTCCCTCGGATTGCCTGGCGGCTCACCTGAAGCGCCGCCTGCCCGGCGCGACCCATCTCGCGCTGGCCTTTCAATCCACGGGCGGCCTCTCTCGCGGCACGGCCACCACGATGATCGAGGGCATCGACAAGGGCGGGCTCGTCCGCCGCGACGGCAAACTGAAGCGGGTCCCTTCCGCCTGGAAGACCCGATCGATCGACTACGGCCGCGGCCCGCGCGCGTCGGTGACGATTCCGTGGGGTGACGTATCGACGGCTTTTCACTCGACCGGAATCCCCAACATCGAGGTGTATCTCGCCGCGCCCGCCGCATCCCGGATCGGCATGAAGCTGACGCGCGTTCTCGGCCCACTGCTCGGATCGGCGCCGGTCCAGCGCTTCCTGAAGGCGCGTGTTCGCACCGGCGCCGCGGGCCCTTCCGCGGAGGTCCGCGCCCGCGCCCGCTGCTATCTCTGGGGAGAGGCCGTAGACGCGAGCGCGGGCTTCGCGACCTCGCGCCTCCAGACCCCCGAGGGCTACACGCTCACCGCGCTCACCTCGCTCGCGATCGTGGAACGCGTCCTCGCCGGCGGCGTGCCGATCGGATTCCAGACGCCGTCCCTGGCTTTCGGTCCTGACTTCGTTCTCGGAATCGAGGGCGTCTCGCGCCAAGACCAGTGATCGTGTACCGCCGGCAGCCGCGATGAGCGAGCGTGGTTGGAAGAGCCAGCTCGTCTGGCTCTGGCTCCTCTGGTGCGCGGTGACGCTGTGGCCGTTCGCGCAAGCGCGGCTTCTGCCGCCCAGCGGCCGTTGGTTCCCGGGCTTCTTGTCCTACTGGGACGACTTCTACCAATACCTGTCGTTCGCCGAGCAATCGATGCGCGGCAGGGTCCTGCTCTACAACAAGTTCGACATCCGGCTCCGCGAGCCGATGCTGCTGAATCTCGAGTGGACGGCCGCTGGATTCCTGGCGCGACTGCTCGGGGGCGACCTGGCGCTCGCCTTCCACGCGCTCGGGGCGTTGGCCTCGGGCCTGTTGCTGAGCGTGGCGGCGCGGGTCGTGAGCCAGTGCTGTGGGCCGGAGCGGCTGGCGTGGCGGCTGCTACTGTTCGCCACGGCGGGCGGCCTCGGCTGGCTGCGCCTGTGGCTGGGGGCGGCCATGGGCCAGACCCCTGACGTGGGAATGGTGATGTTCCCCTGGAACCAGCGGCTGGCGGGAGGGCCGCACGCGCCGCTCGGAACGGCGCTCTTCCTCTGGGCGCTCGTCTTTTTCGTCGAGTGGCGCCACGCGCGTCGGGGTCGTCTGGCATGGCTGGTGACCGCGACGGCCTTGCTGGTCACGCGCCCCTACGAGATCGTCCTGGTGATCCTCGTGGTCGCGGCGTGGCATGCCCTCGAGCTCGCCCGTGGCCGTGCGCTGGGAGAGGTGGCCGGAGACCTTCTGAGTCTCGTCTGGTTGTCGCCGGCGATCCTGTATGCCGTGCTGGTGTTCCGGTTCCATCCCTCCTTCGCGGTCTGGAGCGGCGCCCAGAACGTCGTGGGGTTACCGCGGCTCCTGGAATTCGCATTCGCGCTGGGACCGGCGGCGGTCCTCGCCGCCATCGGCTCGCGGCGCCGGGACATCCCCTTCACGGAGATCGGGCGGAGCCTCTTCACCACGCTCTGGCTGAGCCTGGCGGCGACCCTGGGAGTGATCCTCCTGCTCTATCCGCTGTTGCCGTTCGTTCCGCAGTTTCTGCCGAGTCTGGTGACGGTGCTGGTGTTGCTGGCGGCGATCGGGACGCCGGCGCGCTACTTGCCCACCGCCTGCGTCCTGCTCGTGCCCAGTTCGCTGATCCTGTTGGGGATGTACCTGAACCCCCCGCGAGCGGTATTCGTGGGCCGCGAGGTGCCCGCGCTGATCGACAGGTTGCGCCCGATCTGCCGCGAGGGTGACAGGGTGCTGGCGTCTCCCGACATCGGCTTGTTCGTGGCCGGGCTCACGCCGTGCAGCGTGGTCGCCGGGCACAGGGTGATGACGCCGGAGTTCGCGCAGCGCGTCTCCGAGCTCGAGCACTTCTACTCTCTCGCCACCACCGATCGTGAGCGAGGCCGGTCGGCCACCGCGATCGGCGCCCGATTCGCGGTGCTCCCGTCCCCCGGTCCCTCGATCGACGGCGACGGCTGGAAGGAAATCGAGAGGTTCGAGAGGCTGACGCTCTGGTCCAGGGCCGGAAGCCCTGGCGCGTCGCGATGAGCGTCTCACCACGGCTCCTGCGTTCGCTGGCCGCCTTATCACTCGTGGCATGCCACCTCTGGTTCTTCGCGCCGCTGCTGCGCGGCCAGGTGCTCTTCGAGCGTGACATCGCGCTTTTCTGGCAGGCGCAGACCGAGGCGCTGGTACGCGCCGTGGGCGAAGGCTCTTTGCCGTGGTGGGACCCGCACCTGTCCTTCGGCGAACCACTGATGGAGTTCGCGGCGCAGGTCTTCTACCCGCCGACGTGGCTCTCGGTGCTGCTGCCGGCAGGCGTCTTCTATTCTCTGAGCGTGGCCGCCCATCATCTGTTCGGAGGGGCGGGCCTGTATCTCTTCCTGCGCGCGCGCTCGCTCTCCCGCGTGTCGTGCGTCTGCGGCGCCGCGCTCTGGATGTCGTCGGGTCCGTGGCTGTCGGTGGTGAACATGTTGACGCTCTTCTCCGGGGCGAGCTGGATGCCCTGGGCGCTGCTCGCCGCCGACGCGACGCGCCGCACCCAGCGGGCCGCGGCGGCCGTGTTGTGGGGGGCGAGCATCGCGGCGTGCCTCGTGGCGGGCTCGGAGACGGTGCTGATGGCCGGGCTGGCTTCCGGGGCTTGCTTCCTGACTGCGCGCCAGCCTCGGCCGGACTGGCGCCGCCTCGCGCTGTTGGCGGCGCTCGCCGTCGCGACGGCGCTGATCTTGTCGGCGGCGCAGTGGATTCCCCTTCTGGGGTTGCTTTCGCAAACCTCGCGGGCCGACCTTCCTTACCGGGTGCGTTCGTATTGGTCGTTGCACCCGCTCGCGCTGCTGCAACTCGGACTTCCGGTGTTCCTGCGCGGGCTGCCGGCGTCGCCCGCGCCCGCGCTCGACGACTTCGCCGCGCCGCTCTTCTACTCGGTCTTCCTCGGCACCCCGGCGTTGGCGCTGGCGGCATCCGGGGCCGTGGCTCGCTGGCGGCAGGGCGGAGCTTGCTTCGCCGCCGTCGCGGTGCTCGCGCTGGGAGTGGCGCTCGGTCGGCACGCTCCCATCTACGACCTTGTCGCCGGCCTGGCCGCGTTGCTCCGATCGATCCGCTATCCGGTGAAGCTGACGTTGCTCCTGGCGCTGGCGGTGGCGGTGCTGGCGGCGTTCGGTCTGGAGGCCCTGGCGGCGCGCGAGCGCCGTGCTCGGCGCAGCTTCGCCGTCACGCTCGTCGTCCTGGCCACCCTGGGGATCCTTGGGGCGCCGCGCCTGCTCGAGCGGCTCGGCTCCCAGGCAGCCTCGGTGCGCGAGACGCTGGTCCGCTCCTTCGTCGTCGAGTCCGGTCTGGCCCTTGGGGTGTCCCTCGCGGTCCTGGCCGCCGCCAGCACGCGAGCCTCAGGCCGCGCCGGTGCGGTGGCACGCGGTGTGGCGGCGCTGCTGGCGGCCGCCCCACCGGCTGTCGCCCACCTGTCGTTGAACGCGGTCGCGCCCGCGGCGCTGCTGCGCTACCGCCCGCCGCTGGTTCAGGCGATCCGCGACGATGGCGGGACGCGAATCTTCACGCGCACCCGCCCGGCCGAGGGGCGGCCGTATCAGCCCGGCAGCGTGCCGACCGAGATGGATCCAGCCGTCGCGCTCGCCGTGAACTACAGGCAGATGCTGCTGACCCAGGTCGCCCGGCTCTACGCCCTCTCGTCGAGCTATGAGCTCGACATCCAGGGTACCCAGAACCCCTTCGTGGCACGGCTGAGCGCGCTGGCCTTCGGTTCGCAGGACGGGCCCGAGCTGCTGCGGTTGCTGCAGTTGGGCGCAGTCACGCACGTCGTGACTCTCGATTCCCGAGTGCCCGCCGGCCTCCAGCTCGTACGCGTCGAACGGACGCTCCTGGGCGAGGACGTGCATCTCTTCCGAGTCCCCGCGCCGCTGCCGCACTGTTACGTCGTCGACGGCGTCCGGTCGGAAGATGGAGAGGCTGCGACACGCACACTCGTCTCGCCCGGTTTCGATCCACGCCGGGAGGTGATCCTCCCCGACGTTGGAGCGCGCGCCGCTGCCGCCCCGAGCGCTGGCTCGTGCCGAGTGGCTCGCTTCGGGACCGCGCGTGTCGAGACCGAAGTGACCGCCTCGCGCGAGGCGTTCCTGGTCATGTCGGATGCCTATTGGCCCGGCTGGCGCGCCAGCGTCGACGGCGTCGCACAGCCTCTGCATCGGGCGAACGTGGCCTTTCGCGCGGTTGCCGTGCCCGCGGGGCGCCATTCCGTCGTGTTCACCTATGCCGCATCCTCGGTCTGGCTGGGCGTTGGCGTGTCGCTGATCGGCGTGGTGCTGGGGGTCGCGATTCTCGGCTCGGCGGCCCGCCGCGAGTGACCGCGTCGCAGCTCACGACTTCGGCCGGCGTGCGACGGCTTCGTCCCAGCTAATCGGGGGCGCCAAGGACTCCGGGCTGGCGATGGAGTTGAAGATCGCCCGGGACCGGTAGGCGCCCGGCGTGTCCAGGATGCGCGCCCGCGGCTCGTAGCGGGCACTTGGCGGGAGCGGAGGGAGCTCGAGCGGCCAGGTCGGCGCGACCTCGACGCGGCCGTCGGCTCCGTGTCTGACCACCACGATCTCCTCGAAGCGGTGGAGCGTGGGCGGCTCGCGCCAGGCGCGCTGCACGTCGTGCCAGGGTTCGCAGACTACGCCGGCGGTTGTGAACTGTGACGGGAACATCACGGGAGCGGTCCCGTAAGCCCAACCCACGGCCCTGCCGCCGTACAGGTAGCGAGACGCCAGCCGGAACCCGAAGGCCGAGCGCCAGACCCCGCCGGAATCGAGCAGCACGAACAGCGTGTGCGGTCGAACGTCGGGAACGGCTTGGGTCAAGCCGCGAAGGAACGAAACCTGGATGGCGTAGTAGCTCGTCTGGTCCCAGACGGATTGCATGTAGAGCGTCCGCGCGGTGCCCACAGCGACGATCCCGCTGACCAGCAGCGCCTGGACCGCCACCCGCCACCGCTCGCGCGTCCACGAAGACAACAGCGAAACAGCGGATCCGAGGAAGACGGCGATCCAAGGACCGGCAATGAACTGTTTCCGCCAGGCGCCCACCTCCTCCCGCGAGCTCAGCGTGAAGAACAGGTAGCTCGCCGCCGCCAACATCAAACCGAACAGCATCCCTCGGATCTCGATGCCGCGGGCTTTCGCCGGCCCGACCGTACCAGCCAGCCCGGCGCCGGCGAGAACGGCCAAAGTCGACACGGCGACTGCGGGCGTCGCCAGCTCGCGGAGCGTCGGCGCGAAGAGCGGCGCCAGGTGGAGCCAGAACTGGGTCGCCAGCCGACCCACGATTCGCCACGGCTCCGGGTCGAGGCCGAGTCGTTGCTGATAGCTCGGGCTGGTCGGCAGCAGATTGGGCATCGCCACCAGCAGCGCCGCCAGCGAGCCGAAGGCCCACCACGCCGCGGACCAGCGCGCGAACTCTCGCGAACGTTCGCGCAACATCCAGGCGACTCCCAGCGGCCAGGCCATCAACACCGGCAGCGTGGCTTCGTAGCAGCGCACCGTCACGAAGCTCGCGAGTATCCCGGTCGCCAGGATGGCCGGGCTGTGACGCTGCCACGCCCGGACGAAAAGCCACGCCGCCAGGAGTGTTCCGAAGCTGATCGCCATGTACTGGGTTCGCTCGAAGCAGGCGAGCCGAAACGGGTCGGAGGGGGCCCAAACCAGGAACAGCGCCGGCGCGCTCCACGCCAAGAGCGGGCGAGTGGGAACGAGATGTCTGCAAAGGCCTCGCAGCAAGAGTGCGGCCGCGAACGCGTAGGCCGCGTAGCAGAGCGTCCAGGCGCGGAAGTCGTCGGGCATCAGCCACGCGATCGGCATCTCCCAGAGAAGCGCCAGCGGCCGGTTTGCGTAGGGAACGTCGATCACCCCGATCGAAATCAGGTGCTGGAGCAGCCATTCGTCGTGACCCCAGAAATTGGTCGCTCTCACCGAGCCGAGCTGACCCAGCAGCAGCGCCGCGAGCGCGAGCGTGGCGCCCCGATCCCGCATCGCACTCGACACCCGGGTATTCTCAGCGAATCGAGTCGGGCCGGCTAAGATCAGTAAGATCAGCGAGAGCGCATGTCGAGATCGCCGCGATGAGCCTGGTCGATGTCGTGGTGGTTGGCGCCGGTCCCGCCGGTCTCGCGACCGCCATCGCGGCGCACCACGCCGGGCTCGAGTACGAGGTTCTCGAGAAGGGCACGCTGGTCCAATCGATCTGTGACTTCCCGCGCAATCAAATCTTCTTCACGACGCCGGAGCTGCTCGAGATCGGCGGACTGCCGTTCGTCACACCGTACGAGAAGCCCACTCGGCTCGAGGCGCTCCGTTACTACCGGCGTGTCGTCGAGCACTTCGGTCTCAAGGTGACGCTCGGCGAGGAAGTGCTCGGGTTGCGGTCCGCGGCCGGGGCCTTCGAAGTGGAGGCGCGCGGCCGCCGCGGCGCGCGCAGCCTGCGCCGCACGCGAAACGTCGTCGTGGCTTGTGGCTACTACGACCATCCCAACACGCTCGGCGTCCCGGGTGAGGACTTGCCGCACGTGTCGCACTACTACGTGGAGCCCTACGCGCACTACCGCCAGCGCGTCGTCGTGGTGGGCGGCAAGAACTCGGCCGCCCTCGCCGCGCTCGATCTCTATCGCAACGGTGCCGAGGTCACGTTGGTTCACCGTCGCGCAACGCTCAGCGATTCGATCAAGTACTGGATCCGGCCCGACATCGACAACCGCATCAAGGAGGGCGCGATCGCGGCTCGCTTCGAGGCGCGGCTCTCCGCGATCACGCGCGACGCCGTCCTACTGTCCACGCCGAGCGGTCCCCAGACGCTGCCGGCGGACACGGTGTTCCTGCTGACCGGCTACCATCCCGACGACGATCTGCTGCGTCGGGCCGGTGTGCGCGTGGATGCGGAAACGTACGTGCCCGAGCACGACCCGAAGACGTTCGAGACCAACGTGCCCGGCTGCTTCGTCGCCGGTTCGATGGTGTCGGGCAAGATGACCAACAAGGTCTTCATCGAGAACGGCCGCTTCCACGGCGAAGCGATCGTCGCCGCGATCCGGCGCGCCGGCGCGCCGAGGCCCTAGCCTCGACGGCTCAGGCGCGCCGGTTGCCAGCGCCGCTCAGACGCCGCGCCATCAGGAAGAGCGGAGCGCCTGCCGCCATGATGCCGGCGCCCGCCAGCGCCAGCCACGGCTCGGTCGCGATGATCTGCGCGGCCATCGCGAGCAGCGTCAGGACGTATAGCCCAGGCAGCACCGGATATCCGCGCATCTGGAAGAGCTCGCCGTCCGTCTCGCCGGTGCGGCGGCGCCGAAGCACGAACACGCTCGAGGCGACGATCGCCAGCGTCACGGCGTCGGTGAACATCACATAGCTCAGGAGTTTGTCGAAAGAGCCCAGAACTAGAGCCGGCAGCAGCATCGTCGCCGCGAAGAACGCGAGGCCGACCTCCTGGACCTGGGTTTTCGGGTTCACGCGCAGGAACGCGCGCGGCAGCCCCCCATCCTCGGCCATCGCGTAGTAGCTGCGGGGCATCTGTAGGATCGTCGCGTTCACGAAACCCGCCGCGGACAGGAAAATGGCCAGCGACACGAAGCCCTGGCCGGCGGCGCCGAGCGCCGCGCGTGCCACTGCCGCGGCGACCAGCGGCTCTCTGGCCACCCCCGCGGCGCCGAGCGTGCGCTCGTAGGCGAGGTTGATCAAGACGTAGAGCGTCACGACGACAATCATCCCGCCGATGATCGCGAGCGGCACTCCGCGCCGCGGCCGCCGGACATCGCCCGCGAGGTTGATGGCGTTCTGGTAGCCGCCGTAGGAGTAGAAGGCCGGTATCGCCGCGGCGATGATCCAGAGACCGAAGGCTGGTTGCGTCGCGGCTTCAACCGGCGCCGCCGCCTCGGGCCTGCCTCGGAGAAGCAGCCCGGCCGCCGCGAGCGCCAAGATCATTCCGATCTTGAGGAGTGAAAGGACGTTCTGCGCGCGCGCTCCGGTGCGGATGCCGGCGAAGTTGAGCGCGAGCAGCCCCAGCATCAGTACGAACGCGCCCGCGAGGACGGCGCTTTCTCCACGCCGCTCCGGGGGCAGCACCAGCAGGCCGAGGTACTCCGAGCCGATGAACGCGACGCCGGCCGCGCCGGCGCCCTGCATCAGCGCCTGCGCCCAGTTCAGCATGAAGGCGAGCATCGGGTGGAAGCACTCGGCGACGACGCGGTAATAACCGCCGGCTCTCGGTAGCCGCGACCCGATCTCGGCGTAGGTGAGGGCTCCAAACAGGCTGATCAGGCCGCCCGCCAACCAGATGCCGAAGAAGCGCTCGGTCGTTCCGGCGGCCGCCGCGACGATCGCGGGCGTGCGGAAGATTCCGATCCCGATCACCAGGCTGACCACGATCATCGAGGCGTCGAACGCGGAGAGGCGCGGTTCGATCCGCTCGGCTGGCGGGTTCAGGCGAGGGCCTCGACGAGCGCAGCGGCCAGCGCCACGAACTGTTCGCGACTGTTGTAGAGCTGCGCCGAGATCCGGATCACCCGCCCGCCCGGGCCGGGCCACGGGTGGAGCCAGGTTTCGATGCCGCGTTCCCGAAACCAGGCGCTGAGCGCGTCGGCATCCAGGCGGGCGGCGGGGGAGCCGGGCGCGCCGGGCGGGAGCGGCACGGAAGCGAGCGCGCCCAGCCAGGACGGAGGACAGGGCGGCGGCGCGCCGAGGGCATCGCAGAGAATCCCGCGCGCTTCAATAGCCAGCGCGCGGTTTCGCGCCATCAGCTCGGGCCAACCTCCAGGAAGGAGCGTGCCCAAGTACCGAATACACTCGGGGATGCTGAGCCAAGCCGTCGGGTCGGCGGTTCCGGTCCAGTCGAACTCGTCGCGGAAAGCGCCCGCCGGCACGTAGCCGTGACTGATCACGAGCGGGTGCAGACCCGCCTGGCGCTCGCGGCGCACGTGGAGGATCGCCGCCCCCTTTGGCGCGCACAGCCACTTGTGCGCGTTGGCGGAGTAATAGTCGGCGCCCAGCGCGTCGAGATCGAGCGGGACCATGCCGAGCGCGTGAGCGCCGTCCACCAGGCTCGCGATACCCCGCGCACGAAGCTCGCGAACCAGCCTCTCGATCGGAAAGACGAGGCCCGTCACGCTGGTGACGTGATCGAGAAGGCAGAGGCGGGTGCGTGGCGTGACCGCGGCGAGCAGCGGTGCCACGACCTCGTCCTGGTGGCTCGAGGGAAAAGGCACGGCCGCCACCCGCACCTCGGCTCCGGCGCGCGCCGCCGCGTAGCGCAGCGCCTTGCCACAGGCGCCGTAGACGTGGTCGGTCGTGAGCAGCTCGTCGCCCGGCTGGATCGGCAGCGATCGCAGCACGGCGTTCACGCCCGAGGTGGCGTTGGAGATGAACGCGAGGTCGTCTGGATCGGCGCCGAGAAACGGCCCGATCGCGCGCCGCGCTTCGGCGAGCCGACCGGAGAGCTGGCGCGTCAGAAAATCGACGGGCTCTCGCTCGAGCTCCGCGCGCAACGCCGCCTGGTGATCCAGCACCAGGCGCGGGCAGGCGCCGTACGATCCGTGGTTGAGGTAAGAGACGGCGGGGTCGAGCCCCCAGAGTGGCGCGAAGGGCGAACCCGGCGCGAGCGCGGGCTTCAAGTCAGGTAGATCGGGCTCGTCACCGCGAGCAGGATGTCGCCCTTCTCGCTCCAGAGCTCGGCACAGCACCAACGGTCGTGCGCGCGCGTTGGGGCGGTCAGGTATCCCTCGCCATCGATGCGGCGCTTCGCGAAGGTCTCTCCGTTCGCGACCAGCCGCAGCTCGGCGACCGGCGCCTGTGCGCAAGCCGCTTCGATGGCGCGCGCCGCGGACTTCGGAACCGTCTCGCCCATGCGCGCCAGCGGGCCATCGTAGCCGACCGCCTGAATCTCCAGCGCCGGGCCCGAGCTGACGTAGGTCCGGCCGGCATGCAGGGCGTCGAGCAGCGACGCGAGCGACGCGTCGGTCGCTTCGACGTAAGTGAGCGGCACCGGGCCCTCCCAGTCCTCGGGTCGATGCGCGTCGGTCGCGCCGGTCGCGGTCAGGTGCAAGCCGCGATTGAGCCAAGTGCGCCAGAGATCCAGGCAGCCCTGATTGCGCTCCTCGGGTCCGTCCCAAAGCCCGCCCCAGACCTCCACCGCGTGGGCGAGCGCGGGGTCGAAATCGTCGTAGGTCCAGCGGCAACCCGTGCAGAGGTCGTCGGGCGGCGCATCCGGATGGGCGACCACAAAAAAGGCGCCCGCGTCGCGGGCGCTCTGTGCCATCTGGTTCACGGTTCGCCCCGCGTGGCCGGTGCGCCAGTCGATCCACTGCGACGCCCCGAGCGCGAGCGCATGGCCCCAGTAGCTCGTGAGCTCGATGCCGGGATGCACCGAAAAGACGCCATCGAGTTGCGAGCGCAGGACCGGGACGCCGCTCGTCGTGTTGTGATCGGTGAGGAACAAGAAGTCGAGCTTGCGCCCCTTGGCCCGCTCCGCCATCTCACCAGTCGTCCAGAGGCCGTCCGAGTGGTCGCTGTGCAGGTGCAACTCGCCGCGCAGCCAGTGGCGCAGCGCCGTCGTCACGGGCACCGCCGCCAATGGCTCGGGAACGCTCGTCCCGGAGCCGGCGGACGAGACCGACTCCACCACCAGCGAATATGCGTTCGGCTCGCCGTCGGGACGCGGGATGACGGAGTGGACGTCGACCTCGGCCAGCCACTCTCCGGCTCGGATCGGTCCGCGCAAGAACCCCGGCGTCGCGTGCCCGGCGTCGATCTGGATCGTCTGCTCCGGAGCGAAGCGATGGGCCGCGCCTCGAAAACCGCCCGCGTCGAAGAGCTGCAGCGTGACCAGGCTGTGTGGGAAGTCACCGCCTCGGTCGTAGGAGAACGACAGGCGCATCGCCTCGACTCCGTCTGGGACACGGAACGGGTGATGCCGGAACGTCTTGGCGTCGGCGCGCGTCAGGCCGCCGCTGGCCGTCAACAACTCCACCGGAAGCTCAGTCTGGCACGATTGTGACGCGGCGTCCGGCCAGCACCACACGGACACGCTTGCCGGCGAGATCCGGCGACAGGTCGAACGGCAGCGCCGCGCCCTGGACGAGCAGCTCTCCCTCCTCCGATACGACGCCCTCGATCGCGTGCCAGCCGCCGAGTAGGTCTGCCACGGCGCGAGAGGCCGACCGGGCGAAGACGTCTTCGGTCGCTCCGCTCTGCTCGACGCGGCCGCGGCTCATCACGACCACGCGGTCCGAGACCTCCAGCGCCTCTTCAGGGTCGTGCGTCACGAGGATCGTGGTGATGCCGAGCGCGCGCTGCAGGCGCCGGATCTCGCGCCGCATCTCGATCCGGAGCTGCGCGTCGAGGTTCGCCAGCGGCTCGTCGAGCAGCAGCACGTCGGGCTCGAGGACGAGCGCCCGCGCCAGCGCGACGCGTTGCTGCTGCCCGCCCGAGAGCTGGCCCGGAAAGCGCGAAGCGAAGCCGGTCAGCCCCACCGTCTCCAGAATCAGGCCGGCACGGCGTGCAATCTCATCGGCAGGGAGCCGCCGGAGTCGCAGGCCGTACGACACGTTTTGAAGCGCGTTCATGTGCGGCCACAGCGCATAGCTCTGGAACACGAAGCCGATGTTGCGCAGCCAGGGCGGCGTCGCGGTACGGTCCTGGCCGCCGATCAGGACGGAGCCGGAGTCGGGGGTGACGAAGCCGGCGACGATCCGCAACAGCGTCGTCTTGCCGCAGCCCGAGGAGCCGACGAGCGCCGTCAGCTCGCCCGCGGGGAAGTCCAGCGTGACGGCGTCGAGCGCCCGCGCTCCGGCGAAGCTGTGGACGAGCCCGCGAACGCTCACGGAGACCGGCGCGTGTGCGCTCATCTCAGCCCGCGGCCAGGGCGCCAAAGCGGCGGCGCACCAGATACAGCGGCACGTACACCGAGACCATCATCGCCACCGCCGTGCTCGCGGCCACGCCGAACTGGCCGCCCACGCCGAGCGCGGCCTTGTAGATCACGACGCTCATCGTCGTCGTGGCCGCCGCGTACAACATCAGCGTCGCCGAGAGCTCGGTGAGCGTCATCAGGAACGTCAGCGTTCCACCGCTGACCAGGCCGCGAACGATCAGGGGCGCCGTCACGTCCCGCAAGGCCCGGCCGGGGCTCGCTCCGACGCTCAGCGCCGCCTCCTCGAGCTCGACGGGAACCTGGTGCAGCGCGGCCTCGGCGGCCTTGGTGGCATACGGCAGCTTCCGGATCACGTAGGCCAGCACCAGGATCGTGGCGGTGCCGGTGAGGCGCAGCGGTTCGTGGTTGAAGACGACGATCATGCCGATCGCCAGCACTGTGCCCGGGATCAGATACGGCACCAACGCCAGCGAGCTCAGCGCGGGCGACAGCAACGCATAGGCGCGGCGCACCGTCACGTAGGCGAGCAACGTGCCGACCACGACGGCGATCAGCGTGGCTGCGCCGGAGAGCGCGTAGCTGGTGAGGATCGGGCGCAGCGAGCGCTCGACCAGGCCCTCGTAGTTGGCGAGCGTCCAGGGCAGCGATGGGATGTCGGCTCGCCAGGTGGCGAACGACGACCCGAGGATCACGAGGTGTGGCGTGAACGTCAGGCAGAAGAAGGCCAGCGTGGCCAAGAAGGCGGGCAGCCTCGCCCACGCAGGAAGCGGCATCCGCTCCGCGCGCCGGGCGCCCTTCGAGGCATAGCTGCGGCCGGCCAGCGCCAGCCGCTGGCAGAAGAGGGCGAGCGTCGAGAGGCCCACGATGATCAGGCTGCCGGCGGCGGCCACCCCGGGGTTGGCGCCCGACTCGCTCAAGAACTCGTGATAGAGCAGCACCGGCAGCGCGGAAACGGGGCCGCCCACGAGGCGCGGCGTTCCGAAGTCCGCGAGCACCGCCATCATCGTCATGTAGGCGGCGGTCAGCAAGCCGGGTAGCGCCAGCGGCAGCGCGATCTGGAGATGCGCGCGGCGCCGGCTCGCGCCGAGGCTCTGCGCCGCTTCCTCGAGGTCGGGATCGATACCGGCGAAGGCGTCGTGGGCGAACAGGAACACCAGGCCGGCCGAGCCCCACAGGGAGACCCAGACGATGCCGTGAAACCCCACTAGGCTCGTCCACGGCACGCCCGCCTCGCGCAGGCCACGGCTCAGCCAGCCGTTCCAGCCGAGCAGCAGGATCCAGGCGTAGGCGCCCAGAAAAGGCGGCGACGCCGTGGAGAGCGTCGCCAGCGTCAGCACGCTGTCGCGCCCCGGCAGCCGGTAGCGTGCGTGGAGGAACGCGAGCGGCACAGCCACCACCAGCGCCAGGGCGGTCGTCAGCGTCGCCAGCAGCACGCTGTTCACCAGAGCGGAGCGATACCGCGAGGCCGTGAGATAGCGGGCGAAGTTGGAGGCGGAAAAGGAGGCTCCGTCGGGCGACAGGACGCTGGCACGGGTCAACCAGAGCTGCGGCCACAGCACCAAGCCGAAGAGAAACAGCCCGAGCAGTAGTGCTATCGCGAGCCAGGGATCCTTCGGGGCGCGGCGCGCCGTCATCGGCCGCCGCGCGCCGCTTCGAAGCGGGCCAGGATCGCTGCGCGCTCCTGGCCCAGCCACTTCGGGTCCGCGGTCATCAGCTTGCGATCGCCCAGATCCAGGAGCCCGGGCGCCGGCGGCACGTCGCGCCGCGCGGAGCGACGGCCCGCGCTAGCGCGAACGATGGTGTGCGCTTCGGCCGTCGCCAGAAAGGAAAGAAATCGCCGCGCATCCGCCTCGTGTGGCGCACTGGCCAGCAAACCGAAGCCGTCAGCCTGCGTGATCAGCCCCTCTTCGGTGAGCACCGGTTGGAGCGGCGCGCCGGCGGCCAGGTCGTCGCGCAGCGTCGTCTCGAACAGGAAGCCGTAGGCGGTCTCGCCGTCTTTCACCCACTTGAACATCGAGTCGGAGCTGTCGCTGATCCAGGCGTTCTCGAGCATCGCCTTGACGAAGTTCCAGCCGAGCGCGGTCGCCAGCGCGCCCACGATCGTGTAGCCGGTGCCGGAGACGCTCGGGTTCGAAAAGCCAAGCGGCCCTTGCCGTCTCACCCGCGGCTCCAGGAGCTCGCCGAAGCTTCGGACCGGAGGGCCCGAGACGCGCGTCGTGTTGGCGACCAGATAGATGATGTTGTGGCTGAAGGGATGCCAGCGGTGTCCGGGATCCACGAGCGGATAGGCGGGCTCTTCGCCGCTCTCGAACGCCGCGAACAGATCCGCGTTCAGGGCGTACATCTCGGGCGCGCCGCCCCACAGCGCATCCCCCAACGGGCGCTCGCGCTCGGCGCGGATCCGTGACAGCAGCTCGCCCATTCCGCCGTGCACGGTATCGATGACGATGCCGGTGCGTTCGCGAAACGCGTCGGCGATCGGGTCCACCATCTCCGGCGGTTGCGCCACGTAGAGCGTGAGCCGGGTCGAAGCCGGCGCCCGGGGTCTCGTCTCGCGCGAGCAGCCCAGGAGCGCAAACAGCGCGATCGCCGCGAACGCAGTCGCCTTCACGCCGAGCGCAGCCCGCGCGCGGCGGCCTCGTCCAGGAACACGTGCGCCGCCGGGTGCTCCTGTAGAAACGAAGCGGGACACGCCGCGCCCACCGGACCGCTCACCATCGCCCGGCCCGCCTCCGCCTTGCGCTCGCCGAAGGCCAGCAGCATCACGCGGCGTGCCGCCAGGATCGTGCGCAGACCCACCGTCGCGCCGACGACGGGAGCGTGTTCACCGCCGAACCAGGCGCGATTCGCTTCCACCGAAACCGCGTCGAGCTGCACGAGCCGGGCGCCGGACTCCCGCGTGCTGCCGGGCTCGTTGAAGCCGAGGTGGCCGTTCGCACCCAGCCCGAGCACGATCGCGTCGAGACCGCCGCTATGCTCGATCGAATCCTGGTGAGCGATCACACGCGCCAGCGCGTCATCCTCCCGGGAGCTCAAGCCGAAGAAGCGCTCTTCGCCGACACCCCAGGCTGCCCGCACCGAGCGTCCCAGCAGGTTGGTGCAGGTCCCGGGGTGCTCCGGAGGCACGCCCACGTACTCGTCGAGCACGAACACGCGCAACGACGGAGGTGCGGGTCCGAGCTTCTCGGCAGCCGCCGCGTAGAGCGGCAGCGGCGTGTTGCCGCCCGCCAGCATCACCGCGCGCGTGTCGGGAGCGAGCAGCCACGAGACGAGGATCTCCGCCGCGGCGGGAACCGCCTGGGCAGCCTCCGAAAACACGCGAACGTCCATTGGCAGCGAACCGGCGCGACGCTAACACGCTGCGCGGAAGCGGCAGCCGATCTTCCGCCCTGGACCTACCGCGATCGGTTCCGGCGCCAGCCCTCGAGCTCGGTGCGTAGTGGAGCCCAGTACAGCCGGTCTCGCCGTCGCTCGATGTCCTCTTCGCGTCTAAGCGATTCGGCCGTTCGTTCCGCGTTGGCACTGAGAGCCGCGCGCAACGCGGGGCGTCGGACACGTTGGGTCAGTTTTGGGTAGCGTTGCGCCAGATCGCGCAGCAATTCATAGGTCCGGCATTCCCGCAGCCAGAAGCGCATTCGAGCCGCAGGGATGCTCCGCCGCACCCGCGCGATATCGGCCTCGATCAATCGCCGGATCATCGGCCAATCCTTGTCTCGTTGCGTCTTCTTGGCCTTGACCAGGTCGGGGAGGGACAACGCCCGGAGGCGCCCCACGCCGTCGAGGTCGAAGTCCTCGCCTCGCCTCCACAGCTTGGCGAATGAATCGACCCCTCTCATCTTCGACATCACGTCGACGCGAAGGCCGTGCAGGCCCGCGGCGCCGCAACGGAAATGACACGCGTGGCCTCTGCGGAGAACGGCGGCGGAGAGCGGAGGAAAGTAGATCGGCTCGGCTTCCAGCTCGTCAAGCGCCGCGCGCAGGCGATCGAGGTTTTCGGGTGCGATCGCCACCGCGAAGTCGATGTCTCGTGTGAACTCGGCCGCTCCGTACAGGATGCAAGCCTGACCGCCCATTAGCAGGGCCCTGACTCGGTGACGGCGGAAAGTAGAAAGGACTCTGGGAATCGGGCTCTGGCTCACAAGTTCCTCCCAGGAGCAGGAACGTGTCCCAGAGGCGCTGGGATTCCTTGAAGCGCTGTGCGGGCGTGAGGGCGTGCCACTCGCGGCGAGGGCCGTCCACGCTGACAGGCTTGGCCCGATCGGACTTCACGACGCCCACCGATTCAAGATAGCCGACGCCGCGAGGTCAAGCAACCCGCAGCGGAATCTTTGTTAGGCCCGCGCGCCCGAGAGCCGCGCCACCAGGCCGCCGGCTTCGGCCCGCCGGAACGAGAGCTCGAAGCCGTGTCGCTGCGCCACCGCCATCGCGATCGAAAGGCCGAGGCCGCGGCCTTCCGGCCGGCGCGAGCGCGCGTCTCCACCCCGGAAATGCGCCTCGCCGAGCCGCGGCAGCTCCGCGTCCGTGACCCCGGGGCCGTCGTCGCTCACGCTCAGCTCGAAGCGCGCGGCGCTCCCGTCCAGCACCACCGCGACGTGTCCGCCGGCGCGGTTGTAGCGGATCGCGTTGTGGACGAGGTTGTTCAGCGCCTGCTCGAGCAGCGTGACGTCGCCCAGCGCCGTGACCGCCGTCTCCGGAACCCCATGGTTCATCTCGACGCCGGCGTCACGAGCCAGCCCGGAATGGCGCAGCACCACGCGTTCGAGCAGAGCGCCGAGATCCACCGGGTGCTTCTCGCGGAGCGCGTCCTCGGTTTCGAGCCGCGCGACCGCGCCCAGGTTGTGGAGCAGCGAGGCGATGTACTGCGTTTCTTGCGCAGCCGCGGCGACCAGCGCCGGATCCACCGGCCGCGCCGCGCCGACGCGCTCGCGCATCTCGCTCAGGTGTCCGGCCAGGACCGAGAGCGGAAGGCCGACGTCGTGGGTGGTGTGGGCGACGAAGTCGCGCAGCACGGCTTCGCGCTTCTCGACGGCCACCAGCTGCGAGCGCACCGCGCCGGCTGCCTCGTCGAAGGCACCAGCCAGGTCCGCAATCTCGTCGTTGCCCTCCGCCGGCACGCGCGTCGCGTAACGGCTCTGTACGGAGGCGCGCACCGCCTCGGCCAGGCTGCGAATCCGGCGCACCGGAGAAGCGGCCGCCAGATAGATGGCGCCCGCCAGCGCGCCCAGGAGCCCCAGCGTGCCCAGCGCGAGCGTGGGCAACGGCAAGAGCGGCGGCGGGGGCGGCAGAAACGCAGTGGCATAGGCGCAGCGAGCGCTGTCCCAGCCGGTCGCCACCGCGCCGATCGAGCCTCCCTCGGCGTTCGACACGACGACGAAGCTCTCGCCATTGCGCAAGCCTTCCGCCGCCGACGGGGGAAACGCGGGTCCTCCACGCCGGGGCCCGAAGTCGGTCCCATAGAAGAAGACCTCGATCGGCCGCCGCTCGCGCTCTCCACGTCGCGGCCGCATGCCCGGCGGCGGTCCGCCCGGTCCTTCGCCGCCCGGGCCCTCGCCCCGCGGCCGGCGGGGCGGCGGGCCGAACGGCAGCAGGCCCTCTTCGCATCGTTCGCGGCCGATCGCGTCGACGCGCGCCTCGAGCACGCTGCGCAGCGTGCTCTCGTTGCTGCGCCGGACGATCATCTGCCGCACGCCCGCGGTCGCCGCCACCAGCAGCACGCCCGATCCGACCAGCGCCAGCAGCAGCCGCCGGCGCAGCGGCATCCTCATTCGGCGTCGAGCCGGTAGCCGACGCCCCACACGGTCAAGAGCCGCGCGCCGGCGGCGCCGAGCTTCTTGCGCAGGCGCGACACGTGGACGTCGAGCGTTCGCTCGGTGCCCTCCCGATCCGGGTCGAGCACGTTCGACACGATCCACTGACGCGAGACGGCCGCGCCCGGGCGTCGAGCCAGCGCCACCAGCAGATCGAACTCGACGCGCGTCAGGTCGACCTCCGCGTCCTCGACCAGAACCCGCCGCGCCCCGAGGTCGATGTGCAGCGGCCCGGCATCGAGATGGTCTTGTTTCTGGAGCGTGGGCCGGCGCAGTCGCGCCTGGACGCGCGCGATCAGCTCCTCCGGCCAGAACGGCTTGGTGACGTAGTCGTCGGCGCCCAATTCCAGGGCGCGCACCTTGGTGGTCGTCTCGTTGCGTGCGGAGAGCACCAGCACCGGCGTGTCGGCGGCCTCGCGAAACCGCTTCAGGATGTCCAGGCCGTGGGCGCCGGGCAGCATCAGGTCGAGGACGACGAGCGCGTACTCGGAGGGGTTGGCCCCCAGCGCCTCGCCCCCGTCCTTGATCCAGAAAGGCTCGAGGCTGGCCGCGCGCAGGCGATCCACGATCTGCTGGCCCAGCCGTTCGTCGTCCTCGACGAGCAAGATCCGCGAAAGCATGTGCGCGATGTAAAGAGAGCGTCCTCTTCCCACCTTAAGTCTGCCTGAAGCCGCGGCGGGCTTCCTTCCGGGCGCGGGCTTAGGACTTCCGCAAGGTCGAAGCCGTCCAATCTCAGTGAAGGCGAACGGAGGAGAAAGACCATGAGCAAGGCAAGGACGCAGATCGGGATCGCGGCTCTCGCGATCCTCGGCTTCATCGGAACGGCGGCGGCCCAGGGTCCGTCGCGACGGGAGGGCGGCCCGGGTCACCGAGGGCCGCGCGAGGGCGGGCCGATCGAACGCCTCGACCTGACGGACCAGCAGAAGGACCAGATCCTGTCGATTCGTGAGAAGCATCGCGCCGAGAACCAGCCGCTCTTCGAAACGGCGCAGAAAGCGCACCAGGCGTTCCGGAAGGCGCTCGAGAAGGACGGCGCCGACGCGCAGAGCGTCGGTCAGGCCGCGCTCGCCATGCGCGCGGCGCAGAAGAAGCTGGAAGCGGCGCTCGCCGGCGAGCGCGAAGAGGTGAAGTCGATCCTGACCCCCGAGCAGCGCGAGAAGTTCGAGGCCAGCGAGAAGCGTCGCCGGGAGAGTCCCGATGGACCGGGCTTTGGTCCGCGCCGCCGGGCCGGACCGTCGCCGGAGGGCGAGTCGCAGAAGTAAACCAACATTCATCGAGATCATCGCCGGGCGGCCCGGGGTTTCCGTCGGAAGGCCCGGGCCTTCGTACGTTGGTGAGCCTCGCGACGCTAGGATCATGACGACCGATGCCCCGCCGGGAGACGGCTCAGAAGCTCGAGCGGTATCGCAAGAAGCGATCGGGCGACCGCACGCTCGCGGAACGACTCCCGGACGGGTAGGGGATGCTATTCTCTCCTCACCGGGGAGAACAGCGGTGCCCACCAAGGTCAACATCGTTCTAGACGACGACGTGAAAGCCGATCTCGATCAACTGGTCGAAAGCGGCATGCGCAGCCGCGTCATCAACGCGGCGCTCCGGCGCGAGGTCCTGACCCTGCGGCGCCGGCTCGCCGGCCGCCGCCTTGACGAGCTGAGGAAGACCACCAAGGCCGTGTCGACTTCGCAACTGGTGAAGCTGGTTCGGCGCGATCGAGGCCGGTGACGTCCGACACGCTGCTGGTGCCCGACGCGTCCGTGTTGTTGAAGTGGGCCTTGCGATCCGACGACGAAGATGATCGCGATCGAGCCGTGGCCTTGAAGGCCGCGTGGCTGGCCGGAGCTTGTCAGATCGTCGTGCCGACGCTGTGGGTGTTCGAGGTGGGGAATGTCCTCGGACTGAAGCAAGCGGCGACTGCCGACAAGTTGCTCGGCGCCATGATCGACCTCCGGATGCCCGAGGAGACCCCGGCGTCGTACACGACCGAGATCTTCCGGCTGATGCGCGACCACAGTGTCACCTGCTACGACGCTGCCTATCACGCTCTGGCGATCGTTCGCGGAGGTACCATGCTGACGGCCGATCGGCGCTACGTGAGGAAGGCCGAGCGTGCTGGTCACCTTCGCCTGCTCGACGACTGGCGGCCGCCCCCCGCGGCTGGTACGGATTGAGAGGACGACTGAGGGTGCTATGAACGGTCGACTAGCGAGCGCGCTCGCTGCCGGACTGATCGCTTGCCTCGGCGTGGCTGTCCAGGCCACGGCGAAGGACGTCCGGCTGAGCTACGTCGCCCACGCGTGCTTCGTGGTGGAGTCGCCCGGCGGCGTGCGCGTCTTGATCGACCCCTACAACGGGGCTCGCTGGCTCGGGTACCGGTTCCCGGGTCCGATCTCCGCCGACGTCGTGCTCGTCTCGCATCCACACTACGACCACGACGCGTCCTACTCGGCGACGCCTGAGGCGCCAGTCCTGCGTTTGGCAGGCGACTACCGATTTGGTGACGTGAGCGTGCGCGGCGTGCCGGGCAAGCATGCCGATCCGTACGGACGGGAGTTCGGCCAGATCAACACGATCTGGGTCGTCGAAACCGGCGGGCTCCGCATCGTGCACCTCGGAGACAGCGGCCCACTCGACAGGGTCACACTGAGCGCCCTCGGGCGCGTGGACGTGCTCCTCACGCCGGCCGACGACCAGCAACACATCCTCAAGCACACCGAGATCGCCGCGATCCGCCGGGCCCTGCAGCCCCGCGTGACCATCCCGATGCACTATCGTTTGACTGCGCTCTCGGATCTTCCGAAGTCGCTCGGTCCGATCGACGGGTGGCTCGCGGAACAGGCGAACGTCGATCGACTCACCGGCCACGAGTTGAGGCTCTCACCGGAAGCGCTGCCGGCCGCTCCCACCGTTCTCGTGCCGCGCCCCTCACCGGACGTCCGCCCCTGGCGCGAGTCGCTGCGCCTCGCCTGGCGTCATCACGAGCGGGCGAGGGACCTCGACCGAGAGCCCGGTGGCACCCTTCGCGCGCTCGACGAGCGGCGGCGCGCCCACGCGCTCGGTGGCTCGATCGTGTTCGCCCACGACCTCGGAAAGGCCCTCGTGGACGCCGGGCGCCCCGCAGAAGCCGTATCGATCCTCGAGACGGCGCTTCTCTTCTCGGGTGCGGACGACTGGGATTACACCGCGCTGTGCCGCGATCTGCTCGCTTCGCGCTACACGGCCAACGACCAGGCGGCGCGAGCGGCGGAGCAGTATCGCCTCGTCCTGCGGACCTCGCACAGCTCCGAACTCCTGAAGCGCGCGCGCGCGTACCTGGATGGACGCCCCGATTCGGACCGGTAGAGGGCTCGACATCAAGGACTTCACCGTCAAGGCCTATCTTCGGCTGATCGGCACGGCGGAAATCCAGCGCACTGAACGCCGGGGCCCTCTGGGTTCGCGCATGAGCGCCGCCAAGTTCCTGTACGCCCACGCCTTCGGCGCACAGGTCGAACGAACCCCGAAAGTACGGAGCGCAAATGGCATGGACAGCGTCTCAAGCACAAGTTCGATCCAATCGACGTCCACGTTTCGGAAGGAGATGAGGCCCATGTTGGAAGCAACGTCCGCCGTGACGACGGGTTCCATTGGAGCTCGCGATTTGTACACCATGTTGAATGAGTACGAGCGGCGCTTGATCCTGCTCGCGCTCGAGGCTTCGGGCTGGCACCAGCGGCGTGCGGCTTCGACACTCGGCATCCTGCCCACGACGCTGAGCGAGAAGATGAAGCGTCTGGGGCTCCGGGCCCGCGAGGTGCGTCAGCCCTTCGTTCCCACGTTCGCCGATTCCCTGACGCGCTAGCGCTCCCTTGCGCTAACTTAGACGGGTGGACGATCAGGTCCGGGCGCGCTCGGCCGAGCCGCCCGATCCCGAACGGATTCGCTTCGGCGTATTCGAGATGGACTTGCGCAGCGGCGAGCTGCGCAAGAGCGGTGTGCTGCTCAAGCTGGCGCCGCAGCCATTCCAGCTGCTGGCGCTGATCGCCAGGAGCCGCGGGGACGTTCTGACTCGCGACGAGATCCGCCGGCGCCTCTGGGGCGACGGTACCTTCGTCGACTTCGACCAACGGCTCAACTCCTGCGTGAACCAAGTCCGTCAAGTGCTGAGCGACGACGCGGAGGCCCCCCGTTTCGTCGAGACCCTGCCCAAGCGCGGCTACCGCTGGCTGGCGGCTGTCGAGACGGTCGCGCCGCCCCTAAATCGACCCGCGCTGCACGTGGTCGTTCCGTTCGGCGCACGTGGCGAACCGGCCGAAGCGCCGGCGCCGAGCGCCGCACCGGCAGAGAGCGTGCCCCGGCGGCGCCAGCTTCTTCGCGCCAGCGTGCCGTGGCTCGTGGCCGTCGTTGCGCTGGGTGCGGCGACCTGGCTGTGGGTGACGCGGCCTTCGCCAAACGGAACCGCCAGTTGGAAACGCGTCACGTTCCAACGCGGCACGGTGCTGAACGCACGCTTCGGCCCGAGCAGCGAGATCGTCTATCGCGCGGCCTGGGAAGGCGGTTCCCCCGAGCTGTTCCTCGCGACCCTCGCCGCTCCCGACGCCCGCCGGCTCGACTTCTCGCCACTCCATTCGTTCGTCGGGGTGTCGTCGCAGGGCGAGATGGCCTACAACCGTCCAGACACGCAGACGACCCGGACGCTGGTACGCCAGCCGATGGGCGGCGGGGCGCCGCGCGACGTGCTGAAGGACGTGCAGCTCGCCGACTGGATGCCCGACGGGAAGGACTTCGCCGTCGTCCGCATCGTGAGCGGCAGCCGCCGCGTCGAGTTCCCGATCGGCCACGACGTGGGCGAGGTCGACAACACCAGCATGCTCCGCGTGTCTCCCGACGGCCAGAGGCTGGCGCTGCTCGAGCACCCGGTGGCGGGCGACGACGGCGGCTTCGTCCTGGTGATCGACAAGTCCGGCGCGCGCACGCGCATCACCACGCGTTGGGCCAGCCTGCAGGGCCTGGCCTGGTCGCCGCGCGGCGACGAGGTCTGGTTCGGCGGCGTGCGTTCGGGCGGACTGCTCGGCGTGCAGGCAGCGACACTGGGCGGCCGCGAGCGCACCGTGTTGCAGACCGGCTCGCGCCTGGTCGTGAAGGACATCGATTCGGCCGGCCGGCTGCTGCTCGACTCGGGCACCAGCCGGATCGGGGTCCGCTATGGAAGGAGCGGCGAGAGCGAGCGCGACCTCTCCTGGCTCGACATCACCGGCGTGATTCAACTGACGCCCGACGGTCGTCTCGCGCTGCTCTACGAGAGCGGCGATGGCGGCGGCCCGGACTACGCGATCTATCTTCGGCCCACGGACGGCAGCCCGCCGTCGCGGCTCGGCACCGGGCGACCCACGGCGCTGTCGGCCGACGGCCAGTGGGTGCTCGCGATACCGATCCGCGATCCGAGCCGGATCGACCTGATCCCCACCGGCGCCGGCCAGCGGCGGGTGCTGAAACACGACGGCTTCGTTCGCTACGACTGGGCGGGTTTCCTGGGAGACGCGCGCCACGTGCTGTTCAGCGCGATGCGCGTGAACTCAGATCGTTGGGAGGCCTTCATCCAGGACCTCGACGGCGGCGCGCCGCCGCG
>CAZVOI010000873.1:0-2342 GCA_964628275.1 uncultured Acidobacteriota bacterium | reverse complement strand
ATGCAGCCCATCGTGTGGGTGCGTGAGCGCAAGAACGAGACCGGCAACGTCAATCGCATCGTCACCACCACCATGGGCGCGGCTACCGATCTGCGGAGCGAAGGACTGCGCCGGCTGATTGTCAACTCGGTGTTCTGGGGCCTCGAGCTGGACGTGCCGGCCAAGGCCGATGTGACCTACGTCGACCCGTACAACCCGAGCTTCTACGGCTTCAACACCGAGCGGAAGAGCTTCAAGGTCGAGGAACTCGCCCTCGGTAAGCCCTTGCCGCCACCACCGGCCGCGGGCGGCGCACCGAACGAAAAGAAGGACGACAAGCTGCAGGGCGCCATCGAGCCGCCGAAGTACCCGCAGCCGGTGAAGGCCACCGCTCCCGCGGAAGCCGTGTCGCTGCCGTACCAACCAGCGGAAGGCGAACACATCATTTTGATCGGCAACTCGCTCGGCGAGCGTGACCTCAATTTCGGCGCGATCGAAACGTTGCTGCACCAGAGGTTCCCCGCGTCGAAACTGACTTTCCGCAACATGTGCAACCCAGCGGACACCGCGGGGTTTCGCCCGCACGCGGCGCGCAAGTCGCAGTGGGCCTTCCCTGGTGCGGAGAAGTTCAACCTGGGTCTGAAAGCACACTTCGGCGTCGGCCACTATCCCTACCCGGATGAGTGGCTGACCGCGTTCAAGGCCGACACCATCGTCGCCTTCTTCGGCTACAACGAGTCGTTCGGCGGCATGGCTGGTCTGCAGAACTTCAAAGCCGAACTGGCCGCCTTCATCGATCACAGCCGTTCGTTGATGTACAACGGCAAGTCGGTCGCGCGCCTGGTGCTGGCCACGCCGATCGCCTACGAGGACCGCAGCGACGCCTACGACCTGCCCACCGGCGGCGACGAGAACCAACGTCTCGCTGCCTATGCCCAGGCCGTCCTCGACGTCGCCAAGAGCAAGAACATCGGTGCCATCGACCTGTTCACTCCGACCGCTGGGTGGTTCAAGACCAAGGGAGCCAAGCTCACCATCAACGGCTGCCACCTTTCGGAGGCTGGCTACGCCAAGCTCGCGCCGCTCGTCATCGATGGGCTCTACGGCCCCGGCGCTCTACAGTCGAAGGCACCGGCCTCCGTGCTGCGTGCTGCGGTGCAGGACAAGGACTACTTCTGGACCAACGACTACCGCATGCTCAACGGCGTGCACGTCTGGGGCCAGCGCTGGAAGCCCTTCGGCAATTTCAACTACCCGGAAGAGATCGAGAAGATGCGGCAGATGACCCGCATTCGCGATGAGCGCATCTGGCGCCTCGCCAGCGGCACCGACGCCGCGGCGGCCAGGCCGGTGACGCCGGTGCCGACCGGTCCGCAACCGACGAACCCCGTCTCGCTGCCTCCGGTGGCCGACGACAAAACCCGTCCCCTGACCACGGTACCGACCAACTTCAACCGCCCGATCGAGTTCCTCGACGGCAACGCGGCGATCGCGAAAATGACGGTAAAGGAAGGCTTCAAGGTTGAGTTGTTCGCGAGCGAGAAGGAATTCCCGGATCTTCAGAAGCCGGTGCAGATCTCCTTCGATAACAAGGGCCGCCTGTGGGTCGCGGTGACGCCAGCATACCCGCACTACAAGCCAGGCAGCGGGCTGCCCAATGACAAGCTGCTGATCCTCGAAGATACCAACGGTGACGGCAAAGCCGACAAGCAGACGGTGTTCGCCGACAAGCTGAACCTGCCGCTCGGTTTCGAACTGGCGCCGGAGGGGGTCTACCTCTCGCAGGAGCCACACCTCTGCCTGCTGACCGATGACAATAGGGACGACAAGGCCGATCGCATGGAGATCCTGCTGACCGGCTTCGACACGCACGACACGCACCACGCGATCCACGCGTATACCGCCGATGCCTCCGGGTCCTTCTACCTGTCGGAAGGCCGCTTCCTGCACTCGCAGGTCGAGACACCCTATGGCCCCGAGCGCATGAGCGACGGCGGCGTGTGGCGCTTCAATCCGCGGAACTGGCGCCTCGACCGCTACAGCCAGAGCGACTACAACAATCCCTGGGGCGTGTCCTTCGACGACTGGGGCCAGTGCTACATCAATGACGCGTCGTCCGGCCAGAACTGGTGGGCGCTCGCGGTGTCGACCAAGCTGCCGCACGGACTTGAAGTGCCCATGGTCGGTGAGTTCGCGCCCAAGCGCTCGCGTCCCACCTCCGGTGCGGAATGGGTGTCCTCTCGCCATTTCCCCGACGAATGGCAGGGCTACTTCATGCAGAACAACTACATTGGGTTCCTCGGCACCACCGCCTACCAGGTGAGCGAGGACGGCGCCGGATACAGCGGCAAGAACGTAGGGGA
>CAZVOI010000872.1:0-10483 GCA_964628275.1 uncultured Acidobacteriota bacterium | reverse complement strand
CGCCAGCCTAGCGCGCGTGGTCCGCTCCGCCGGTTTGGACTTCTTCGCGCACCCGGCCCAGTACATCTGGGAGCACGGCGTGTGGCGCACCGAGGCCGCCGGCCGCACCTATGCGTTTCCCTATTCGCCGGCCTTCCACCTGCCGTTCGTTGCGCTCGGCTTGTCGATGGACGCCACGATGACGGCGATGAAACTGTGGGCGGCGCTGGTGTCCGTCGTGCCGCTGGTTCTGGTCTGGGCGCTGGCGCGCCGGGTGGGCGCGTCGACGCTCGGCGCGGTCTTGATGGTGCTGGTGCCGAGCTACACGTCGCGGCTCAGCTTCGCGTTCCTGCCCGCCCTCTTCGGGCATGTCTTCGATGTCGGATTGCTGCTCGGACTGGCTTGGTACGCACGCCGGGCGACCGAGCGCCGCGTGTTCATCGCCGGCGCGCTCTGGGTCTCGGCGTGTCAGCTCGCGTACGTGTCGGGCGTGATCAATACCTGCATGCTGATCGTGGGCCTGGCCGCGCTCACCGGGCTGCGCGGCGAGGCGGGCGACCGCCGGCGGGCGCTGTCGATCGCCGCGCTCGGGCTCGCGGGCGCGCTGCTTTCGGCAACGCTCTACTACCGCGACTTCCTCGGCATGGCGGTCGACTCGGTGACGCGGTCGGCCGGGGCTGTGGCAGTGTCCCGCTATCCGGTGCGGAGCTTCCTCGAGGTCGCGTTCGAGCGAAGCCGCGACTTCTTCGGCTACGCGCTGCCCCCACTCTCGCTGCTCGGGCTCATTCTGCTGCTGCGCCGGAAGGCGCCGGCCAGCCTGGTGCTGCTGGCGGCGCTGCTCGGCTACGCGTTGCTGCTGCTGGGGCGGGCCAAGCTGCCCGATCTCTTCCTGCACGGGCACGAGACGCTGTTCGTGACGCCGCTGGTGTGTCTCACCGCAGGCGAGGCGCTCGCAGCGATCCGCGACCGCGTGGCGTTCGGGCGCGCCTGGCTGGCGCTTGGTCTTTCGTGGCTCGCGGCGTGGGGCCTGCACGCACAGTGGGCGGCGCTTCGCGGCCAGTTCGGCAACGCCTTGTGAGCGGGAGCGCGCCGATCTTGCGGTAGACTCGCGCCGCAAAAACGATGGCCGAAAAGAATCCCTTCGCCCGTTTCCTGACGCACTACAAGCAGGGCCACGTGCTGTTCAGGGAGGGCGACGACGGCGACGAGATGTTCATCGTCCAGACCGCCCGCGTCGCGATCAAGAAGAAAGTGAAGGACGGCAGCGAGGCCACGCTCGCAGTCCTCGAGAAGGGCGACTTCTTCGGCGAGATGTCGATCCTGGAGCGAATGCCGCGCTCCGCGACCGCCGAGGTCGTGGAGGAAGGCGACCTGATCAAGATCGACGGCGAGGTCTTCGGGGACATGATCAAGGCCAACCCCGAGATCGCGATCCGGATGCTGCGCAAGTACTCGATCCGGCTGCGCGAGACCAACAAACAGATCGAGTCGATCGTGGCCTCGGGTGGAGCGGTCTCGGAGCCCAACGAGGTTCAGCCGGCGCAGTCGGCCGCCACCATGAACGCCGAAGCGTTGTGCTTCTTCATGGCCAACCAGAGCGGCAACATGTTCCCGGTGTTCAAGTCCGATTCGCTGCTCGGCCGCTTCGACTCGGTCACCGGGTTGCGGCCCGAGATCGATCTCACAAACGAGGACCAGAGTCGCAACATCTCGCGCCGCCACGCCCGGGTCGTGATCAAGGACGGCCGTTTCTTCATCGCCGAAGAGATCGGCACCATGAACGGGACGTTCCTGAACGGAACCAAGCTGGCCAACGGCGTGCTGACGCCGATCGGCGACGGTGACGAGTTGATGCTGTGCCGGCTGGCGCTCACCTTCAAGGCCAGCCCGGCCGACAAGTAGCGTCGACTAGCCGCGGCCGCCGCGCGCCTCGATCTGCTCGCGGATCTCCTGGTGGTTGCGCGGCAGCAACCGCTTGTTGCGGCATTCGTCCAGCGCCAACAAGGTCATCCGGTCGATCGCGGCCTGATCGCGCACGGTGGGCAGCAGGTCGTCGAGGGCCGCCGTCAAGTCGGCGGGATCGATCGTCGAGCGGTTGTCGCGGGCGGCGAAGCGGTAGGCCGTGGTCAGCGCCAGCTCGATGTCGCTGCCGGTGAAGCCCGAGGTGCGCGCGCCGTAGGGCTCGAAGTCGCTGATCGTCGAGCTGAGCTTGTGCTTCTTCAGCGTCACCGCGAAGATCTGGGCGCGCGCCTTGGCGTCGGGCATCAGGATCGGGATCTTGACGTCGCTGCGGCCCGAGCGCCGCATCGCCGCGTCGATCAGATCGATGCGGTTGGTGATGTCGATGCGCAGCACTCGGCCGCGCAGCGTGCCGTCGCCCCAGAAATTGAAGGCCGCCGCGCGCATCCTTTCGGCGACGCCCGAATCGCCGCCGCCGGCGTCACGGCTGCCGCCCTCGGCCTGATCCGATTCGTCGACCACCACGATCACCGGAGCCAACGCGCGGATCGCGCCGAACGCCTTCATCTGGTTGCGCTCGGATTGGCCGACGTACATCTGACGCAGCGGCTTGAAACGGACGCACAGCATCCCGCATTCCTTGGCGAAGCACTCGGCCAGGTAGCTCTTGCCGGTCCCGGGCGGGCCCATCAGCACGACGCCCATCGGCGCGGCCGAGTGCAGGCCGCGGCGCATGATGTCGGCGACCTCCCTGAGCTCGCTAGTCGCGTGCTCGAGACCGCCAACGGCCGACAGGCCGTGCTTGGGCTGGATGATCTCGAGGACCTCGCCGTACTCCTGCTGCAACAGGTCGATCTTGCGCGTGACGATCGCATCGCGCCGTAGAGGCGCCTTGGCCGCGGCGGCGCGTTGAACGATGTCTTCGATCTGGACAAGCATCAGGCCGCCGGTCTCGGCGGCCAGGCCGTCGGAGGTCAGCTCCCATGTGAGTCCGGGGCTCTTGTCCTGCAGCGTGCGCGCATAGTCGGCCCGGACCTCGAGCGTGGGCCGAGGCGCCTCCACGACCTCCGCGCCGGAGGCGCCCGAGTAGACCTCGCTCGCGACCTCGCCCGCGGTCGGCGCGCTGATCAGGATCAGTGGCCGCCGCGCCGCCACCGCAGGATCCGAAGCCCAGCGTGACAGGGTCGTGACGTTGGTACGGTCGCCGCCGCTGGCGTCGGCGGGCGCGAGCGTGTGGGCGAATTCCAGGATCACCGCGACCGACCCGGTCGGACAGCGGTCGCTGCGGACCAGCGCATCCAGCAGGATCAGCGCCCGCGCCGCATCCGTGGGCAGGGGCCCCTTGAGCCCGAGCGCCTTGCGCACGGCCTTCTCGCGCGCGGGGTCCGGAAAATGCAAGCCCGAGGAGGGATCGTAGGAAACGGCGAACGGCCGCGCGTGGCTGATGCGGCGCAGGCCCTCGCCCAGCGTCACGAACTCGGCGCCAAAACCGTGAACGTCGCGGATGTTGCCGTGCAGCAGGAACAGGTGGCTGGCGCGGGAGTGATAGCGATCGAGCACCCCCGACGCGAACCAGGCCGGAACGCGCAGCGCCTTCAGCGTCATCTGTCGATGCGCATCGCCACGACGCCCCGCTCGGCGCCGAGGAAGAGCTCGGCGCCGTCGAACGCGGGCGTCGCCTGGATCGCTCCGGACTGGGCGTCCAGGCGCGCCGTCAGCCCACCCTGGGCATCGATCAGGTACAAAGAGCCATCCGTCGACGCCACCACGAACGTGGTTCCCAGCGCCGAGACCGACGCCACCACCGGCCCGCGCGTGATCAGCTCGAAGCCGGGAGCACCGCTCGCCGCGTCCGTCGCGTGAACCACGCCGTCGTTGTTGGCGGTGACCGCGAGGCCCTGCGCGACGCACGGCGACGAATAGATGGCGGCCGGCGTCTCGCGCTTCCAGCGCTGTGTCCCGTCGGCGACCGAGAGCGCCGCCACGCGGCCGGCGAAGTCGGCGACGATCACGGCGTCGCCGGTCACGACGGGCGTGGCGCGCACCTTGGAGCCGAGAGCGTGGGACCAGGCGAGCGCGCCCGTCTGCTTGTCGAACGCGTGCACAGACCCGTCGTCGCTGCCGACGATGACGCGCTCGCCGGCGAGAGCGGGCGATGAGAACACGGGTCCGAGCTTCGCCTTCCAGACCGGCTTGCCGCTCACGGCGTCGAGCGCGATCAGGCCCCCGGACTTGGCGTCGACCACGCCGACGATGACTCGGTCGTCCAGGGGAAGCGGCGCGGAACGGATCAGCTGGCCCAGCTTGGCCCGGAACAGCAGCGCGCCGGTGTGTGCGTCCACGGCCAGGAGCTCGCCGTCGTCGGTGCCGACGAAGAGCCTTCCGTTCGAGAGGGCGGGCGAGGACTCGACGGCGGAGCCGAGCTTGGTTTCGTGGAGCAGCCGACCCGTGGCGCGATCCAGGAAGACGAGGCGGCCGTCGGCGGTTGCGGCCAGAACCAGTTCTTCGGTGACGACGGGCGCGGCCGCGACCGGACCGAGCAGCGTCGCCCAGACACGTGACGCGCCGCGGGCCGGATCCGGGGAGGCGACGCCGCTGCGCGCGGGGTCCACGCGGAACAGCGCCGTGCGTCGCGGCCGGCTCGGTTCCTGGATCGCGGCTTCGACCGCCGCCAGCGCTGCCGCAGCCGAGTCGAAGCGCGCTTCGGGTCGCGGCGAGCCCAGCGTGGCGAAGAAGGCGGCGCGCAGGATCGTGGAGGCCTGCGGGGCCGGCGGCCCGTCGAGCCGCCACGCAACCTCGGCTGGGCGGTTCTGAACCAGGCCATTGACGAGCGCGCCCAGCTCGAACAGGTCGTCCACGGCCGATGCGTTTGGCGAGGTCTCGGGAAGCGTCGCCTGTCCCGCATCGTAGACGATCGCCGCGGCGTCCAAACCGGGGTAGCGCGGTGGCGACGCCGCGTGCGCTCCCACCAGCGCGCGCAACAACTCGCGGGCCATGCCGAGCGCCGCATCCTCCGCGAGAGGGTTCGTGAACTGGCGGGTAACCTTGCGCAAGTGCTCTTCGAGCGACGGCACGCGCGGAGTCTACTCGCGACTCGGCCGGCTCTCACGGATCGCGACATCCAGCGGCCGCGGCTCCCAGCCGAGGTCGCGGCGAGCCTTCGAGATGTCCATCGAGCAGTCCGCCGGGCGTGGCGCGAGCGAGACGTCGCTCTGGACGATGGCCGCGATGGCGCCCGGATCCAGACCGAAAGCCAGCGCGGTGCGGCGGCCGATCTCGAAGCGGCTCACGCGTTCCGCGCCGCCGAGCTGGTAAAGACCCGCGGCGCCGCGAGCCAGCAGACGATCGATGGCGTCCGCGACAGACTCGGGGTCGCAGGGTGTCCGATACTGGTCGGTGAACAGGCGCTGCGGGCGTCCCTGGCGCAGCGCCCACAGCGTCTCCTCGCTGGCCGTTGTGCGCGGCGAGAAGCCACGCCCGATCACTCGCGCCAGCCGCGCGACCGCGAAGCTCGGCGAAGCGCGCAGCACCGCTTCCTCGGCGTCACGCTTCGTCCGCGCATACACGAGCGTCGGCTTGGGCTCCACGCTCTCGTCGCTCAGCGGCCGGTCGCCGGCCAGCACCAGGTCTGTCGACAGGGCCACCAGGCGGACGCCCCGCTCGGCGCACACCGACGCGAGCCGCTCGCTGGCCAGCGCGTTCAGGAGTCGGGCCGCGTCCGGGTCGCGCTCGCAGCGATCGGCGTCCGCGAGCGCGGCCGAATGGATGACGGCCTGCGGCCGCGCCTCGCGGACCGCGCGCGCGATGCTCGCCTCGCTGGCCAGGTCGAGCGGCAAGCTCCGAAGGCCCAGCGGCGCGGCCGCGCTGTGGGTCGCCGCAGTCACATCGTGGCGCGAGGCGAGGAGTGAAGCCAACCGACCGCCTACCATTCCGCTGGCCCCGGTGATCAAGAGCCGCATGCCGATTGACAGTCTAGAGGCAAGGACCCTACGATCGGTTTCCCACCTCAACCAGGCGGTTGGCCGTCCACTAGTGTGAAATTTCCCGGCAGCAAGCTGCTCTACCAATTCGACATGTCGGTTCGCAGCGTGCCGCTGGACGAGTTGCTGCGTTCTTGCGAGCAGGTGGGACTCACGGGCTTTGCCGAGGTGTCGACGCGAGACGGCGTCGGGATGATCTTCTACTACCTCGGCACCGAGTCCAACGTTCTCCACCGCGAGGGTCATCTCACCCAGCACGGCGCCGAAGCCCTGCAAGCGCTGCGGCTCAAGCTGGTGGCAGGCGAGGGCGAGTTCGCGGTTTACGAGTTGCCGCTCGACATGGCTCACCTGCTTCGGGGCATCACCAACCGCCGCAAGGTCGGGGATCCGATCGAGAGCGTGACGGAGTTCGGAGCGTTTCTGGAACGGTTGGAGATGGCTCGGCACACCGGCACGCTCGAGGTCCAGACGTCGCAGGGAGCGGCGATGCTGCTGCTGGTCCAAGGACGTGTCTCGAACTCTTATTGGGAGACGCCCGCCGGCTTGACCTTCGAGAAGGGCGATGCTCGCACTCGCCTGGAGCAGGCCCTGCCGAAGGGCCCGGTCCACGCTTTCCTCTCGGACTTTTCGCAGACGGTCTGGAAGGGTCGCCACGAGACGGACGTCAGCATTCGCAGCCGGCTCGACACCTCCGGCGGGCCGTCGGTCGCGAACCTACTTGCCCAGGAAACCGCGCTTCGCAAGGAAGTGCTCGACCGGCTGGTCGCTCAGGTGCCGGCACAGATGCAGGTCTTCCTGTTCGACCTGATGACGGGCGCCGTGCTGGCTCGCCGCGGCCGTGGCACCGACGCGCTGCGCGTGTCGCCGCTGGCCGACAAAGTGCCGCCGCTCACGATGTACCTGCGCGACCTGGTGGCCGCCACCCAGGACGACGACGTGGAGCTGATCGAGTTCCAGACCGGACGCACCTCGATCCTGATCGCCGTGGTTCCGAACGCCCAGGAAGCGCTCGCCGTGTTGGCCGACAAGTCCCAGCCCACGGCCCTGATCGGCGCGGTGCTGCAGCGTGCGGTGCGCGCCTACGCGGCGGGCCTCCAGCCGGTGGGCCGCGGCTGACGGGGCCCGGCATGTTCGTCACGTTCGAGGGCATCGAAGGCAGCGGCAAGAGCACCCAGGTCCAGGCGCTCGGGTCGGCGTTCCGGGACGCGCTGATCACGAAGGAGCCCGGCTCGACCGCTCTCGGGCGCGGCATCCGCGAGCTGCTGCTGCGCAGCCCGAAGGGCAGCGTCAGCGCGCCGGCCGAGGTGCTGCTGTATTTCGCAGATCGCGCGCAGCACGTCGAAGAGATCGTGCGGCCCGCGTTGCGCGCCGGGCGTCTCGTCGTCTCGGACCGCTACGTGGATTCGTCGTTCGCTTATCAAGGCCATGGCCGCGGCCTCTCGCTCGACCTGCTGCACGAGCTGGCTGAGATCGCGACCCGAGGTCTGTCGCCGGACTTGACGATCTTCCTTGACGTTCCGGTGGCGCTCGGCCTTCAGCGGATGCGGACGCGCGGCGCCGTGGACCGGATCGAAGCCGAGGACGTCGCGTTTCACGAGCGCGTGCGCAACGGCTACCTGGCGTTGATCGAGGCGGAGCCGCAGCGCTTCGTCAGCATCGACGGTTCGCTGGACGAGGCTCAGATCCGCGGACGCGTGATCGAGGCGGTGAAAGCCCACCCGGGCGCCCAGGCGCATGCCCTTCGCTGATCTCCTCGGCCACGCACCGGCGCGCGAGCTGCTGACGCGCGCGTTGCGCGCGGGCCGCGTCCCGCCGTCGTTGCTCTTTTCGGGCCCGGACGGCGTGGGCAAGCGAACCCTGGCGCTGGCGCTGGCGCGCGCGCTGCTGTGCGATCGGCGCGAGGATCCGGGCTGCGGCGCGTGCTCCCACTGCCGGCGCGTGCTCGGGTCGCTGCGCGCGATCGAGGAATGGCGCGAGCGCGCCCGCGGCTCGAAGGACGGCGCGGCAATGAATCACCGCTTGCATCCGGACTTGATCCTGGTCGAGCCCTGGACGACCACGAAAGAGGGCGAGGCGAAAGCCCGCGCCGAGATCAAGGTCGAGCAGATCCGCGAGCTGGTGACCGAGACGTTCGGCAGGCCCTTCGAGGCCAAAACGCGCTGCTTCGTGATCGACGGCGCCCACCTGATGAATCCCGCGGCCGCCAACTCGCTGCTCAAGAGCCTCGAAGAGCCTCCGCCGACGACGCACTTCGTGCTCGTCTCTTCGGCGCCCCAGGCGCTCTTGCCGACGATCCTGTCGCGCTGCCAGACGTTGCGCTTCGCGGCGCTTCCGAACTCCCTGCTGGCGCCGTTTCTCATGGACAAGCTCGGCCTCGACGCAGCCGAAGCACGGCTCCGGAGCGCGCTCTCCGGCGGCAGCGTGGGACGCGCGCTCGAGTTCGACTCGGGCGCCGCTCAGGCGCTGCGGACGGAAGCGCTCGGCGCGCTCGAAAGCGGCGGGCGGCCGCTGGCCAAGCTCGAGGCGGCGCAGCGCCTGAGCGAGTCGGACGACCTGCCGCTGGCGCTGCTGGCGATGCGCTCGCTGCTGCGCGACGTCGCCGCGATCCGCGCCGGTGTGGCAACCGGCTCGTTGGTCAACCAGGACATGCTCGACCCACTGTCACGCCTCGCGAAAACCGAGGTCGGCGCGAACGCGGCCGATCTCGCCGAGCGCATCCAGGAAACGCTGCTCGCGGTCCAAGGAAATGCCAGCAAGCTGCTCGCGTCAGACGCGCTCGTCGATCTCGTTCCGTAGCTTGTCGGTTTGAAGACCGGCAGAAACTGTGGCCCTGCCGTAAGTTTTGATCGGGCAAACCTTGACTTTCTTTGGCTTGACCACCCGTCGGCCTGAATCTATATTTCTACGTAGGCGGCCTCACGGGGTCGCCCTCTTACCCCCCCGGGGTCTGGTCTCGTTCAGATCACACGCCGGGGTTTTTTGTTGGTCTCAAATTGCCTGAGCGGGGCCGTTCTTTCCGTAGTTTGCCGGATCGGCCCCTGCGTGCTAAGAAGAGCCTAGTTTTTCCCCTTCGGCTGCGGACCGTTCCCGTGGGACGCGCACACGCGCTCCCGCCCGCAGCCCTGAAGATCGCACGAGGAGACCGCCCGTGAACCGCAAGCTGATTCGCCCGGACCTTTCCGAGCTCAAGGATCAACTCCCGAACTCCATGAAGGGCTACCGCACGCGAAAACCGGTGCCGCCCGAACAGACCAGCGCCGAGAGCTTCTACTACTCGAAGCAGATGACCAACAAAACCAAGATGGTCATCGTGCTGAAGGACGGCGAACAGATCCGCGGCGTGATCGAGTGGTACGACAAGAACGCCCTCAAGGTCCATCGTCAAACCGAACCCAACATCCTGCTCCTGAAGGACAACGTGAAATACATGTACAAGGAGAACGAGGACAAGGGGTCCGACGCGGACTAGGACTCAGCAACTCAGAGCCCTGAGGCCGCAGAGCCGGCCGTTGCTACCAAACAACTACCATCCCGCCGAGCACGTCAGCGAGTTCGCCCACTGCGCCGATTCGCTATAGCGGCTGGTCAGCGAAGGCCGAACGTTGCACACGTGCCAAGGGCTGGCGCGCGGTGTTAGGCTTTTCACATGTCGTTGCTGAAGCTGAAAGTGGAATTCGAACGGGAAGCCAAGTCCGGCCGCTGGATAGCGGACGTTGTGACGATTCCCGGTGTCATGGTGTACGGCGACACCAAGCTCGACGCTCTCCGGAAGGCGCAAGCGCTGGTGTTTGAGGTTCTGGCTGACCGCTACGCGCGTCGCGAAGACCCGATTACCGGTCACTCCCGCAAGTTCCCGCGAATGCTGGAAGGCGTGACGTTCGCCGCTGGCCGGTAGGTTTGCACTGGTGCGCCACCAAGGCGCGCCGCGTTCTCGCCGCCCTCAAGCGCATCGGTTGGTCTGAGAAGCGCACCGTCGCTGGCCGCGTCAAGGCTCGTGGATCCCACCGCGTTCTAGAACGACACGGCTGGAAGAACTTCGTCTTCGCCTTCCACGACGGCGACGAGATAGGCCCGCCGATGCTCGCGCGCATTGCGCGTGAAACCGGACTCACGCCCGACGACCTCTGAACCCGTATCGCCTCAATCCACCAGCGCGAACGAGAGGATGTTCTGGCCTGAAGCCACGGCGATGTGCTGCTTGCCATCGAACACGTAGGTCATCGGGGAGGCTTTCCAGAGCGTGTTGGCCTGGAAGTGCCAGAGCGGCTTTCCGCTCGAGGCATCGACCGCCATCAGCGCGCCCGTATCTTCCCCAAAGAAGACGAGGCCGCTGGAGGTCGCGAGGGTGCCGCCCCAGGAACGCGCGGGCCCGGTCTGGAGTAGCTCCCAGGCGAGCTGTCCGGTCCTGATGTCGATCGCGCGGAGGACCTTCTGCGCAGGCTCATCCAACTCCGTCGTCGAGCCGCCGTAGTAGGACTGGCCGGCCTGCCATTCGCCGGGCGTTTTCTTGTAGAGGGTGCACTTCTCGAGCGCTTGCACGTAGTAGAGGCCGGTGGCGGGGTTGA
>CAZVOI010000871.1:0-1771 GCA_964628275.1 uncultured Acidobacteriota bacterium | reverse complement strand
TCGTACTCGTCGGGGGCAAACCCGGCCGCCTTGCCTGCAGCCGACTTGATCCACGGGAGCAGCGTTTTCCCCGCATTGGAGGTGTAGTAGCCCTGGCGCATGATCGACGCCGCCAGGTACCCCTTGTAGTTCCAGTTGATGTAGTCGTAACAGGCCTGGAGCTTGTCGGGGTCGGTCACCTTCGACGAGATGCCCTCGGTGCTGCACCAGCCGCGGAAGCCCTGGGGCGGTGCCGCGTAGAGGATGTTGACGCCGGCGGCCTTGACAAGCGCCACCGCGGGCGACCACATCGACTGGATCACGACTTCCTTCGAGACCATGAAGTTGACCGAGTCGGTGAACGCCGACCAGAACAGCCGGAACTGGCCGTTCTTCTTGTACTTGGTCAGGATCTTGTACAACCGGTCGATCTCGGCCTTCGTCGGGTTGCCGTAGTCCTTGATCTTCATCAGCCCGAGCGCCGTGACTGCGATCCCGGCGTCCTGGCTGTGGATGGCCGGGTCGCGCAGGAGGGACACCCGCCCCTTCCACTTCGCGTTCAGGAGCTCGGCCCAGGAGACCTGGTTCGGCGCCTTCTTGATCACGTCGGCGTTGTAGCCCATCGAGTCGACGTTGAAATGCGCCGCCGGCCCTACGATCCAGCGCGGTTGCGGCTTGCCGCCGATCGGCTTGCCGTTCTCGCCGATCCAGCGCACGATCTGCTTGTTGTTCCTCGGCCCGCCGCTGAAGGCGGGCAGCCCGGTCGAGCCGTCCGGGTCGACGAAGGTCGACCGGAACGGGGCATTGCCGTCACCGTACGTGCAGACCTTCGACGCGGGGTTCAGCTTGCCGTAGGCGAAGATCTTGTAGAACTGGTTCCAGGCCGTGAGCTTGCGTGTGTCGACCGGCTGGAGGCCGCCGGACGGCCAGACGAGCAGCGACTGGTAGTTGTAGCCGCCGAAGACGTCGAACGTGTCCGGCGAGGTGATCGCGATCTGCGGCTGCTTCTCCGACGGAGCCAGGACTGGCTTGACGGTGAAGCCAAGCTCCTTCGAAGCCGTCTTCGCGATGTCCGGAGTCGGGAACTCGACGCCGAGGCTGAGCACGCGCAGCGTGCCGGTGAACTTGCCGCTTGCGGCGGGTCTGGCGGCTGCCGTGCCGGCAAGTGCGCCGGCGCCCGAAAGGGCGGCGGCCCCGACCGCGCTCCGCTTGAGCAGCTCACCACGGGTCAGACCGCTTCTCTCCGTCTCCTCCGAGGAATCGCCACGGGTCAGTTCCGCGAGCTCCTTGGCATACTCGTAGGGATCGAATTCGACGTCGTTACTCACTGCCAGTTCTCCTTTCCCCCGGAGTCCCAGGAGGAAGTCGCCCAACGCTCACGCGCTGGATGTTGTGTCACGACAGACGTAGGGTCTTGTATACAACCTCGGGTGGTGTGGCGTCAAACCTCCTTTCATCTTCGACGCGCTGACCTGCGCGAAGTTGGCCCGAACGAGGCTGCGGGTAGCTCTCAGCACGGCGGCTGCGGGATGCCGATCGCGCGCCCGAGACGAGCCATCTCCGGCCCCGCGAGGGCGAAGTCGACGTAGGCCACTCTCAGCGTGAGGAAATCCTGGCTTTCGACAGCGGCCAGCGCCTTCTCGAGCATGCCGATTCGCCGATCCTGGAGGTCGAACCACCGCGCGAGTGAGGTGCTCAGCTCCGCGGGCGCGTCGAGCGCCCTGACCTCGCGCGCCTGCGCCCTGACGAGGGGAAGCGCGAGGGCGATGGCGGCCGCGACATCGCCGGGCCC
>CAZVOI010000870.1:0-7379 GCA_964628275.1 uncultured Acidobacteriota bacterium | reverse complement strand
TAGTACTCGTACCGGCCACGCGTGATCCGAAGCCGTCCCGCGGTGCCGCAGAACTCGATCCCGCTGCCCGTGAGGCCCGGCGCGAGCGTCGCGTCGAAAGTCGCCGTGAACTGCGAGGGATACTCGAGCAGGACGTTGATCGTATCGGGCGCGGTGCGGCCGTCCTTGTAGTGGTAGACGCCGCCCGCCGCCGAGGCCGCGGTCGGGATGTCGTCGCCCATGAACATGTGCACCACGTCGATCCAGTGCGTGAACAGGTCGGTGATCTGTCCGCCTCCGAAGTCGAGGTAGGCCCTCCAGTTGTGGTACTGCTGCGGATCGTAGGCGCGCCACGTCGCCGGCCCGAGGAAGCGCGTCCAGTCCAGATTCGCGGGCTGCGTGCGCAGCGACTCGGGCGCTCTCCGGAGATGGAAGCTATTGCCATGCCACCAGGTCCGCACCAGCGTGACCTTGCCCAGCTTGCCGGTGTCGAAGTATTCCCGCTTGGCCTGGAGATAGTGGTGGCCCGACCGCTGCTGCATGCCGACCTGGCACACGCGCTTGTTGATTCGCGCGGCCTTGACGATCGCCGGCCCCTCCTCGATCTTCAGCGTCAGCGGTTTTTCGACGTAGACGTCCTTGCCGGCGTTCAGCGCATCGACCGTGGTGGCGAGGTGCCAGTGATCCGGCACGGCGATCAGCACGACATCCAGATCCTTCGCCTCGAGGAACTTGCGATGATCCTCGAACGTCCTGGCCTTGGGTGCGGACTGCCTCGCGCGATCGATCTGGACGCCATACACGTCACACAGCGCCGTCACCTCGACGTTGCCGATCTTCAAGAAGTTGTTCATCACGCCGTTGCCGCGCGAGCCGCAGCCGATCAGGCCCATCGACACCCGGTCGTTGGCGCCCAGGATCCGCGTGTAGGAGAGCGCGGTGGCGGCTGCCGCGCCGCTCACGGTCCGGACGAATCTGCGCCGGGGTACGCTGTCGTGGGTCATGCTCACTCCGGCTCCTTCTTCTTGACCGAGAGCTCGCGCGGGGCGTAGTAGGGCTTGCCGCCGAGCTTCTTCACTTCTTCGCCGAAAGTCGTTCCGTAATCGCGTTTCGCGTCGGAGAGCGCCCAGGCCTGCCGCTTGTAGTTCCAGCTCTCGGGGTGGAGGCGCTGCGCCTCCTTGAAGTGCGGGATCGCCAGAGTGCCCTGGCCCACCTTATACAGGTACTCGCCCAGCGCGAACTCGGCGTCGGCCAGGGCATGCTCGGGAGCCTTCGGAGCCAGTCGCTCTCGCAGCGCGGCCTCGCTCAGCGCGTAGGCGCTCCGCGCGCCGTTCGCGGCCCAGTCGCGGATCGCCGCCAGGTATGTCGCAGCCTCCAATCCGTGGAAGGCCCGGTAGCGATCGTCCGCGTAAGCCACCTCGTTGGGCCGCACGATCTTGCCGTGCTCGTCGATCCAGACGGCGGTCGGGACGTTGACCATCCCGTAGAGTCGCGTGACGAGGTGGGTCTCGTCGACGAGAACGGTGTAGCTGGGCTTGGCGGCCGCGATCCACGGGCCGGCGTCCTTGACGCCGCCGGTGTCCTCCGCGACCGAGACGATCTCGACGTTCCTGTCCTTCAGTTCTTCGTAGAGAGCCTGCCAAACTGGCAGGTCGAAGCGGCACCCTCACCAGGAGGCCCAGGTGATCAGCAGCACCTTCTTGCCGCGGAAATCGGAGAGCGAGTGGGGCTTGCCGTCCTTGTCGGGGAGCGTGAAGTCGGGCGCGACCAGTGACGCGAGGTGCGCGTTCTGCTGGTCGGCTCGCGGCCCGAAGTAGTGCATACCGAGCGCCTCGTCGCGTGCCACTGGCTGCTTCACGAGTCGCGCGAAAGCGCTCAGGTTGAACCATGCCGTCTTCGAAACCCTCTGCAGGAATTCGTCCTTGCGCGGCTTCGGGATCGGGAAGCACAGCTCTTCTCGGCAGATGCCCTGGGGTTTCAGCTCGAACCGCGTCGCCCGGGTCAGCTCGGCTGTGGTCACCCAGAGGTCGTCGACGCCGCGCAGGCCGGGGCCCAGCTCGGTGACGATGTCCTCGTACAGGATCGTGCGGCGTGGGGCTTCGGAGCCTTGACCCTCGCACGGCAGCCCCAATAGCGCCACCAGGACGGCGATCCGTCTCATTCCTGTTCCTTGAAGACCACGTCGATGGCGAGCCCGGCCGCGAGCAGCAACGAGGCGTTGGCCGGCGAGACTTCCGAGAGCGCGATCATGTAATTGTCGGCCGAGGTGAACAGCTCCTTGCCGGCGCCGGCCCACTTCTTGGTGACGCTTCCGATCTCGCGGCCGTCGGCACCGAGGAACTTGAAGTTCCAGCCCTTCCAGTCACCCTTTACTTCGGCCACCTGCTGTTCGGCGGAGTCCATCACCCAGAAGCCCCCGCCGAGCGAGAACAGCTTGCTCTTGAAGTGTCCGAGCGTGCGTCCCGTGCCATCGAGCACCGACACCTTCGCGCGCAGCAGGCTGGGCGACTTGCGGATCGACAGCACCGGCGGCTGGCCCTCGGTTTCGTAGACGTTCACGGCCGTCGGCAGGAATTGTTTGCCCAGCAGCAGGCGGAGGTACTTGGCCCAGGTCGGGGGCTCCTCCTTCGCCGTTCCCAGTTGTTGGCCGGTTTCCGGGTCGAGGATGTCGTAGGTGTCGGTCAGCTTGAGCACGCCCACGTGCTCCTTGACGAAGAAGTTGCGATGTCCGAGCAGCACTAGTTGCACGCCTCGAACAGCGCGGCCGCGCCCTGCCCGCCGCCGACGCACATCGTGACGACACCGTAGCGCGCCTTCCGGCGCAGCATCTCGGTGGCGAGCGTGCCGACCAGGCGTGAGCCCGTCATCCCGAACGGGTGGCCGATCGCGATCGCGCCGCCGTTGACGTTGAGCTTGTCCATCGTGATGCCGAGCTTATCCCGGCAGTAAACCACTTGTGACGCGAAGGCCTCGTTCAGCTCCCACAGGTCGACGTCTTCGACGCGCAGTCCATGCTTCTTCAGCAGCTTGGGGACAGCAAACACCGGTCCGATGCCCATCTCGTCGGGCTCGCACGCGGCCACGGCGTAGCCGCGGAAGACGAGCCTGGGCTTCACGCCGAGCGCCTCGGCGCGCTCCAGCGACATCACCAGCGTCGCCGAGGCGCCGTCGGAGAGCTGCGAGGAGTTGCCCGCGGTGACACTGCCCTGGCCGCTCTTGGTGTCGAATGCCGGCGGCAGCTTCAGAAGTCCTTCGAGGGTCGTGTCGGGCCGGTTGCACTCGTCGCGCTCGACGAGGTGCTGTTCCTCGCCGACCCTCTCTCCCGACTTCTTGTCCAGGACCGCGCGCGTCACCCGCATCGGCGCCAGCTCTTCATCCAGGAAGCCCTGCTGTTGGGCGCGCGCCGTGCGCTGCTGGCTCACCAGGGACAGTTCGTCCTGAGCTTGGCGGCTCACGTTGTATCGCTTGGCCACGACCTCGGCGGTGTCGCCCATCGCCATGTAGACGCCCGGATGCCGTTCTTGCACCCACGGGTTCGGAGAGGCGTCTCGTTGCATCAGCGTGATCGATTCGACGCCGCCGCCGATCGCGGCCTCGACGCCCTCTTGCAGCACCATGTGAGCGGCCTGCACCACGGCCTGAAGCCCGGAGTTGCAGAACCTGTTCACGGTAACGCCGGGCGTCGTGGCGGGAAGCCCCGCTCGCAACGCTGCGACGCGCGCGACGTTGTGGCCGGCCTGCGCGTGAGGCTGGCCGCAGCCGAGGACGACCTCCTCGATCTCGGCTCCGCCGAGCTCCGGGACCTTGGCGAGCACGTGGCGGATGCAGTGCGCGGCCAGGTCGTCCGGCCGCGTCATGTTGAAGGACCCGCGAAACGACTTGGCCAGCGGCGTGCGGCTGCTCGCGACGATGACCGCTTCTCTCATCCGAAGAGCTTACGGTGCACGCCGCTCGGCCGCACGCTGCCGAATCCTAGAAGCTGAGCTTGGCGGCGAGCTGGATCTGACGGGGCGCCAGCGTCTCGGTGTACTTGCCGTAGGTGGGCAGCGGGCTGGCCGGGAAGGCGCCGGTGCCGAAGATCGTGAACGAACTCTGGTTGGTGTTCTCGAAAAAGTTCGCGCGGTTGAGCGCGTTGAAGACGTCCGCCAGCAACTCGATCCCGCCGCGCTTGCCGAACCTGAATTTCTTGCTGAGACGCAGGTCGAGGTTCACGTAGGACGCCGTCGTCCCGCTGTTCCGGCCCACGCTCGAGGAGATGTCGCTGGCGGTTCGGCGGGCCCGGTCGGGCGGGAAGGCGCCGCCGTTGCCGTCGGCGTTGAAGTCGAAGCCGGCCAGCGGCGTGTAGGGCCGGCCCGATGCGGCTGTGAAGATGGCCGCGATCCGGAAGTCCGCCGGCAGCTCGTACAGCCCGGACAACACGAAGCGGTGTCGCTGGTCGTGGGTGGCCGGCCCCAGCTCGGAGTTCGGATCGAAGCCCACGGGCAAGCCGAACTTGTCGCTGGGGTCGCGGCCGTAGCCGTTGTCCTGCGGGATGAAGTTGCTCTGGAAGTCGGTGGAGTTGTCCTCGGCCTTGGAAAACGTGTACGAGACGAGGAACTGGTGCTTGTTGGCGAAGCGCTTGTTGAGCGAGGCGGTGAGGCCCCGGTACTTCGTCTCGCCGAACGAGGTGTATTGCAGCACCGAGGCGGACGTCCCGGCGATGCCGCCGTTCAGGCACGCTGCCGCCGGGTTCGCCGAGCAGGGCAGATCGTTGGGCCGTCGCGCGGCGCCGAGCCGCGTCGGCAGGACCGGGTTGTAGTCCACCGTGCCCACCTGCTCGAAGCCGCGCGCGTAGACGAAGTTCACGTTCAGCGCCAGGTTCTGGGTCAGCGCCCGGTCCACGCCCACGGCGGCCTGGTGCGCGTAGGGCGTCTCGAGGCTGGGATCCGCGCCGAAGGCCAGCGTCGGGTAAGAGCCGCCGAAGAAGCCTCGGGCAACCTGCTCGGACGCGATTCGCCGACCCGGCGAGTTCCAGGCGAGGACGCTGCACGGTGTGCCGGCACACGACTGTCCGAGCGTGGCGACCAGCGTGCGCACGCCCGTCTGCGCCCCGGTCAAGATCTGGGTCACGCCGGCGATCGAGCCGAGCGTGTTGTCGAAGAAGATCCCGTACGAGCCGTGCAGCGACGTCTTGCCGTCGTTCGTCACGTCGTAGGCCAAGGCCACTCGAGGCGCGAGATTGTTCGAGTCATCCGGGAACGGATAGCGCAGCCGCGTGCCGCCCACGTCGGAGACGTCGTAGTCGGCGAGCCCGGACCAGAACTGGCGCTGGTAGCGGACGCCCGGCTTCACGATCAGCCGACCCAGCTTCCACTCGTCCTGGAGGAAGAACGAGAGGTCTCGAACCGGGTAGACGTACGAGGAGTTGCCGTAACCCTGTACGTAGGCAGAGGGCAGCCCCCGGCGCAGCGCCTCGAGCGCCGTGGGCACTCCCAGCGCGGGAATGGCGCTGAAGATGTAGCGGCCGCCGAAGTGAAGCGGCAGGGTGCCGACCGTCGCCTTGATGTCGTTGAACTCGATGCCGGCCTTCAAGTGATGGCTGCCGGCGGTGTAGCTCAGCGTCTCCAGGACCTGGATCCGGCGGTTCTTGCGCAGGTTCGGCGTGAAGCGCTGGCGTCCGACGCTGGCGATGCCGGTGATCTCGAGCGTGGGCCCGCCCAGGTCCTCGCTGGCGCACGGCCCGCCGCAGCGTGAGTCGAGGGAGTTGATCTTCTGGTCCTGGGGTGCGAACTGCACGCGCAGCTCGTTGATCCACTTGGCTCCGATGACGTCGGTCTCGGAGGCCGAGAGCGACCAATCGTTGCGCACCTGAACCGCGCCACGACTCCTGGCGACGCTTCCTCCGAAGGGTTCGATGTTCTCGTTGTCGATGTCGGCGACGCTGCCGCGCAGCACGAACGTGTGATTCGAGTTCCAGTGATGGTCGACTTTCGCGAAGACTTCGGTGGCGTTGGAGGCATACGGCACGTTGCCCAGCTCCACCGGGAAACCGTAGCCGTTCAAGAGCGCCGCCGCCTCGGCCTGGATCGTCACGAGGTTGCTGGCCTGGGTATCGGTCTTCTCGAAAGACAAGAAGAAGAAGGTCTTGTCTTTCTTGATCGGTCCGCCCAGCGTCGCTCCCCATTGCTGCTGGCTGAAGGGAGCCTTCTCCAGGCTCACCGGGTTCCCGAAGATGTCGAACTGCTCGAAGTGGCTCTTGGCGTTCAGCCCCTGGTCACGGAAATAGAAGAAGGCATTTCCGTGCAGCTCGTTGGTGCCGCTCTTGGTGACGATGTTGACGACGCCGCCCGAGGCCTTGCCGAACTCGGCCGAGTACGAGTTCGTCAGGACCTGGAACTCCCGGATCGCCTCCTGGCCGAACAGGGCGCGGACGGCGCCGACGACCTGGTCGTTGTTGTCGAGGCCGTCGACCATGATGTTGTTGGAGCGCGCCCGTTGTCCCGCGAAGGAGAGCCCGGACGTCGCGGAGGCTCCCTGCTGAGGGGTGCGATCCGTGGTCACCCCAGGAGTGATCACTGTGAAGCTCATGAAGTTGCGGCCGTTGATCGGGAGGTTGTCGATCTGAGACTGATTCACCACCGACGAGACCTCGGTGTGGCTGATCTCCACCACCGGCGCCTCGCCGCTGACCGTCACTTCCTCGGCGCCACCCGCCAGCTTCAGTTTGAAATCCAGCGTGACCGACTGGCCCAGGAGCAGCACGACGCCCTCCCGAGTCTGGGTGCCAAAGCCCGCGAGCGAGACGCTGATCCGGTAGCGCCCCGGCGCAAGGGCTGCCGCCGCGTACCGGCCCCTTGCGTCGGCGGTGGCCGTCCGCGTCAGGTTGGTGTCGACATTCTTCACGCTGACGCTGGCGCCGGGCAATGCACCGCCCGATTCGTCGACGACCGTCCCATCGAGATCGGCCCCGGTGAGCCGGGATTGGCCAAAGACGCTGATCGGAAGCGCCCACGTGAGCGCGAGCGCAGCGAGCGCGATCTTGGGGTTCATGAACCCTCCTCCAGCAAATCGAAGCCCTTCAGGTACGTTGGGAGACTCTACTTGGCAGTGTACAAATGGCTTTACCGATAAGTCAAGTAGCGGCTCCGTTCCGGGGCGGCGGCGCCCAGATCGAAGCGCTCGGCGGTGGTAAAGTCTGCACGTGAGCGCAGGTCGCCGGTCGCCACGCGAGTCGCCTGCGAGCGTGCGGCGGCTCCGCTCGAGCGCGCCACGCCGAGGCCGCTCTTCCGGGCGTTCGGCGGCCGGCAGCCGCAAGCCCGGCCTCGAAAGCGAGCGCCGCAATGACATCATCGAGCGGGCCGCGCTGATCCTGATGAAGGAGGGCTACCAGGGCATCTCGATGAACGAGCTGGCGCGCCGCC
>CAZVOI010000869.1:0-3955 GCA_964628275.1 uncultured Acidobacteriota bacterium | reverse complement strand
CTTCGGCTTGCCGGCCGAGGAGGAAGAAGATCTGCGCGACACGATCGCGGTCGTCGACCGGGTAGGCCGCGCCAACCCGGAGGCCGATTTCTTCACCAACATCTTCTCGCCCTATCCCGGCTCGCCGATCTGGCCGCAGGCGGTCGAGCTCGGCGTGCGCGAGCCGCAGAGCCTCGAGGAGTGGGCCGACTTCTACCCCAAGGTCCAGGTGCTGCCCTGGCTGGCCGGTAAGAAGCACGCGCGGATCCAGCGCATCCGCGACTACATCCGACTGGGCTACTCGGCCCGCCAGATGGTGATCCAGCCCAAGACCGGCTGGAAGGGCGTGGCGGAACGCACGCTACGCCGCCTGGCGCGCTGGCGCCTGCGCTCGCTGACGATCGGCTTTCCGTTCGAGGTCTGGGCGCTACGCGCCTACAAGGCGCTCCGAACCAGCCCGGCGCTGATCAACTAGTTGCGGCTTCGTTCCGCAGCGCCGGCATGAGGCTCGTCCTGCGCGGCGCGCGGCTGGGTCTCACCGAGCGCGTCGCGGACGTGGCGCTGGAATCAGGGCGCGTCCTCGAGATCGCCGAGCCGGGGCGGATCCAGAGCGTGGACCGCGAGGCCGACCTCGGCTCGGCGTGGCTGCTGCCGGGTCTGGTGAACGCCCACGACCACCTCGACTTCTCCACGTTCCCGCCGCTCGGTATGCCGCCGTATCCCAGCCTCTACGCCTGGGCGCGGGACGTGGATGCCGGCGCCGGGGATCCGCGCGTGAAGCGGGCGCTGGCGGTGCCGCTCAGCGATCGGTTGTTCCTGGGCGGCCTGCGCAACCTGCTGGCGGGTGCGACCGCGGTCGCGCACCACGGAGCGTTTCACCGCTCGCTGGCGCGCGACGACTTCCCGGTGCGCGTCCTCGCCAAGTATGGCTTCGCGCACTCTCCCGGCCTGACCCCCGCGCTTCGCAAGACGTATCGCAGCAGCGACCGCCGGATTCCGTGGATGGTGCACGCTGGCGAGGGAATCGATCCGAGCCTGGCAGGCGAGCTCGAAGCCCTGGCCGAGGCCAACGTGCTTCGACACAACACCGTGATCGCTCACGGAATCGCCTTCGGCGCTCCGCAAGCGAAGCGCATGGCGGAGGCGAAGGCCTGCCTGGTGTGGTGTCCCGAATCCAATCTGCATTTGTACGCCGCGACCGCAGATCCAAAGCTCTTCCGCGAGCACGGCGTGCGCATGGGCCTCGGCAGCGATAGCCCCGTCTCCGGAGTCCGCGATCCGCTCTCGAACCTGGCCTGCGCCGCTGGCATCTCGGGATGGGATGCCGCGTCGCTCCTGGATTTGGCGAGCCGCGCGTCCGCCGAGGTGGCGCGTCTCGCGGTCGGCGCCCTCTCGGTCGGAGCGCCCGCCGATTTCGTGATGACGCGATGCGTCCCTGGGCTGCTGCGCGGGGAACGGCTGGCGGTGGGGCTGGTGATGGTCGCGGGCCGGCCGCGCTACGGCGAACCCGGTTTGCTCGAGAGTCTGGGCGTGCGCGCCGCGCCGCTCCTCGTCGATGGCGAAGCGCGCGCGCTGGCCGAGCCGCTCGGGGCGCGAGCGCAGGCGCTGCTGCGCGCCGGCGCGCGCCTGGAGGCGGGCTGGCTGGAAGGCCTTCGCGGCATGCCAGGGTGAGTTTCGCTAGAATCCGCCGAGCTTTGGAGGCACCCTAGATGCGAAGAATGTTGGCGTTCGGTGGGCTGGTCGTCGGCTTCGTCGCGCTCGCCCCGAGCGCGCACGCGATTCCCGCCTTCGCGCGCCGCTACGGCGTCCAGTGCCATTTCTGCCACGAGGGCTATCCGAAGCTGAACAACATGGGCAAGCGCTTCAAGGAGCGCGGTCTCCGGATGGCCAACGAGGACCCCTTCGACGCCTCGAAGTGGATCCGGTCGGTTCCGGTCGTGGTTCGAGGCTGGGGCAACCAGCTGCTGGTCGAGGATTTCGACGATTTCAGCTCGGGATACTTGAAGGCGATCAGCGCCGGCAACCTCGGCAAGCGCGTCTCTTACTGGGTCGACGACGCGATGCTGATCACCGAAGGCGATGACAACTTCACCCACATCAAGCCCAGCAACGCCTGGCTGCGCGTCGATTTGATCTCCGAGGAGAAGCTGTACCTGAAGGGCGGACGGATCGAGCTCGACGTGCCGTTCACGCAGATCCGCTCGCCGCACCTCTTTTCTTACGACGTCTACCAGACAGCGACCGGCTTCGAGAGCGACAACATCGGCGACTACCAGGACGGCGTCGAGATCGGCGGGGCGCTGCCGCGGGAGTGGCGCTGGTCGGCGGCGGTGGTCAAGGGCCGCAACGACAGGACGGCCGAGGCGTTCACCGATGATGCGTCCAAGTTCGACGCCAACGTCTTCCTGCGCGGCAGCAAGCGCGTCAATCGCAATCGCTTCGGAGGCTTCGCCTACTTCGGCAGGAACACCTTGGCTCGAAGCCCCGCGGTGGTCTGGGAGAACACTTACGAGCGCTACGGGCTCGACGCGGACGTGTGGTTCCGTAAGCTGAACCTGTACGGCGTCTACATGCACGGACGCGATAGCAATCCCTTTGCTTCCGCCGCTCGGCCCACGGGCACGGGCATCGCGCAGACCTTCGATGGCGGCTTCCTGCAAGCCGACTACCACCTGTTCAGCAGACTGGTGCTGACCGGCCGTTTCAACGCCGTCAGCGCGCCCAGCGATCCGGCCACGGGCACCGGCAAGGAGACGAGCAGCAACTTCTTCCCCGGGGTTCAGTTCTACGTCTTCGAACGCGGCAAGCTCTCTTTCGAGTACGGGTTCCTGAACCAGGGTCGCAGCGGCTACGGAGCGCTGCAGGCCGAGTTCGCCTTCTAAGCCGGACGACGCAGCAGACCCGATCGGTGCGCCACGAGCACCCGGCAAAGCTGGCCGTGGTGGCGCTGGTCGCGCTGCACGCGCTCTTCTCGCTGGCGCCGGCGCTGCGATCGATCCGTAACGACTTCGGCAACTACTACGTGCCCGCGCGACTGGTTCGCGAGGGCGTCGCGCTGGATCGGCTCTACGAGCGGGACTTCCTGCAGGCTCACGCTGCGCGGCTGGGCATCGAGCGCGCGGTTTCGTTCGTGCCGCACCCGCCAGGCAACGCGCTCTGGCTCTGGCCCTTGGCGAGTCTGGAACCGCTCGCCGCCAAGCGGCTGAGCGTGGCCGCGTTGTGCATCGCTCTGGTCGTGGCCTTCCGGACGCTGCGGCGGGTCGTGGACCTCCCGGCGCCTCTGCTCGCGCTCGTCTTCCTGTTGCCGTCGGCGGCCACTGCGAACGCGCTCGATTATGCCCAACCCTATCCGGTCTTGCTCCTGTGCCTGGTCGGCTTCACGGCTTGCCTCGGCAGCGGCCGGCCGTTCTGGGCCGGGGCTCTCCTGGCGCCGGTGGTGTTCGCCAAGCTCTATGGGCTGCCTTTCCTGGCCTGGCTTCTCTGGGAACGCCGGTTTCGCCCGATCCTCGGGTTCCTGATGGCGGCGGCGATTCTGGGCGGGCTCGAGGTGGCCGTTCTCGGCTTCGAAGTCCACCGCGTTTATCTCGAGGAGATCCTGCCGCGCAGCCTGCGCGGGGAGATCCAGGATCCCTACTCTCCGGTGTGGGGTAGCGCGACCAGCCTGGCCTTTCGGCTCTTCCAGGGCGAGGCTTTCTTGAACCCTCGGCCGCTGGTCGACGCGCCGCGCCTGGCGCGCGCTCTCGGCGCGTTTCTGCAAGCGCTGCCGCTCTTCTGGTCGATCGCCGCCCGCGTGCCGCAGCCGCAGCAGCCGTTGCCCTTCAAGATCGCGCTGTTGTCGTTGGCGGGGCTCCTGGCCTCGCCGCTGACGGCTTCCTATCACTTCGTGCTGCTCGTCCTGCCGGTGGCGCTGCTTCTGCCGGGAACGCTCGGCGCCGCCCGCGTCGCGCTTCTGGCCCTTCTGGTGTTCGCGACCTCG
>CAZVOI010000868.1:0-3484 GCA_964628275.1 uncultured Acidobacteriota bacterium | reverse complement strand
CGGGCGCAGCCCATCGCTGACGGCTGCCCAGTCTCCGCGCCCGGCGGAGAGCGTCAGCTCCGGACCGAGCGCCCACGCTCCCAGCAGGCCGAAGCTGGCGACGGCGCAAGCGCGCAAGGTTGCGCTTGAGCGGGCGGAGTCGGGCCACATGCAGCCCGCGAAGAAGACCATGCGCGTGGCGGCCGGTCAACTCCTTCCGGACCCTGGTGCTAGAGGCCAGGCTACGGCCGGACCAGCACCGGCACGCTGACCGCGTGGTCGTCGGTCGCGCTCGCCTGGCGCCGCAGATACAGGCCGCACGCCTCGCCGCCGATCACGAAGACGCCGTAGTTGAGCGGTTGTCCCGCGCCGCCGGGCCGGGTTTCTGGAATCGCGTCGAACCAGCGCTGCGCGACCCAACGACCCGGCCGCGCGTGCTGGAGCGACGCCGCCCAGGTTGCGTCGTCCGTCTCGCGGCCGATAATCACCTCGTCGCCTTCGGCGCCGTAGTCGCTCTTCAACACCCATCCCTGGCGGTCGGCGAGCAGGCGCTCCGAGTGGAGCGTCTCCAGGCGGGAGGTGTACGGCACGTGGCGCTCGATCAGGCCGCGCGCGCGCGTCGAGAAGCGATGGATGTGCTCCCACATGAACGCCATCGTGCGTTTGTTCTGCGGGACGATCGCGCCGAACGGGTTGATGATCGCCGTCTTGCGCAGCGCGCTGGCGCGCAGCGCCGCGGCGAGCGGAGCGGCCAGCGGCATGGCGTCGGCCAGGGTCTCGTCGTCCCAGGCGCTGGCGCGCTCGCCCCAGCCGTCGGTCTTGTAGTGGCGCAGGATCGCGGCGACCGGATGGCCGAAGAGCGTTGCCGGCGCTTCGTCATCCGCGGCGCCCAGGTTGTAAGGGGAGCCGAGCACGACCGAGAAGCCGAGATCCTCGAGCCAGCGCCGGTACAAGCGGATCACCGAGAGGTCCTCGGTGAACTCGGTCGGGTAGACGATCCCGATCGTCCGCGGGGCCTTGCCGTCCACCAGGCGCTCGACCAGGATCTCCACCATCGCTCCCAGACGGCGCTCCAAGTCCGCGTTTGGGTCGAGCAGCTCGGGACGCTCTTCGCGGACGAGCCGGTTCAGGACCACGGCCTCGGCTTCGCCGGTGGGCGTGTCGCAGTTGAGCTCGGTGATGACCGGGCCTTCGGAGGTCAGGAAGACGTCGGCGCGCGCGATGCCGTGCCAGAGCGGCCGCGACGCGTTCCACATCAGCTTCTGGACCGGCGTCAGCCCGAAGAAGGAATCGAGCAGCGCGTCGTCCTCGTGCACGAGCTGACATGCCTCGTCGTAGAGCTCGGCGACGTCCTCGCCGACACGAACCAACGCCCGGTGCTCGCCGGCATCGAGAACGAGCGGCTCGGGAGAGAGGCGCGGCTCGCCATCCATCCAGGGGTCGAGGATGACGCCGTCCGCGATCACGCGTTGCGCGAAGGCGTCGTAGGGTTGGCTCTCCCCGCTGGCGGGGAGCGGCGTCACGTCAGCTCGACGATCGCGACCGCCGTGGCGAGGTAGGCCAGCGCCTCCATCAGGGCCATGCCGGCGTTGCGATCGACGCCGATCGCATCGTCCAAGCTCCCGCCTCGCAGTGTGGGCGCGCGACCCAGTATCAGACCCTGGACCAGGAGCTGACGCACGGGGTAGAGAGCGAGGACGGAGATGGCGACCCAGAAGTAGCCGGTGAGCGCGTCGGCCCAGCCCAGGAAATCCCCGCCCTTCAGCGCGCGCGCGAGCACCAGGGCGATCGACACGCTGATCCCGGCGTAGCTGACCGCCGCTGCCAGGTTCTCACCCTGAATCTGCTCGGAGTCGTCGTAGGTCGTGAGCACGCGGAACAGCGCCACGTAGAGCGCCAGCGTTGCGACCGAGATGCCGAAGAACGTGACCGCCAGCGCCAGCCCCTTGAGGTCGCTGCCCGCGATCGCCGGCGCGGCCAGAATCCCGACCGCGACGTAGTTCGCGCCCGCCGCCACGCCGGCCGCGACGTTGCCGCTCTCCAGCTCTTTCTCGAGAGTCGAGTGGAGCAAGAGCCGGATGCCGAGCGCGCCCACCAGTTGGATGAGGGCGATGCCCGCCACCACGAATGCCGCCGCCCACAGCGCTGCCGAGGCCAGCGAGTCGTGGCTGAGCGCTTCGCGCACGATCCCGGGCACGAGCAGCAGTGCCGCCAGCACGTGGCCGCTCTGCACGAACAGGTAGGCGACGTTCTTGCCGCGCGTGTCGCCCGAAAGCGTGTGCTTGGAGGAAAACAGCCGCTGCATCAAATGGAAGAGCAGCAGCAGGGCCACCGCCGTCCCCGCGGCGAAGGAGAAGCGCGTCAGCGTGTCGGCCGGCATGGCGTTGATCTTAGCCGACTCGATGGCTAGGCTTCACCTTACCAGAACCATGACGGCCGCCTCCTCGGTCCTCGAGTCGACCCACCCAACTACCCGGGGAGCGCTGCAAGGCGTCTTCGGCAGGCCGTTCGTCAGCCTCGACGACCTCTTCGACCTCTCCGGCCTGGACGAGATCCACGACGAGATCTGCCTGGCGCTCGCCCAGATGCCGACGGGCTACACCGGCGGCAGCCACCGCGCGATGGGCATCATGCCGCCAGGCTGCGAAGCCGAGGCCCTCGTCGACTACCAGGAGGTCATCCGCGGCCTCGACGACACCAGCTTCCTGACGTTCCGGAGCCTCGCCGACGATCCTGCGGCGGTCGACCCGGAGCGGCGGCGAGAGATCGAGTTCGGCGAGGAGCGCGACCTGCCGCTCTCGATCCGGCAGATGCTCTGGCTGAAGATGCGGCACCGCGTCTATTTTCCCTGGAAGGTCTATGCCGAGCTGATTCCCAACCAGCGCTGGGAAGACAAGTGCGATCCCGAGGGCAAGCGCTTCACGCGCCGCGCCGAGGCGCTCTTGCCCAGAACGATCGCGTTCGTGAAGCGGCTGCCGTTCGCCCACGTCGGCCGCTGCAACGTGATGGGACTGGAAGCCCACGACCACGGCACAGTGCACCGCGACGGCGTACCGGCCGCTGGGCGCGCCCCGGATCGCTTCCTCACCTTCTGCCCGCGCGGCGACAAGCGGCTCTACGTGATGGACGCGGTCAGCGGAGCGCGGATCCCTGTCGAAGGCCGCGTCGTCTGGTTCAACGACCACGACTACCACGGCGTGCTGGCGGACCCCTTCTTCCGCTATTCGGTGCGAGTCGACGGGCCGTTCACGAAGGAATTCGAGGAGACTCTGCTGCGACGTTACGGGAGGCAAGCGTGAGCGACGAGCCGGATCCGAATACGCCGCGAGCCGATTTCGAGCGGGACGTCAAGATCGACAAGCCCGGCATCGTCGGCGCGCGCTGGTGGCACAAGTCGCTGATGGACGAGGAGGGCAAGGTCCAGCGACGCTCGGTGCTGGCCGGCTTCGCCGTCGCGGGCGGCGCCGTCGCCGCGATCTCGATGCTGGGAATCGGCCTCTACAAG
>CAZVOI010000867.1:0-7658 GCA_964628275.1 uncultured Acidobacteriota bacterium | reverse complement strand
GAAAGGTGCGGCAGCCGCTGCGCCGCCCGTGCCGCCGCCGGTCGATCCGAACGCGATCCGGCTCGACAGCAACGAGAACCCGCTCGGGCCTGGGCCCGGCGCGATGGAGGCCTTGCTCAAGGGCTTCGAGTACGCGGGGCGCTATCCGACGAACGCCAAGCCCAACAGCGCCGACCTGCGCGATGCGATCGCGCGGAAACTCTCGGTGCGACCCGAGAACGTCCAGATCGGCAACGGCTCGGGCGAGCTGCTGCGGATCGCGACGCGCGTCTACACCTCGACCTCCCGCCACCTGATCACGGCCACTCCCTCGTTCGAGGCGCCCGTAGGGACGGCGGCGGCTCTGGGCGTGCCGTCCCTGGCCGTGCCTGTCGACAAGGTCGGGGCCCTGGACCTCGACAAGATGGCCGCCGCGGCGCGTTGGTCAGGGCTCGTCTTCCTCTGCAACCCGAACAACCCGACCGGCACCGTCCACTCGTTCAAGGCGGTTGCCGACTTCGTGGCGCGGGTGCGCAGAGAGTCGCCCGACACCGCGATCCTGATCGACGAGGCCTACCACGACTATGTGGACGATCCTGCTTACGGTACGGCCCTGGCGCTGGCGCTCGAGCACCCGAACGTCTTCATCACGCGCACGCTGTCGAAGGCGTACGGGATGGCGGGCTTGCGCGTCGGCTATGCGGTCGGCCAGGCGCGCACGATCGAGGGCCTGCGGCGCTGGATCATGACCTTCAACACCAACTCGCTGGCCCAGGCCGCGGCGGTCGCGTCCCTGAAGGACCAGGCGCACATCGATAGCGAGCGCGCGCGCAACACCGAGGTGCGCAAGTACACGACGCGTTTCTTCAACGACCTCGGCTTCAAGACCACCGACTCGCAATGCAACTTCGTGTTCGTGGACATCGGCCGCCCCGCGAAGGAGTTCAAGGAGGCCTGCGCCAAGCAGTCGGTGCTGGTCGGGCGTGAGTTCCCGCCGCTCGAAAAGACCTGGGCGCGGATCTCGCTCGGCACGATGGACGAGATGCGCAAGGCGACCGAGGTGTTCGCGAAGATCCTGTCCGCGGAGACGGCCGCGGCCGGCGCCACGGGTCCGAATGCGTCTGCCGCCGCCAAGCCGTCGGGAAAGGGAGGCCGATGATGTCGAGGCAAGCTTTCATGTCGCTAGGACGCCGCTCTTTCGTCAAGGCCACCGGTCTCTCCGGCGCCGCGTTGCTGGCGCTGCGCCCCAGGGCCTTCGCGGTCCAGGCTCCCGCTGTGCCGGCGGCTCCGCTGCCGCCGCCGCGGCTGCTGCTCCACAACAACGAGAACCCGCTCGGACCCGGCGAGGCCGCGCTGAATGCCGTTCGCGCCGAACTGAAGGAAGGCGGGCCGGCAGGCCGCTACCCGTTCAAAGGCTCCGAGGCGCTCTTCAAGGCGATCGCCGAGAAGTACGGCGTGAAGCCCGAGAACGTCGTGCTGGGCTGCGGATCGACCCAGGTGCTGACCTCGGCCGTGCAGATGTTCACGTCCACCACCAAGCCGCTGGTCAGCGGCATCCCGAGCTACGAGGAGGCGATGGACTACGCCGAGCGGATCGGCACGCCGGTACGCGCGATCCCGCTCGACCCGCAGATGAAGCTCGATCTCAACGCGATGGCCGACGCCAGCAAGGGCGCGGGCCTCGTGTTCGTGAACAATCCCAACAACCCGACGGCCACGCTGTGGTCCGGGGACGCGATCGGGGCCTTCATCGACAAAGTGCTGAAGCTCTCGCCCGACACGACGATCCTGCTCGACGAGGCGTACCACGACTACGTGACCGATCCCTCGCACCGCAGCCAGGTCCCGTTGGCGGCCAAGAACCCGCGCGTGGTCGTGGCGCGGACGTTCTCGAAGGCCCACGGCATGGCCGGGATGCGCACCGGCTACGCGATCGGCCATCCCGACACCATCAAGAAGATCGCCTCCTGGGAGGGCGGCGGCTTCCTGAACGTCCCGGGCCTGATCGCGGGGGTCGTCTCGATCAAGGACCAGGCTCGGCTCGAGGCCGAGCGGGCGCGCAACACCGAGGCCCGCAAGTTCACGATCGACTGGTTCGCCGCGCGCGGCTACGAGTCGACCGACTCGCAGTGCAACTTCATCTTCGTGAACCTGAAGCGGCCCTGCAAGGAGTTCCGCGAGGCGTGCCGCAAGGAAGGCGTGCTGGTGGCGCGCGATTTCCCTCCCTACGAGAAGAGCCACTGCCGGATCTCGATCGGCACGCTCGAGGAGATGCGGCAGGCCAGCGAGGTGTTCGCGAGGGCGCTCGCCGCGGCGCCGGCCAAGGCCGCGTAGCCGTCTAGTCGTTGCCGGCTGACGGGCACCCGGGACCGGACACGTCTGGTTCGCCGGCTGCGGCCTCTGCCAAGGCCAGAAGCCACCACGGCGCCACGCTCAACGGGCAGCCATCGCAGCGCGCGTTCTCGGGCCGCGCCGGATGCCGGCAGCCCGCCCAGAGGGGCGAGCTCCACGCATGGCCTCGATCCGTTCCGATCACCGCCTCCTCAAGATACTCCTCAGAACGCAAAACGTCATGCCGAGCCGGAAGATCCGCCCCCCCAAGAAAGGGGTACACTGCTCGCCGGCCCTCCATTCGCGATCAGGACCTGCCCGAGCGCGTGTCTTCGCTGGGTGGCAAGGAGAGTTGGGACTTACGCCAGAGGGAGTCAAATATGACCAGACATTGGCGGCTTCGAGCTTCCGCAATCGTATTCGCGACGCTACACCTGAGCTGTGGGGGCGAAGACGTCACGACCCCCAGCCAGCAAGCGGCGCAATCGGGCGCTAGCGGACCCGGGTCGGTCAAGGCCCAGAACGTACCTCCGATCCTGATCGTGAACACGACGCCGGTGGCCGACAACAAGACGACGCCGCCGACGATCTCGGGCCCACCGCCGCTGACCGTGACGTTCGGCCTGTGCAAGAGCGACGACTCCGACGCCGGAGACAGCATCAACTGGCAGTTCAACTTCGGCGATTCCGGCCGAAAGCCCTTCAACGCAGACGGCAGCTTCAACCCCGACACCGACCATGAGTGCCGGGTCGAGCACACCTACCGCGAGGGCACCTGGACCGCGTGGGTCAGCGTCACCGACAAACACCTCGAAGACCAGAGCCATGGCGTGACGTCGCTCGCACGCCGGAGCCAGTCGTTCCTGATCAAGGCCGAAAAGCCCCGCGAGTCGGCGGCGAGTTGCGTGCCTGGAACGTCGACGAGCTACGAATCCACCAACGTGCCGGTAGCAATTCCCGACCTGACCACTGTGGAGTCGACGCTCACCGTTCCGACGGTCTGCCCGATTACAAAGGTGACCGCGTCACTGCATCTGACACACACCTTTGATGGCGACATCGCGATCAGCCTGATCGCCCCCGACGGGACGACGGTGCTTCTCTCCAATAACCGCGGCGGAGGCGGAGATAACTTCGGTACTGGCTGCGGCGCTCGCACCGGGTTCGATGACGCCGCGCCAGCGCTCATCTCACTCGGGGCTCCGCCGTTTTCGGGGACCTTCCGCCCGGACGGGCTGCTCTCGGCGCTCAACGGGAAGAACCCGAACGGAGTTTGGAGGTTGAGGATCGCCGATACGGTTGGGGGTGATTCCGGCAACCTGCTCTGCTGGGGCCTCCGGATCACGAACTGAATTAGTAGAGCCAGCAAGAATCGCTCGGCCTGCGCCAGCCAGCGCGGGCCGGGCCGGTCGATCCCTGGGAGTAGCGGAGGTTACTGCCTGGTCACCACGATCGTGCCTTGCGAGGCCAGGAACTCGAACGTGCCGGAATAGTTGTTGCCGCCGCTGCTGGTGGCGACGATCGAGCCGTGGGGCCCGCCCTGGACGCAGGAGAGGTCCGCCTTGAGCAGCGTCGAATCGAGGCGCCCGGCGGCACGCATCACGTTCGGCGCCTCGGGCGCCCAGACCACGTCGAAGGATCCGTCGGCTGCGGGCGTCACCGTCTGGCGCGCGAAAGCGAGGGGTCGCCCGGCGCACGCCGAGACGTCGATGCCGGGCGGCGGCCCGAACTGGATGACGAAAGTGGGCGTCGACGGGCCCGCCGGCGTGGTCGGTCCCGGTTGCGGCGTTGAGCCCGAGCTCGAAGAGGATGATCCACCATCCTTGGCGTTGGCAGCCACTACCACGCCGCCTGCGATCGCGGCGGCGCCGCCCGCGATGCCGAGCACGAGCCCAGCCGAGCTGCCACCGCCGGACCTGGCGGCAGGTTTCGTCCTGACGGGGCCCGAGCTCGCACCGCCAGGCTTGGCCGCCGGCTTCGCGCTGGCGGGGCCTGAGCTGCCACCGCCAGGCTTGGCCGCGGGCTTCGCCGTGACGGGGCGCGAGCTCTCATCGACAGCTTTGGCAGCAGGCTTCGCGGTGACGAGGCTCGAGCGCATGAAACCGATGGGAATTGCCGGCGACCCTGGCTCCGCACCGATCGCGAGCCTGGCCGTCGTGGCGGTAGCGGCGACCCCGCTGGCGCTCTTGCAGAAACCCGCCCACGGCACCACCCGCGGAGTGAACTCGGCGGTACGCCCGCCCGCCAGCGACCCGTCGAGCACCTCGACGTAGTAGTCGATCGCCTTCGTCTTCTTCTCCGGCCTGGGGAGGACGGCGCGCTGGACGCCGGCTTCGGCCGTCATCGCGACGAAGTACCAGGCCGTGGTGCCCGACGCACGGAAGTAGACCCGGCTGCGGCTGATCCGATCGGCGGGCGAGACGCGGGCATCGATCCGCGAGAACTGCTCGGCCACCACGCAACCCACCGGCGCGTGTTGGATCACGGGGCCCTGGGCGTGAAGGCCCGGCACGAACGCAACGTAGGCCAGCACCGCAGCGAACATCCGTTGCACCAATCGCGCCTCCCCTAGAACGACCGCTGCCCGGATCATTCCCCCTTTCCGGCCAGACGGTCAAGCTCAGCCCCTTTTTTGGGGCGCCCGGCTTGGCGGGCGAGCGGCGACGAGGTAGGTTCAGGGCCCACACAACGGAGGTCGCCATGCCTCGTCGCTTCACGCTCGCTTCACCAGGCGCGGTCACACCCAAATCCTGCTGCAGCGCGACATCAAGGCGGCCGGCGTCGTCTACAAAGGGGGGGCTCGATGACCAACGTCAGCCTGGAGGTGAGCCGGTTGATGCTCCGCGAACTCGAGACGTTCGCGCGCGAGGTCGAGACGTTCCCTGACGATCAGACTCTGTGGCAGACGCTGCCGGGCGTGACCAACTCGGCCGGCAACCTGGCGCGTCATGTCTGCGGCAACCTCAAGCACTACGTAGGGGCCGTGCTCGGCGGCACCGGCTACGTGCGCCAGCGCGACGCCGAGTTCGCGGCGCGCGAGGGCGCGCGCGAGGCCGTTGCCCGCGAGCTGCGCGAGACCCGCGATGTCGTGTCGGGGACACTCGCGCGAGTTCCGGAGAGCGTCCTGGGAGCGCCCTACCCCGAGGCCGTGGGCGGCGTCGTCCCGCGCTGCGACCGATTCCTGATGCACCTCACGACGCATCTGGCGTTTCACCTCGGCCAGGCCGGATACCTGCGCCGCGCGTTGACGGGCGACCCGCGCAGCACCGGCGCCGTTGCCGTGAAGCGACTGGTCGACGAGTAGAGTTGGAGGCGCCATGACCAAAGTCGTGCGTCGCGGATTCCTGACGGCTCTCGGGGCCGGCGTCGCCGCCCCTGCCTTGCTGCGGGCGCAGGCGCGCTCGAAGCGCTACCCGATCGCCTTTTCGACTCTCGGCTGTCCCGCCTGGAGCTTCAAGACCATCCTCGAAACCGCCGACCGGCTGGGCTACGCGGCGCTCGAGCTGCGTGGCATCGCCGGGGAGATGGACCTCCCGAAGGTGCCCGAGCTCTCGGGCACGCGTCTGGCGGCAACCAAAAAGGACCTCGCCGCGCTCGGCATCGTGGTGAGCGATCTCGGCGCTTCTTCTCGGATGCACGAGAAAGACCCGGGCATCCGCGAGAAGCAGCTCGACGAGGGCCGGCGCTTCATCGATCTCGCCCACGCGATGGAGGTGAAGTACGTCCGGATCTTCGGCGACAAGATCCCCGCGGATGAGGCCAAGGCCGACGTGATCGAGCGCGTCGTCGAGGGTTGCCAGCAACTGGCCGTGCACGCGAAGCCCGCGGGGGTCACGGTGCTGATCGAGTCGCACGGCGACTTCACCCGCTCGAGCGACCTGGACGAAATCCTGAAGCGGGTCGGCTCGCCGCACTTCGCGCTGCTCTGGGACGCGCATCACTCTTTCGTGGCGGCTTCGGAGAAGCCGGCGGACACCTACGCGAAGCTCGGCAAGTGGGTCCGCCACACCCACCTCAAGGACTCGAAGCCCGAAGGGGCCGATCGGCGCTACGTCTTGGTCGGCTCCGGCCTCGTCCCGGTGAAGGAGCAGGTGCGGGTCCTGGCCGTGTCGGGATACCAGGGTTTCTACTGCTTCGAGTGGGAGAAGAAGTGGCACCCGGAGATCGAAGAGCCGGAGATCGCGTTCCCGCACTACGCCAAGACCGTGGCCGAGTACCTGGCCGCCGCCGGGGTGAAGCAGTCGTAGCCAGCCTCCGGTAGCATCGGGCAAGTGAGCCCAAAGCGTCACATTCCCGAACCGCCTCCGGGCCGCCTCGACGAGAGCGGCATCGTGCAGGCGTTCGCGCACCGCATGATGTACACGGTCGCGAAGGACCAGCACACCGCGAGTGACTTCGACGTCTACCAGGCGCTGGCCTACGCCGTTCGAGACCGGCTGATGGAGCGCTGGTTCAGGACGCAGAGCGCGTACTACGTCGCCGACGCCAAGCGGGTCTACTACCTCTCGCTCGAGTTCCTGATGGGCCGCGCGCTCGTGAACAACGTGATCAACCTCGGCGCGCGCGACCCGTATCTCCACGCGATGCAGCAGCTCGGCTTCGACCTCGAGGCGCTCCAGGAGCAGGAGTGGGACGCCGGGCTCGGCAACGGCGGACTGGGTCGGCTGGCGGCGTGCATCATGGACTCGGCAGCCACGCTGGCGCTGCCCTTCTACGGCTACGGGATCCGCTACGACTTCGGCATCTTCCAGCAGCGGATCGTGGCCGGCGCGCAAGTCGAGACGCCCGACAACTGGCTTCGCTATGGCAACCCCTGGGAGATCCCGCGCCCCGACGCGCTCTTTCCGGTGCGCTTCTACGGCCGCAGCGAGCACGCGCGCGACGCCGACGGCCGTCTGCGCGTACGCCTGGTCGACACGCAGGACGTCTGGGCGATGGCCTACGACACGCCGGTCGTCGGCTATCGCAACGACACCGTCAACACGCTTCGGCTGTGGTCCGCGAAGTCGAGCCGCGAGTTCGACCTCAGTCGTTTCAACGCGGGAGACTACGTGCGCGCGGTCGAGGACAAGACCCAGAGCGAGAACATCTCCAAGGTGCTGTACCCGCCGGATGACCAGCACGCCGGCAGGGAACTGCGGCTGAAGCAGCAGTACTTCTTCGTGTCGGCGACCCTCCAGGACGTGCTGCGACGCTTCCGCAAGTTCGGCCCGCGCCGCTGGCAGGAGCTGCCGGACAAGGTCGCGATCCAGCTCAACGACACGCACCCGGTGCTCGGCATCCCGGAGCTGATGCGGACGCTGGTCGACGAGCACGACGTGGCATGGGACGAGGCGTGGGACCTCACG
>CAZVOI010000866.1:0-2561 GCA_964628275.1 uncultured Acidobacteriota bacterium | reverse complement strand
TTTCCAACGACGCAGTGGAGTGTCGTGCTCGCGGCGCGAGGCCATACGGGTGCGGAGGCGCGCGCAGCGCTCGAGTCCCTGTGCAGCGTCTACTGGTACCCGCTCTACGCCTACACCCGTAGCCGAGGTCACGATCCGGAGACCGCCCGGGACCTGACACAGGCCTTCTTCACCCACCTCCTGGAGCAGGAGATCCTGCGGCCGGTGGATCCCGCGAAGGGGCGGTTTCGCGCCTTCCTGCTCGCCTCGCTCAAGAACTTCCTGTCGCACGAGCGGGAGAAGGCCCAGGCCCTGAAGCGAGGCGGGGGGGTCTCGACCTTCTCGATGGACGCAGAAGTGGCCGAGGGGCGTTTCGGGCACGAGCCCGTCGATCGGCTGACCCCGGAGCAGCTCTTCGAAAGGCGCTGGGGCCTCACCATCATGGAGCGGGCCATGGAGCGCCTGGCGGCGGCGTCCGCGTCCCGTCCCGGGCAGTTCGACCGTCTCAAGGGCTACTTGACCGGCGCCGAGCCGACAGCCGCCTACCGCCAGGCTGCAGCGGACCTGGGCCTCTCCGAAGGGGCGGTCAAGACGGCGGTCCACAGGCTGCGGAAGGAGTACGGTCTCATCCTCCGCGAGGAGATCCGGGCGACGATCGCCGATCCGGACGAGCTCGACGACGAGCTACGACACCTGCTGGCGGTCATCCGTCCCTGGCAGGACCAGCCGCAGTAACCCCGTGGCAGCCCCCAGCGAGGCGAGAGCCGAGTCGGGCATGACCTCCTGGCGGCTGTAACCTTTGCACGCCATTTCGTTTCTCTCCACAAAGTGATCGGAATCAGGGTCGCGGACGAGGGGTGCCCCGCGTGCGCCGGGCCGCTTTCCCAGGAGCCCTGGGCCGCCGGGCTGTGCCTCTCGTGTCTAGCGGGACTGGGGCTGACCGTTGCCCCGGCCGCGCCGGTGGGGGACGACCTGCAGACGGAGGTCCACCCGGGAGAGACGTTCGCCACGGGGCGGATCCTGGGCGGGCGCTATCGCATTCGCTCGCTGCTCGGCCAGGGTGGCATGGGCGAGGTGTGGCGCGCGCTGGACCTCAAGCTGCGGGTGGATGTGGCGCTCAAGGCGCTGCGGGCGAGCCTGAGCGCGGAGCCGCGGGCGCTCGAGAGCCTGCACCAGGAGGTGCGGGCGGCCCGTCAAGTCGTCTCGCCCAACGTCTGCCGCATCTTCGACCTGGTCGAGCTGGACGGCCGCGAGCTGGTGTCGATGGAGTACGTGGACGGGATGACCCTGGCCGGGGTCCTGGCCTCCCGGAGTCCGCTCACGCCGGACGAGGCACGCGAGATCGCCGCGCAGCTACTCGCCGGTCTCGAAGCGATCCACGCCGCCGGGCTCGTCCACCGCGACATCAAGCCCGAGAACGTGATGCTCACCCACGCCGGGCGCCTGGTGGTGATGGACTTCGGCCTCGCCAAGGCGCTCTTGTCCGAGCGCGTCGGCACGGTGGCCGGCACGGCGGCCTACATGTCGCCCGAGCAGGCACGCGGCGAGTCGCTCGACGCTCGGGCCGACGTGTTTTCGGCGGGCATCGTGCTGGCCGAGCTGCTCGCTCCGGCGGGAATCCGCCAGAACGAGGAGCGCCAGGCGATCTGGGCGGGGGTGCATCGGAGCCCGCCGGAGGTTGCCGACACGCCCTGGGCGCCCATCGTGCGAAAGGCGGTCGCGTCGCGCAAGGAGGACCGCTACCCGAGCGCCGCCGCGCTGGCGCGCGCCCTCGAGGAGGTGACGCTGCGGGTGGCCGGCGCGGAGCTGCTCGAGCCCTACCCCGGCCTCGCCTCGTTCGGGGCGAAAAACGCGGATTACTTCTTCGGCCGCGAGCTCGAGATCGAGTCGATGTGGCGCAAGCTACGGCGTCCGCACCTGCTCGCGCTGGTCGGGCCCTCGGGGGCGGGGAAGAGCTCGTTCCTGCGCGCGGGGCTCGTGGCTACGGCGCCCGCCGGGTGGCGAACCGCAATCGCCAAGCCCGGGGATCGACCGTTCAAGTCGCTCGCCCAGGCGCTGATTCCCGAGCTGTCCGGTGACTCCGAAGCGCTGGAGCTGCTCCTGCGCATCGAGGAGCCGGACGCTGCGGTCGCGGCCTTCGGCCGCTGGCGCCGGCGCCACGACCAGGCCCTTTTGATCCTCGATCAGTTCGAGGAGCTGTTCACGCAGAACCCGCCGGAGGTCCAGACCGCCTTCGCCGCTCTCGTCGGCCGGCTGGCCCTCGAGGCGGACGTCCACGTCCTGCTCGCGCTGCGCGACGACTTTCTTTTCCACTGCCACGCCCACGAGCCACTCCGGCCGATCCTCTCCGACCTCACGCTGCTCGGTCCCCCCACGGGGGCGGCGCTGCGCCGGGCCCTGGTGCAGCCCGCGCTCAAGTGCGGCTACCGCTTCGAGGACGAGGCCCTGGTCGACGCGATGCTGGCGGACGTCGAGAGCGAGCGCGGAGCCCTGCCGCTCCTCGCGTTCGCCGCGGCCCAGCTCTGGCAGCGGCGGGACCGCGAACGCGGGGTGCTGACCCGCGAAGCCTACGCGGCGATCGG
>CAZVOI010000865.1:0-3100 GCA_964628275.1 uncultured Acidobacteriota bacterium | reverse complement strand
CTCGCGCCAGACACCGTGTGCCCCTTGACGCCCTTGGAGAATCGTCTGTTGAGACTGGCCGGCGAAGCGGGATACTCGAATGGATTCGTGGAGCACTATCTGCTTCCGATCCTGTATCCCGCGAATCTGACCCCCGAGATCCAGTGGGCCCTTGCTGGGCTCGTGATCCTGGTCAACGCCCTCGTTTATGGCGTAGCTTGGAGCCGGATGCGAGGCAGCGCGCCGTGACCGGACGGGCTTCGCGGGCGAGCGGGCTGGTGGATGTCCACATCCACGGCCAGGCCGGCCTCGACGTGATGAGCGGCGACCCCCGCGACCTGCTCGCGCTCTCGGAGAGGCTGGGGCGGCAGGGTCTGGCTGGATTCCTGCCGACGTTCTTGTGTTCGTCCGCGAGCCAGATCCAACGCAGCCTCGAGGTCTTGAAGCGCGTGGCGGGGTCCGAACGCGGGGCGCGGATCCTGGGAGTGCATCTGGAGGGACCCTTCCTTCACCCGGAACGCAAGGGCACGCACAACCCGCGCCACATTCGGCCGGTGAGCGTCGCCGAGATGCGCGAACACGTCGCGGCGGGCGAGGGGCTGGTCAAGCTCGTCACCCTGGCCCCCGAGCTTGCGGGCAGCCGGGAGCTGATTCGCTTCTTGCTTGGTAAAGGGATCCGCGTGTCGATGGGCCACACGACCGCGAGCTTCAGAGAGGCGCGCGAGGCCAAGCGCTGGGGCGTGACGGGCGTGACGCACCTCTGCAACGCGATGAACTCGCTGCATCATCGCGAGCCCGGGCTTCTGGGCTTTGCGCTGCTCGATCCGGACCTCTACACGGAGGTGATCGCGGACGGCGTGCACGTCAGCGAGCCGATGCTGCGGCTGATCCTGAAGCTCCGGCCGGCCGGCCGCATCGTGCTGATCACGGACTCGCTCTTCCTGTCACGGCAGCGCGGCTTGCGACGCTCCTCGTGGCGGGGGCTCACCGTCGAGCGCTTCCCCGACGGCAGCCTGCGGCGGCCCGACGGCACACTGGCCGGCAGCGACATCACGCTGCGCGAGGCGGTCGCCCGCGTCGCGAGGCTGGGCGTCGGCCACCACGCCGCGGTCGCGATGGCCTCGGCGAACCCACTTCGCTGGCTCGGTGTGAAGATCTAGTCCTGATATGAAGCAATCCATCGTTCACGTGGCGCTCGTCGTTCGCGACTACGACGAGGCGATCGAGTTCTATACGAAGAAGCTGGGCTTCACGCTGCTCGAGGATACCTACCAGCCGGAGCAGGACAAGCGCTGGGTGGTGGTCGCACCCCCGGGATCCCACGGCACCAGCGTGCTGCTCGCGAGAGCCTCGAACGCCGAACAGGAGAAATTCATCGGCAACCAAACGGGCGGCCGGGTCTTTCTGTTTCTCCAGACCGACGACTTCCGGCGCGACTACGAGAAGATGGTGGCGCTCGGGATCACCTTCGTGAGGGAGCCCAAGAGCGAGCCTTACGGCACCGTCGCCGTTTTCAAAGACCTGTACGGGAATCTCTGGGACTTGTTGGAGTTGAAGACCGGAGGCTAGAGATGGACCCGATCAAGGCATCCGCGCTCGCGCAGCCGCGGTTCAAGGCCAACCCCCATCCCTTCTATGCGCGCATGCGCGCGGAGAGCCCCGTCTTCCCGGTCTCCGTCCCCTTCTTCGGGCGGGGCTGGTTGGTCACGCGCTACGAAGACGTGGTCACACTGCTCAAGGACGACCGGTTCTCCAGGGACATCCTCCCCAAGGTGCGCTGGCTGCCGAGGTTCGTGCAGGTGCCCCTGACCCGCCACATGCTGAGCCAAGACCCTCCGGACCACACCCGCTTGCGAAAGCTGGTGAGCCAGGCCTTCACCCCCAACCGTATCGAGCGGCTCCGGGACCGCATCCAGGCCGTGTGCGACGAGCTGCTGGAGGCTGCTCCGCGGACGGGGTCCTTCGACCTGGTCGAGGGCTACGCCCATCCCATCCCGTTCACCGTCATCGCCGAGCTGCTCGGGATCCCGAAGCAGGACCGCCATCGTTTTCACACCCTGGTCCAGGGCAGCCTCCCGATCGGCGCTCCCTCCGGCTTTCTCGACGTCCCGACCGCGCTCCCCTACGTCTGGCTGACCATGCGGTACTTCCGCAGGCTGTTGGCGGAGCGCCGGGCCCGCCCCGGCGCCGACCTGCTCTCGGCGCTCGTCCAGGCCGAGGAGGCTGGCGACCGCCTCGACGAGGACGAGCTGCTCGGCATGGCCATCCTGCTGCTCGTCGCCGGCTACGAGACCACCGTGCACCTGATCGGCAGTGCCGCCCTCGCCCTGCTCCAGCACCCGGAACAGCGCGCCCGGCTCGTGAGCGAGCCGGGCCTCACCAACTCCGCCATCGAGGAGCTGCTGCGCTACACGACCCCGGTGGAAATGACGCTTCCGCGCATCCCCCGCGAGGAGGTGACCCTCTCGTCGGTGACCATCCCGCGCGGAGAGTGGGTGTCCGGAGTCCTGGGCTCGGCCAACCGCGACGAGTCCGTCTTCAAGGACGCCGAGACGCTCGACCTCGCCCGCGATCCGAACCCGCACGTGGCTTTCGGCCAGGGCCGGCACTTCTGCCTGGGCGCGAGCCTGGCCCGCATGGAAGCGCAGATCGCCCTCACCACTCTCTTCACGCGCTCTCCCGGCCTCCGCCTGACCCAGCCCGCGGAGTCGCTGCGCTGGCGCAAGCTCCTCCCGCTGCGGGGACTGGCCGAGCTACCGGTCGCCGGTCTGTCCTCGACCTGACCGGTCTCCGCTAGCCGTTGGCCCGCGCCGCCAGGCCGCGCGGCCGGCGCGCTCTCGGGGCGGCCCTCGGCGCGGCGATCCGAGCCGGTCGGGCGGCGACGGGCGCGTCCCAGCGGAACCGGCTCACCACGTCGATGAACTGCTCGGCCGCCGGAGACAAGTAGCTCTTCTCCCGGTAGATCATGAACGTCGGGCGCGGCATGTCGAGCCCCTCGAGCGGGATCTCAGAGAGCGCTCCGCTGGCGAGCTCCTGTGCCACGCACACGCGAGGAACGATCGCCAGACCCACGTCCTGCCTGACGAAGTTCTTGATGTTCTCGAAGCTCCACAACTCCGCC
>CAZVOI010000864.1:0-6652 GCA_964628275.1 uncultured Acidobacteriota bacterium | reverse complement strand
AGGAAGCCGTGCGCAAGATGACCTCGGCCAACACCGCCAAGATCCACGTCTACGATCGCGGCCTGCTGCGCGTGGGACAGTGGGCCGACGTGACGGTCTTCGACGCCGGCCGGATCATCGACCACGCCACCTTCGAGATGCCGCACCAGTATTCGACGGGAGTCGAGTACCTGCTGGTGAACGGCGTGCTGGTGCTCGAGCGCGGCCGGCACACGGGCTCGCGGCCCGGCGCCATCGTCTACGGGCCGGGCAAGCGATAGCTCTCGAAGCTACCCGCCGCCGAGGATGCGCTCGGCGTTCTTCCGGTACACCTTTTCCAAAACCTTCCGGGGAAGCTCGAGGCCGTAGATCCGAAAGCGCCCCTGGGCCGGGTAGTTCCAGTAGTCGAAGTGCTCGTCGGCCGTTTCCAGGAAACGGAACCAGTTTCGATACATCGCTTCGACCGGGGCCGCGTCGGTGCCGAAGAGGATCCGGTCCTGGTAGCGAAGGAAGAATTCTCGCGCGCGCCGCGGCTGCCGGCCGATCTCCGCCTGCCGCGCGCCGGTCTCCACGACCACGTTCTTGTAGCGGTCCAGCACCGCGGAAGCGTCGTCGAGATCCTCCGGGTGGTTCGCCACGTGGAGCGCGATGAAGGTCGTCTTCGGATGCTTCGCAAACACGCGGTTGCGTGCGTCGAGGAGATCCCGCTTGGGCGGGAAGGCCGGAGGCCGAAAGCTCCACTCCGGCCGCCGCCCCAGCTCGTCCCAGCGCTCGTTGGTGGCATCCACGGGCTCGAAGAACGCGTCGGGGTCCGAGGTGTGGATGGCAACCGGCATCCCGAGGCGGCCGCACTCGGCCCAGATCGGATCGAGACGCGGGTCGTCCAGGTTGACCAGCCGGCCGCTCGCGTCGCGGACGCCGAGCCCGAGATCCTTGAGCACCTTCAGCCCGCGCGCGCCGCGACGGTGCGCGTCGCGGATCTGCTCCGCCATCGCCTTTCCGAACTCCGGCTCGTCGATGCGGCTCCAGTCGATCTGGGTGAAGACGGTGAAGCGCGCGGGGTACGGCTTCGCGGTCTCGTTCAGCACCTTCTGCAGCCGTTCGCCCCAGCCTCCGGTCAGGATCACGATCCGAGCCAGGTTGAGCCGGTCCATCCGAGCCAGCAGCTCAGGAACAGGGACCGGCTGTCCGGCGCCGCGCGCGTCGTTGACGTGGTTGTGCACGTCGATCGCCGGGAATGCCGCCCGCTCCACTTCGTGGGCGGCGATCTTCAGCATCGAACGCGGCCGGAAGTCGCGCAGCTTGAGGTCCGGGTCACGCTCGGCCTGCGCTGCCGCGGGCGCGCCGGCGAAGACCGCGGCTAGAACCAGAGTGACGAGACGAGCTTCAGCCGTCATCTCACCTCCTATTCAAATCCGGAGAAAGATCCGGCTCTTGAACATCCAGAGGAGGATCAGCCAGAAGACCACGAGGCCGGACCCACCCAGGAGCAGCGGCTGATACGCGTCGCCCAGCGAGCGAAACAAGCCAGCCCCCAACTGGGTCAGCAGTGCCTGCTGGACGAAGGGAACGCACAGCTCGTGCAGGCAATAGGCGGCGATCGAGTTCATCCCGATCACGACCAGCGGAAACGCCCAGCGCTTCCGGCCCTGCACATCGATCACCTGATAGGCCAAGGCCAGCAACAGCAGGCACAAGCCGCCCGTCCAGAGAGTGAAACTGGACGTCCAGATGCGCTTGACGAGCGGACAGATGCCCAGCGCGTTCAGCAGCCAGCCCGAGACGAGACCGATCACACCCGCGCTGACGAGCCAGCGCACGCGAGCCGCCGGCGCGCGCGTGCCGTCGCGCAGCACCCCGCCGGCGATCAGACCGAGGATCATCGTGGCGAGGGTCGGGACGAAGCTCAGCGTGGACCAAGCACCTCCGTTGAAGAGGAACGGCCGCTCGCGCGGGAACAAGTTCAGGAACCAGGTGTCGAAGGCCCAGGCCAGGCTGCTGTTCTTGTCCCAATGCGCGGCGAAACCCGCGAGATGGTGCGGCCAGTCGGCAGGCACTCCCACCGCAGGGTAGTCGAAGCCGGGCCCCGGCAGCGGATAGGCCGCGAACGCGACCCAGAACCCAAGGAGGATCAGCGCGAAAGCCAGCCACTGGTCGCGGATCGGCCGAAGCGCCAGCAGGAACAGGAAGCCGTAGCCCAGGCCGATCTGGGTGAGCGTGTCTTCGAAGGTGAAGTAGGTCTGGGGGCGGCCGACCGACCGCAGCCCGATGCCGAGAACGATCAGCACGAAGGCTCGCCAGAACGCGTGCCCGATCATCCGCGGCCGCGACTGCCCCGCCGCGCTGCGTCCGGCGATCGAGAAGGCGAGCGCCGTTCCCACCAGGAACGAGAACGCCGGCTGGATCACGTCGTGGAGCGAACAGCCGACCCAGGGCACGTGACTCTGGTGATGGCAGAGGAATGCCCAGAAGGCCGACCCGGGACGGGCCGCCGCCACGTCGCAGAAGCGAAAGACCTCGCCCAGCAGCAACAACATGACGAAGCCGCGGAACGCGTCGATCGAGGCGAGACGGCCGGGGAGCGCCGGTACGTCGGGGCTCGCGGTCAGATGCGTCAAGGGACCCGGGGGAACCTGCGAAGCGCCGCGCGGACATCGCGGGAGCCGTGAAGGACGCGGCCGATGCCGACGGCCTCGCGGGCGACGCGGTAGAAGATCAGGTAACGGCCAACGACAAATTGCCGGACGTCGTTGCGCCAGAGGACCTGTGGTCCCCGGTTAGGCATTTCGGCCAGGGATTCGGCGGCGGCGATCAGGCCGGTAATGACAGAGACGGCAGATTCTTCGGAGTCCTTGGCGATGTACGAACGAATGGCGAGAAGATCCTGGTAGGCCATCTCGGCCCAGACGATTCTCATTCACCGAGGAGCCGGCGCCTCACCTCTTCATGGGACAGCACCCGGCCGGCATCCAGGTCGTCGACGCCCTCCTGGACGGCGCGCTGGAGCTCCAGCGTTTCCACGAGCTGCTCCCACGTTGCGTTCTCTGGAAGTTCGTCGATCAGTCGCTTTGCTTCTTCTTTGACTGGACTCATCCCAAACCCACCGCACGCATCTTAGCGCGCGGGAGGCATCGCGCCAGGTCATCGCGGGAGCCGGGGCTTCGCCCTCCAGGGTTATGGAAGAGCTGGTTCTTCATATCGTCGGCACGGAGCTGGTCGACGCCTCCGACGGCTCCCAGCTCTGGGGTGAGCAATACAACCGGAAGCTCGCCGACATCTTCGCGCTACAGGGAGAGATCGCCAACGAGATCTCCGGCAAGCTCCGACTGCGCCTGACGGGCGACGAGCGGAAGCGGCTGACCAAGCGAGACACCGGCAGCACCGAGGCTTATCAGCTCTATCTCAAAGGCCGCTACCACTGGAACCGAAGAACCGAGGAGGGGCTCAAGAAGGGGATCGACTACTTCAACCAGGCGATCGAGAAAGATCCGAACTACGCGCTGGCCTACGTGGGCTTGGCGGACTGCTACCACATCCTGGCCTGGTACAGCTACGTGACGCCCAAGGAGGCTTGGCTTCGAGCGAGAGCGGCAGCGACGAGAGCCTTGGAGATCGACGAGAGTCTGGCGGAGGCCCACAACTCTCTGGCAGGGGTGTGGCTGTTCTACGAATGGGATTGGCCGGCGGCGGAGCGGTCGTTCAAGCGTGCCATCGAGCTGAACTCCAACTACGCGACCGCGCGGCATTGGCACGCCCACTACCTGACCGCGATGGGACGGCTCGAGCAGGCGATCGCCGAGATGGAGCTCGCCCTCGAGCTGGACCCGCTGTCCCTCATCATCAATGCCGAGCTGGGGTGGATGCTGTATTTCGCGCGGAAGAACGACCAAGCCATCGAGCGGTATCGAAGGACCCTCGAGCTGGCCGCGGACTTCGGCACTGCCCACTCTCTCCTCGGGTTCGCCTACCTGCAGAAGGGGATGTACGGGGAAGCGATCAGCGAGTACGAGAAGGCCGTCGCCATCTCGGCAGGTAATGCCTCCGATGTGGCGGCATTGGGATCGGGATATGCCGCAGCGGACCGGCGCGAGGAGGCCCTCCAAGTGCTCCAAAAGCTCGAAGCGATCGCCGAGTCAGGCTACGTCGCGCCCTACAGCATGGCGCTGCTCAATACGTCGCTGGGCCGGACGGACCAGGCGCTCGCCTGGCTCGAGAAAGCCTTCGCAGAGCGCTCGGGCTACATGGTTCTGCTCAACGTCGAGCCCAGCCTCGACCGGCTGCGGCCCCATCCACAGTTCCAGGACCTCGTTGGTCGCGTCGGGCTTCCCCCGGTGCCTTGACGCACGACGATTTGTAGTATAACTGTTGTGCATGAAGACCATCGCGTCGAGGATGCTGGCGGCGAGCCCCGGCAAGGTCTGGGCAGACCTCGAGCGGGAAGGTGCCGTCGTGATCACGAAAGACGGCGTGCCCCGCAGCATCATGGTCCCGACCAGCGACGCCACCCTGCTCGAGGACGTCCAGGAGCTCGTGTTCGCACGGGCCCGCAAGGCCGTCCGAGCCATTCGGACTAGAGCGTCCGAGATCGGCACCGACCGCTTGCCACGCTCCGGCATCGAAAAGGAGATCAGGGGCGCACGCCGGTCCCTGAAGCAGCGAGCCCCGCTTGGGTGACGCACCCATATGGGTGCTCGACACCAACGTCCTCGTGTCCGGCCTGCTGTCGCCCTTTGCGCCACCCGGACGACTGGTAGACGCCCTCTTGGGCCGGCGACTGAGGCTGGCGCTCGACGACCGCGTGGAGCTGGAGTATCGCGCGGTCCTGGCACGACCCAGGCTCGGAATCGAGCGGGTACGGCGTGAGGCGTTCCTGGCGATTCTGCAGTTCCAGGCGCACGTCATCGCCCTGCCATGGCCGCATCGGCATTCGCCCGATGCCGATGACACCGTCTTCCTGGAGGCGGCGCTTCAGACAGCCGCGCGCACATTGGTCACGGGGAATCTCCGGCACTTTCCTCCCGGCTGCCGCGGGCCCGTGACCGTCCTGTCACCGCGAGCGGCGTGGGAGCGCTTCGTCGGCATGGAGTCGAGGTAGGCCTCGCTTGGCGCCTGCTGAAGTTGTCTCGGCCTTGCTACGCCAGAGTCGGCAACTCGACGAGATCGAGTTGGATGCGAACGGCGCGCTCAACGAGTCGCAGATCGGACATCGCCAGCTTGCCGATGCGATCGATCAGCCGGTGTTTGCCGACCGTCGCGATCTGATCGGCCATGGCCTTGCTGCGACGACGTCTGATAGTCACCACCGCCTCACTCGGGAAGACACGGTCGATCTTGGTGGTCATGGGAACGACTTGAACGCGATTCAGGTGTCGGTTGGCCAGATCGTTGCTCATGATCACGGCCGGGCGGCGCTTCCTGATTTCGCCGCCAGTCGACGCGGCGAACTCGACCCACCACACCTCACCGCGGATCATCGCCGACGTCCTCGATCGTCGCTTCCGCCCATTCCAGAGCTTCGGCTTCGCGTCTCTCCGAAGCCGCCATCTCCTTGTAGGCCGATTCGAGATGCGACTGCTCGACGTGAGGGCGAACCAGCCGCTCGATGAAGCGGCTGATCTTCCGGCGGCCCACGACTCGGTGCAAACCCGCGTAGACATGCTCATCGACGGTGATGGTCAGTTTCTTCCGCACCTCGACCTCTACACGTATGATACACGTATACGGGCTCGATCCCGGCGCGGAAGCGCCGCCCAGCGCGCGGCCAGCGGATCGGCCTTCTCCCGGAGGGCGGCTTTGGGCCTGCCCTGGCGCCGGCTTCTGATATCAGTCGTCTCGCGCGGGATGCCGGCGGCGCGGTGTAACATCGACCAGATGAAGGCCGTGATGCTCGAGGTCAGCCCCGAACAGCTGGCGCGCCGCAGGCTCATCGGTGTCGACCGCTGGGATGAGATGTGGGAAGGGGTGTTGCACATGGCGCCGGCTCCGAACGACGAGCATCAGAGGATGCTGGATGAGCTGATCATCTTCCTGGTGCCATTGTTGAAGGGCGCCGGCCGCGGAACTCTCCGCTCGGGCATCAACGTGTTCGACGAGGCGTCGCCCAGAGAGAGCTACCGCATGCCTGATGCGACGTTCGTCGCCCTCGGCCGCGAGTCGATCCGAGCGAAGGACGGGATTCGCGGCGCTGGTCCCGACGCCGTTGTCGAGATCCGTTCCCCGGGTGACGAATCCTACGAGAAGCTCCCGTTCTTCGCCTCGCTCGGCGTGCGCGAGGTGATCGTGATCGACCGGGACACCAAGCAACCCGAGGTCCTACAGCTCAAAGGGCAGCAATACGTCGCGGTTCCCGCCGATCGCGACGGCTGGTTGGCGTCCGAGACCATGCGTGTCCGCTTCCGTCAACCGCCTGGCTCCAGCATCCTCGTGATCGAGGACGTGGACGATCCGGCGCTCCGCGCCGAGATCTAGTAGGACTCGACACCATGCAGGCTTGGCGCGCGGGAGGAATCGCGCCAGGTCATCGCGGGGATCCTGTGCCCCGTCGAAGCATGACCAGCCGGTCGCCGGCAATCCCGGTCCACCGTTCCGATAGGCCGTCCGGCCACTGGACGAGCACCGCGTCCACCCTGGCCGAAGCGCCGAGGCCGAAGTGCACCCGAGCGTCGCTCGCCGA
>CAZVOI010000863.1:0-4895 GCA_964628275.1 uncultured Acidobacteriota bacterium | reverse complement strand
TCGGTCGCCCAGTAGCTGAAGAAGCCGATGGTTCCGCGGATGTCCGGCAGCGGCAGGCCACCGAGGAGCTTCCCGTGCTCCACTTCTTCCGGCGGGAACGTCATCGGAACGGTCAGCACCACGCTCTTGATGCCATCGGCTCCGGCGTGAACCCAGAACGACGTGCCGCCGCGCGTCGACGTGAGCTTGGGCCGGCCGGTCGGCAGGAATCCCCACAGGAAGCTCGGCGGCTGGCGCTTCACGCCGCCGAGGTCAGGCAGGTAGGTCTCGTAGTCGCGCACCAGGAAGTCGTAGATGTTGTGTTTTCCCGGGTTCACCCCTGTGGCGAAGCTCGACCACGCCACCGGCGACTCGGAGGGTTGGGTCGTCTCGAGCTTCTTGAAGGTTCCGCTCTCGGCGAGCTTCTTGAGGTTGGGGAGCTTGCCCTCGCTCATGTAGCGCTCCGTGAGCGTCGGGTCCATTCCGTCGAAGCCGATCACGAAGACTTTCTGGGCAGCGCGCCGCGCGGGCTTGCCGGTCGGAGCGCCGGCGCAACCGAAGACCGCAAGCAGCGCGGGGACGAGGATCGAAGCGAGCACGCGCCGACGAAGAGAAGGGAGCATAGGTCGCCCGGGACTGATCACCGGACGGCGCAATTCTAAGGGAGGCCCCTGGAAAGCCCGCTCATCGTCATCGAGGTTCAGCTCCGCAACCGAGAATTCCCACAACCGCGTCGGCGAGCACGCCACCCACCGTGGCATTCCCCCGCTCGTTCCAGAGCCCCGTCGCCGCGTCGTATCGGCTCTTGGCCCCGGGTTCCTTCCGGAGAGCGAGCAGCGGGTTGACCAAAGGAAGCTCCAGCTCTTCGGTGACCCGCTCCAGCTTCCTGACCAAGCGCGTCGGGTTGAACAGCCGTCGCGACATGACGTAGCGCTGGAGCAGCGCATCCCAATCCGCTTCGTCGACCTCGAACTGGGCAGGTGCGTAGAGAACGACGAGCCGTCCGCCCGAAGCGTCGACGTTTCTCGCAAGCTGGCCGAGTCCTTCGTCGAACCGAGCGGCCGCTGACTTCGCCTCATCCCGAACGGAGAAGGGCCACAGCTCCGGCGGCGCCTCACCGTAGTCTACGATGCCCCATCCGCCGAGCTGCCGGTGCAAGGCCGGGGCATGCTCGAGGGTGGCGTCCGACAGCACCCGGAGCGCCGCCGATCCTCGCCAGTAGACCATGTTGCGGCGCGCCGCGCGCAGCTGGAGCGGCCTCGCGTGGGGCTGTTCCGGGTCGTCGAGAAGGGGTCGCAGGTCCAGGTGGTGAGCGACGGCGACGACGAGATCGGGCGCATAGCGATGAGCTTCCCTGTGGTAGCGAGCCGACTGCTGATCGATCGCGTAGCCCGCGACGCCCGCGTTCAGCACCTCGACCGGCCCGCAACTCTTGGCGATCGCGCGCTCCAGTGCCGCGCGCAGCGTCGCTCCCTCTACGACGTTCCACCCCTCGACGATCGACCCTCCCAGCAACAACACCCGATGCACCCCGGGTGGCTTCGCATAGTCCCGCTCGGGTCCGCGTAGCCCACGCCGGTCGAAGGCGACCAGCGCGCCGGCAGGTCGTCCGCTGGCGCCCGGCACGTTGCGCCAACCGAGGCCCGCATCCGCCGCGCTCAGCGGGTCGATCGCCGGTAGCCGGGCCCTGATGACGAGTCGCGCAGCCAGCTCGGTCGCGCCCAAGCACGCCGCCCCGATCAACGCGGCGGCCGGAAAAGCCAGCACGATCCGGACCGGCGGCCAGACTTGGGCGCGCTCCGAGTCGCCGAGGACGCGGGCCTGCCGCACTGCGAGGACCAGCAGCGCCAGAGCCAAGAGCGCCACGCCGCCTTGTCGCCAGTACGAGGCGTCCGACATCCACAGGCCGACGTGCATCCACCAGTTCTGCGCGGGGCTGCTGAAGGGATGGTTGCTCGAGAAGAAGCCGGTCTTGTTGATGTCGAACCAGAGCTTCGACGCCAGGAAAGCAAGAGCCGCGAGGGCCCAGCGCGCCCAGGCCGGAAAGCGCACGCCTTCGAGCGCAAGCACGGTCAGCAACGTCAGCGGAGCGATGCTGTGCATCAACTGACGCGACTCGCAGGTGAGTGCCAGCACAGTTACGGTTCCGATGAACAACGTGAAGCCCAAGCCCAACTGGTGCGCCGCCCGGCAAGCGTTGAGCCGGACGACAGTCAGGAGCACGGGGAGAACACCGAACGCCACGGCGTGAGCGACCCAGGAGTTGGCCGGGCGGAAGACGGCGTTCGCCGAGATCTCCTGGATATGGCGCCAGGGATCGGTCGGCGGCGGGATGTTCGCCGCGAGACTGGTCGCAACGGCTTGAGAGAGCAGGAACAGCACAGCGAATTGGAACAGCGCGCTCCGCGCCACCGTCTCCCGATAGAAGAGCGGGTTGAACAGCACTCCGCGATTGGATAGGTTCGCGGCGACGAAGCCCACGTAGAGAAGGGCAAGCGGCACGCTGACCGGTAGAAGTTCTCGATGGAGCCAGACCCCACCCCATCCGAAGGCCGGGGGATCGAGTTCGATCTCCGAGAACGGGAATCGCAGGCGCGCCAGAAACGCAACCACGAAGCCGGCCAGCGCAGCGCCAGCCAGAAGCCAGCGTTGGTTGCGCGTCGCCGGTTCGGGCGGCAACGGATGCCGCGGGAAAGCCAGCAGGAAACCTCCCGCGAAGAACAGCGCTGGCCAGGTGAACGCTGCCATGACCAGAGCCGCGACAATCAGGCCGGTTCGTGCGGACAGATAGCCATAGAGCAGCAGTGCGCCGAGCCCCGCCGCGGCGTAGTCCGTCAGCACTGGGCTGTAGTAGGGCGCCCGCACGCAGGAAAAGTTGCCGAACAGCAGCAGGCAGCCGAGCCACCTCCCGGCATGGCTCACGCGAAGCGCGTCCGCGATGAGATGCCAGCAAGACAGCATGCCGAGCATGGCGATCAGGTTCAACCACAGGAACCCGCGCACGACGTGGGCCTCGTCGTGCGGCAGCCTCGTCAGCGAGAGCCCCGCGTAAACCAGGCCCGAAGGAAGAACGCGCTGGAGCCGATACGAATCGAGCTGTCTTCCGAATACGACACCGGGGAAGTCCTGCGCGATTGCGACGTAGACGCGGCTGTCGCCTTTGCCGATTCCGTGCCCGGCGTAGCGCTCGCCCCAGCCGATCTGGTAGAGGCCGAGCGCGGCCGCGGCCAGCAGCGTCAGCGCGGCGCTGAGCCTCGCGGCGCGCCGTGCTTCGGGCGACTCGGTTGCCGGCGACAACGCCACCTGACTCAGCGGGTGCTGGCGCGCTTCGATTTGGTCTTGAGCCTCTTCGTGGGCCTTGGGCCCGGGTCGGGGGCGAGGGTGTCGGAGGACAAACTCGCGATCGTGTGACCCTGGACCGCAGGCAGCGGCGTCAGCGCGGACGCCGCGATCGGGGTCTCCTCGCCTGGGATGGGTCGCGGGCGCACGGCCGTGAAGCCATCGCCGATCGGGATCAACGAGGCCTGCAACGCCGGAAAATATGTCGGCGACTCGGTTTCGCCGCCGCGAGCGTCGCTGTCGGGGAAGAGCCGGTTCAAGTACTGCTTCAGCGTGAGGTTGGTCGGGCCATAGCCCTTGTCGTAGAGGAAGTGCTCGCAGGCCTCGCCCATCTCGGCGGCGGAGGCATAGCGCTTGGCGGGATCGCGCTGCAGGGCGCGACGCAGGATCGCCATCGCGCCGTCCGGGATGAGCGGGTTGAACGCGCGTGGTGACGGGCTCTGGCCGGCGATCACTTGCTCGAGAACCTCGGCCGTCGTGGTGCCGGAGAACAGTCGCCGCCGCGTCAGCATCTCGAACAGCACGGCGCCCAGGCTGAACAAATCGCTGCGATTGTCGGCGCGCAGCTCCACCACCATCTCCGGGGCCATGTAGGCCGGTTTTCCGGTCAGGCTCGACTCGCGCTTGCCGCTGGCGGTCGCGATCCCGAAATCGATCAGCTTCACCGTGCCTTCGCGCGTGATCATGATGTTGCTCGGGCTGATGTCGCGGTGCACGATCGCGGCCTTCTCGAAGACGTATTGGAGCGCGCGGCAGACGCGGCTGATGATGAACACCGATAGCTCGACGTCGGGCATCCGCTGCGTTTCTTCGTGGCGCACCAGATAGTCGGCCAGGCTGAAGCCGTCGATGAACTCCAGGATGATGCACAGCTGCCCGCCGACGTCCTCGAAATCGAAGATCCGGCCGATGTTCTCGTGGTCCAGGACGGCGTACCGGCGGGCCTCTTCCACGAACAGCTTCACGTGGCCCGGCTCCTGAGCGTGGCGGAGCTGCTTGATCACGATCGGCCGCTGGAACTCGGCCTGGCCGATCAGCATGCCCTTGTAGATCGTCCCCATGCCTCCGGACCCCAGCTCGTGCAACACCAAGTACTTGGCGGGGGCCGACATGTGGGGCCATTATAATCACGAGGGTTCATGAGACTTCTCGGCCTCGACGTCGGCGACCGGCGGATCGGCATTGCGCTCTCGGACGAGACCCAGACGCTCGCCAGCGGCTTGCCGACCTTCGAGCGCATCGGGCCGCGCCAGGACTTGAAGGCGATCGCCGCCTTGGTGCGCGAGCATCAGGTCTCGGACGTAGTGGTCGGCCTGCCACGCACGCTCGAGGGTTCGCTCGGCCCCCAAGCCCAGAAGGTCTTGCTGTTCATGGAAGACCTGCGGCCCGTGGTGCGCGTCCCCGTGGTCTCCTGGGACGAGCGCTTCACGTCGTCGATGGCGACCCAGGCGCTGATCGAGGGCGGCGTTTCGCGCCAGGGCAGGAAGGGCGGTGTGGTCGACAAGGTGGCTGCCACGCTGATTCTCCAGAGCTATCTCGACTACCTGAAGGTCGCCAATCCGGACGCCAAGAGCTCG
>CAZVOI010000862.1:0-9523 GCA_964628275.1 uncultured Acidobacteriota bacterium | reverse complement strand
GCTGCTCGCGCCGTACCGCTCCGGCGCCGATCCCGCGACCTTCGTTCCGCTGGAGGCGCTGGCGACGGTGCTGCTCCGGTTCGTGGCGATCTATTCGATCTTCGACATGCTGAACGTGATGTGCGCCGCCGCCCTGCGCGGCGCGGGCGACACCTCGTTTGCGATGTGGTCCTCGATCGTCTTCGCGATCTTCGCGATGCTGGTGCCGTCCTACATCGCCTGCTTGATGTTCGGCGCCGGCATCTTCACAGCGTGGACGTTCGCGAGCGCTTACGTCTTCTGCGTCGGGACGCTGCTATTGCTGCGCTTCCGCGCCGGTCGCTGGAAATCGCTCAGGGTGCTGGAAGCCCAGCCTGCCTGACGCGCTCGCTACGGCTGCAACTTCATCTTTCTGAGGAACGCCTTGTGGCGCGGGTCGGATTCGAGGTTCTTCAGAAGGGGATCGCCTTTTATCTCAGACAGGCCGCCATCGCGCTGGGCGTACGCGCGATCGAGCCACCCGAATGCCTCGTCGATCTCGCCGCGGAAAGCGTGCACCTCGGCGATCTGGTACGCCCAGTCGCCAGCGAATTTGCGCGTGAGCTCCCGAAGAGCTGCGTCGGATTCGGCCCTTCGGCCCAGCGCGTGGTAGGGGAGTGGAAGACCGATCGCTCGCCAGGCTTCGGACGACTCGTTCTCGATCGCGGCGAGCGCTGCCTCGGGCTGGCCGCGGGCGAGGAGCACGCGGCTGAGATGAGACTGGGCTCCCGCAAACCCGGGCCTTTGCTCGAGCAGCTTGCGCATTGCCGCCTCGGCCTCCGGGAACTTCCCTGCGTAGTACAGCGCCAAGCCGAGGTTGTTATGTGCGGCGGCACGGAGCGGATCGACTGCCATTGCCTGCTGGTAGAGCCGGATGGCCTCGTCGAAACGCCCCTGCGTGCGAGCCAGGATACCGGCGCTGAGCAGCGCATCGGCGTTTCCGGGGTCGAGCGCGAGGGCCTGCTGCACTTCCGCATCCGCGGCTGCACAATCCCAGTCGTAGCCTGTGAGGACATACGCCATCGCTGTGTGCGCTTCGACCAGCTTCGGGTGGAGCGCGAGCGCCCGCTGCGCCGCCTCCCGCGCCTGTTTGCTTCCTGACTCCGCAGGAATAATTCCCATGCTCGCTTGGCGAGCATAGGCCCAGGCGAGCCCGGCCCACGGAAGGGCGAAGCCGGGATCGGCCGCCAGCGCCCTCTTGAACGACACGATGGCCTTCTCGAAGTCGCCCTTCGTCCGGCGTTCGCCGAAGTAGCGGCCTTCGAGATAGAGGGTGTGCGCCTCGCTATTCGCCGGCGTACTCCGTTGAGGCAGCCTGCCGGCAAGGAGCGTCACCTTCATCGCCTGCGCCGCGGCGTGAGCGATTTCGTCCTGCACCTTGAACATGTCGTCGACGGTTCGCTCGTAAGTCTCCGACCAGAGATGCGAGCCATCGGAGGCCTTGATGAGTTGCGCGGTGATCCGGATCCGGTTGCCCTCCTTGCGGACGCTGCCCTCGAGGAGATGGTCGACTCCGAGCTTCGCGCCGATGACGCGAAGGTCCTCGTGCTTGCCCTTGAACTGGAACGACGAGGTTCGCCCGATCACGCGCAGCCCCGGGATCTTCGCGAGAACGTCGAGCAGCTCCTCGGAGAGCCCATCGGAGAAGTATTCCTGGTCCTTGGCCTGGCTCATGTCGGCGAAGGCGAGGACCGCGATCGATGCCATCTCCCGGAATGTGGGAGGCGGTAAGGGCGACGACGCCTGGCGCGAAGGGGTTCGGGAAGGAGCTGGACCGTCAGGGCGCTTTGAAGTCCCCGAGCCAGACGGTGCGGTCGAGTTTGGCGAAGGCGTTCACCATCCGCTGGTCCGCTGTGAGCACCTTCAGGTCTTCGCGGATGGCCAGGGCGATATAGAGGGAGTCGTAGAAGGCGCCCATGTGATCGAGCGCGAGGGTCACCGCGTGATTGGCCAGCTCGGCCGAGGGCGTGAAGGCGATTTGCAGCCCCCGGAATTCTTGCCAGATGAGCATGGCGTCGGCTCGAGGCACTCCCTTGCGCGAAACGTGAGTTCGGAGGCTGTGGCCGAATTCCGCGACGAGGATGTCCGGGGCGACCAGAGTGAGCTCACCAACCTGGGGCTCGGGTGAGAACGACTTCACGCGCGAGATCGGAGAGATCCTCCGGGAAGAAGCACTTTAGGGCGACGTTAGCGTCGAGGACGAAGTGCAAGTCTCGCTAGACGTGGTTGTCGCGAAGCTCTCGAATGACGGCGACGGAGTCGAAGAGGCCGCAGTCGCGTCGCAATCGTTCTGCGCGTTCCTCGACGCGCCGGCGGAGTTCATCGGGCGAGGAGCCTACGGCGCTGGGCGCGGGCTTGGGCCGGTGGCGCTCGCGGAGAAAGTCTACGGAGGCCTCGACCTCCGCCAGCTTCTCTTCGGGCAGGCTCTCGATCTTTTCGAGCAAGGCTTCTTTGGTCATGGCCATCTCGTCACCAAGAGGCATCTTACGACACTGGCCGGCCCGCCTGTTTCGGCGCAGCTGCGCGCCTCGTGCGCGCCGGAGTCGGGTTCCCGATGCTCAGCGATCACCAGCGAGCGCGAAGGGTGCGGCGATTATCCAAGCGCAGCCGGCCTGAAAGTGGGCGATGGGTCGCGCGGCGCGACCCATCGCGCCACGGGTCTACTGCCTGTTGTAGACCGCCAAATTGTTCATCGCCTGCCCCTTGGGATCCGTTCCCGTGGTCGTCGCAGTCAGGGTCTTCCCGTCAGCGGAGACCGCTGTCCTCACCGTGACGATCACTTTGCCGGCTTTCTTGTAGACCGGCAGCGTCCCGAACATGCTGGGCTCCGGGTAGGCGGTCTCGTTCTCGGGGACTTCGCGCGCGGCGTCCTCGCGCGTGCCGCCGCCTTTGTAGATGATGCGGATGTTGCTGAGGTAGACATCCTCGACCGGGTGGCCGGGTAGCCCCGCGATGATCGAGGCGTAGCGCGGGTCGGCGCCGGAGGCCACGACATCGCTGATGCTGACGCGGCGCAGCACGCCCACTCGCCTGCCGTCAGGGCCGCGGCCGCGGTTCCCGAGGCGCAGGAAGAGCGGCGCCGTGGTCACGTCGCGCATCGTTACATTGCTTATCGTGATGTCTTCGAGGCTGCCACCGTCGACGGTCTCGAGCGCCAGGCCGCGGGAGCGGTCGAAGACGCAGTTCGAGATCGTGACGTTGCGGAAGCTGCCGGTCGATTCCGTACCGAGCTTGATGCGGCCGGTCGGGCCGTCGCGATCGGGAGCGCGCTCGAGCGTGCGCTTGAAGGTGCCGTCGAAGAACGTGCCGACGTCGTAGCCGCTCACCTGGCTGTTCGTGATCGTCACGTTCTCGGTCGCGCGTTGGAAGCCGAGCGCGTAGCTGCTCTTCAGCACGATCGCGTCGTCATGCGGCGAGTTGATGCTGACGTTGGAGATGCGTACGTTGCGACAAGAGTCGATGTCCAGCCCGTCGCGGTTGGTGTCCATCCGCACGTTGTCGATCGTCATGTCGTCGACGCCGGTCGCGAGCAGCGCGAAGTGGCCGCCGTTCAGGACCGAGAAGTCCCGAAGCAGCACGTTGCGGCTGAGCTTCAGCGCGATCGCCTTGTTGCCCTGACCGTCCATCGCGCGTTGCGCCGTAGCTTCGGGGTCTTGAACACCGCCGACGGCCGCGCCCATGCTGAGGGGCCGGGCGCCGGCCTTCGCCCAGCGCGCGCCCGGACCGCGGCGCGTCAGCCCCTTGCCGTCGATCCGCCCCGGACCGACGATCGACACGTTCTCGACGCCGACTGCTGCAGCCTCGACGGCCTCGTTGATGGCCGCGGTGTCGAGGGTCTGGCCGACGCCCTTGGCGCCGTATGCACGGACGTCGTAGACGGGAGGCTCAGCGGCGGCGGTGGTCTGGCAGGAGAGGACGAAGGCGAGAAAGGCACGGCGCAGAGAACGCATTCGGCATCGTACCAGCGGCTCCGACACCACCTGCCCCGCCGTTGGCCCGAACGGATTGTTGGCGGATTCTCCTCTGTGTGTACGGCGTGCTGGCGCTTCAAGGCTGGCGAGCCGACACTCGACAACGCGTCGAGAGGGTGACTAGTATTGGCACCAGCTCAATCTCTCGACCCCCCGATCCGTATCGGTGGTCCGAGCCGGAGGAAACACATGAGAAACGATTGGAAGCGATGCGCCGTTCTCCTTGCGAGCGCATGCGGTGTTCTGTTCGGGCCGAGCCGTGTCGAGGCGCAAGACAAGGCCAAGACGCCGGCCAAACCCGGACCTGCGGTAGCGGCGCCAGACTACGAGGCGATACTGAAGCCGCTGCGGTTTCGCGAGATCGGGCCGGCGACGATGGGCGGGCGCATCGACGACATCGCGGTCGTCGAGAGCAATCCCGACATCTTCTATGTGGGCGCCGCTTCGGGCGGCGTGTTGAAGACGGTGAACGGAGGCACGACCTTCGAGCCGGTGTTCGACAACGAAGCCGTCTCGACGATCGGCGACGTGACGGTGGCGTCATCCGATCCTTCGATCGTGTGGGTCGGCACCGGAGAAGACAACAACCGCCAGAGCTCGTCGTGGGGCAACGGGGTCTACAAGTCGACCGATGCCGGCAAGACCTGGAGGCACATGGGCCTCGCGGAGACCCATCACATCGGCCGGATCGTCATTCATCCGACCGATCCGAACGTGGTCTACGTTGCGGCCGGCGGGCGCCTGTGGGGCGCCTCCAAGGACCGCGGCCTCTACAAGACGACCGACGGCGGCAAGACCTGGACGAACGTCCTGTTCGTCAACGAAGACACGGGGATTTGCGACGTAGCGATGGACCGCGAGAGCCCGGGGACGCTGCTGGCCGGCGCGTACCAGCGGCGGCGCCAGGTCTTCGGGTTCAACGGCTCCGGCCCCGGAAGCGGCCTCTACAAGACGACGGACGCAGGCGCGACGTGGAGGAAGATCGACAAGGGCCTGCCGTGGGACACGAGCCCACGTCCAACGCCCACACCTGGCGGCGGCGGCTTCGGCGGTGGTGGGGGAGGCGGTGGCTTCGCCGCCCTCACGCAACAGCAGGCGCCGGCAGCCCCGGCTCCGACACCGGACCCGAAGGCGCTCAAGGAGATCGGCCGCATTGGCGTGAGCTTCTACCGGAAGAACACCAACATCGCGTACGCGCTGGTCGAACACGCGCAGGGCGGCATCTACCGCAGCGAGGACAAGGGCGAGACGTGGACCAAGATGTCCGACACCAACCCGCGCGCGATGTACTACAGCCAGGTTCACATCGACCCGAACAACGACCAGCGGCTGTGGGTCCACGGCGCGCAGATGTTCACCTCGGAGGACGGCGGCAAGACTTTTCGGCAGAACCTGGTGCAGCGAATCCACGGCGACTACCACGCGATGTGGATCGACCCGCAGGACTCGAATCACGTCCTGCTGGGTTCGGACGGCGGCATCCACGCGAGCCGCGACCGCGGCCTGACCTGGGACTTCATCAACACGGTGCCGCTCGCGCAGTTCTACGAGCTTGGGCTCGACAACGCCAAGCCGTACAACGTCTGTGGCGGGCTCCAGGACAACAACACCTGGTGCGGGCCGAGTGCGACGCTGGACACGCGGGGAATCAAGAACGACGACTGGTTCACCGTCGGAGGGGGCGACGGCTTCTACGCCCAGATCGATCCCACCGATCCGACGATCGTCTACGCGGAGTCGCAGGACGGCAACGTGCTGCGGCGCAATCTGAAGACGCACGAGTCGCGCTCGATCCGGCCGCAGCCGGCGGAGGGCGAGGCGCGCTACCGGTTCCAGTGGAACTCGCCGATCGTGATCTCGGCGTACGACCCGAAGACGATCTACTACGCCGGCAATTTCCTGTTCCGCTCCAACGATCGCGGCGATACCTGGACCAGGCTCGGTCCCGACCTGACCACCGCACAGGAGCGCGACAAGCTGGCGATCATGGGCAGGGTGCCGGACCAGTACACGCTCTCGCGCCACGACGGCGTCCAGCAGTGGCCCGCGATCACTACGATCAGCGAGTCCACGCTCAACAAGGACGTGTTATGGGCGGGGACCGACGACGGCAACCTCCAGGTCACGCGCGACGGCGGCAAGACGTGGAAGAACGTGGCCGACCGGTGCAAGGGCGTGCCCAAGGGGACCTACGTGACCCGGGTGGTCGCATCGCGCCACGCCGAAGGCACGGCTTACGCCACGTTCGACGGTCACCGCATGAACGACTTCGGCATCTACGTGTACGCCACCAGCGACTTCGGCGAGACCTGGCGGGTGATTCGCAACGGCATCCCGGACAACAACGGCGTGGTCAACGTGATTCGCGAGCACCCGAAGAACGCCAAGCTGCTCTTCGTGGGCACGGAGTACGGCGCCTACGTGAGCTTCGACCAGGGCGTGCGCTGGTCGAAGCTCAAGCTGAACCTGCCGACCGTTCCGGTGGACGACATCCAGATCCATTCGCGGGACAACGACCTGGTCCTGGGAACCCACGGCCGCTCGATCTGGATCCTCGACGACATCACGCCGCTCGAGCAGTTGAACGACAGCGTCGTCGCTGCGGACGTCCACCTGTTCGACATCCGTCCTGCGACCGCCTGGCGGATCGCCAACCGCAGCGGCAACAGCGGGCACAAGGCCTTCTATGGCCCGAACCCGCCGAACGGGGCCCTGATTCACTACGCCCTGAGAACCAGACCCGACGATAAGGATCGCGTGGGCATCACGATCGTCGACAAGGACGGCAAGACGGTGCGCGAGATCGATGCGACCAAGGAGGTAGGGATCAACCGCGTGCTGTGGGATCTGCGCGCGCGATCGCCGCTGCAGGGGCTCGCGGGCGGCTTCGGTGGTGGCGGCGGCGGTTTCGGCGGCGGCGCGCCGCGGGTCGAGCCGGGCGAGTACACGGTCAAGCTCGCTGTCGGCGGCAAGGAACAGACCAAGCGAGTGGTGGTGGAGGAAGATCCGCGGGTCGAGATCTCTCCCGCGGATCGGGTGGCGCGGCGCCGTGCGATCGAGGAGCTGGTCCAGATGGCAGGGCCCGCCACGCTCGGCCAGCGTTCGGTCACGGGCCTCCGGACATCGCTCAACAACGCCATCGAAGCCTGGAAGCGGCCTGGACCCGGGCGAACGCCCGAGAACGTGCAGAAGGCCGCGGAGGAGCTGCTGAAGAAGGTCGATGCGGCGTGCAAGGTGTTCGCGAACCCGAACCAGTGCGGCGATCGGCCGACGACCGCGCTCGGGGCCGCGGGGCCGCCGCTGGTGGCCGTCGAGCCGCCGATCACGCAACGCATCGTGCAGCTACTGGGCGGGCTCGAGGGCTACACGGCCGCGCCGACCGCCTGGCAGCTCGAGCAGATTCGCTTGTTGCAGGGCAATCTGAATGAAGCGGGCGCCGTCGCGCGGCGTCTGGTCCAGGAGGACCTGGCCGCACTCAACAAGATGATGAACGAGGCTGGCGTGCCTCACATCGCGGTGCCTGCCGGCGGCCGCCCCGGCGGCGGCGGTCCCCCGGGCGAGACGGAGGGTTTCGAGCGGTAGCGGCAAAGCCGCTCGCTGTCGTGTCTTGACAGCGGCGGAGCGGAGAGGGACCATAGGCGAAACTAAAGCGAAGCGACATTCGCTTGGATTCCCTCGATGCCCGTCGAGCTGCACGCCGCTTCCGCGTTCTCGTTCCTGCGCGCCTCTTCTCTGCCCGAAGACCTGGTCGAACGCGCGGCGGCGCTCGGTTACGACGCTCTTGCGCTCCTGGACCGGGACGGGGTCTCGGGAGCGCCGCGGTTCTTCAAGGCAGCCCGGAAGGCCGGGATCCGGCCGATCGTTGGGGCCGAGCTGACGCTCGAGGGCGGGGGAGCGCTGCCGCTCCTGGTCGAGAACCGGCAGGGCTACCAGAACCTCTGCGAAGCGATCACGGCGATGAAGGCCGGGGTCAAGAAAGGCGACGGTAAGACGAGCCCGGAGGCGCTCGCCGGAAAGGTCGAAGGCCTGGTGGCGCTTCCGGGCGTCGAGACGTTGTGGCGACGGATCGAGGCAGGCAAGCCGTTTTTTGACTTGAAGCGGCTGGACGCGCTGCTGCGCGTCTTCGGCAAGCCGAACCTCGCGATCGACGTGCAGCGGCATCGGCGCCGCGAGCAGGAGGCGCAGAACCAGGAGCTGCTGGGCTTGGCCGATGCGCGGGGACTGCTGGCGGTGGCCAGCAACGGCGTGCGCCACGCGACGCCGAAGCGGCGGGGCCTGCTCGACGTGCTGACGTGCATCCGCGAGAAGACGACGCTCCGAAAGGCCGGTCGCTTGCTGACCGAGAACGCCGAGCGGCATCTGAAGTCGAGCCAACAGATGCGCGAGCTGTTCTCGGATCGCAAGGACCTGGTCCAGAACGCCGAGGCGCTCGGCGATCGGCTGCGCTTCACGCTTTCGGACCTCGGCTACCAGTTTCCGCTGTATCCGGTCGCCCCTGGCGAAACGATGTTCGCGCACCTGCAAGCGGCGACCTGGGCGGGCGCCGCCAATCGTTACCGTCCGCTTCACGAGAAAGCCAGACGCCAGATCGAGCGCGAGCTGCAGCTCATCGGCAAGCTCCAGCTCGAGGGCTATTTCCTGATCGTGTGGGACATCGTGAACTTCTGCCGGCGCGAGAAGATCCTGGTCCAGGGTCGCGGCTCGGCGGCCAACAGCGCCGTCTGCTACAGCCTCGGCATCACCGCGGTGGATCCGGTCGGGATGGAGCTTCTGTTCGAGCGCTTCCTCTCCGAAGAGCGCGGCGAGTGGCCCGACATCGACCTCGACCTGCCGAGCGGTGACCAGAGGGAGAAAGCGATCCAGTACGTCTACCAGCGTTACGGCGCGCGCGGCGCGGCGATGACTGCGAACGTGATCACGTACCGCGACCGCAGCGCCAGCCGCGAGATCGGCAAGGCGCTGGGGATTCCGAGCGAGGAGATCGACCGGCTGGCGCGGCACATGCGCCGCTTCGAGTGGGTCGACCCGCATGACACGCTGGAGATGCGTTTGCAGCGAGCCGGCCTCGACAAGGACGATTCACGGGTACGTCTGTTCGCGCGGCTGTTCGAGGAGATCCAGGACCTGCCGCGCCATCTCGGCCAGCACTCGGGCGGGATGGTGATCGCCCAGGGACAGCTCTCGAGCGTGGTGCCGATCGAGCCGGCCAGCATGCCCAACCGCAGCATCATCCAGTGGGACAAGGAAGACTGCGCCGACCTCGGGATCGTGAAGGTGGATCTGCTGGGTCTCGGGATGATGGCGGCGCTCGAGCAGACGCTCGAGCTGGTGACGCAGCAGGGCGGCCACGTGGACCTGGCGCAACTGCCGCCGGACGATCCGAAGGTGTACGCGATGCTGCAACAGGCCGACACCGTTGGCCTCTTCCAGGTGGAGAGCCGCGCGCAGATGGCGACCCTGCCGCGGATGAAGCCGACAAAGTTCTACGACCTGGTGGTCGAGGTGGCGATCATCCGGCCCGGGCCGATCGTGGG
>CAZVOI010000861.1:0-2105 GCA_964628275.1 uncultured Acidobacteriota bacterium | reverse complement strand
CGTGAGTCCGTCAGGTAATAGCAGCCAAGCACCATATCCAGCGTCGGAGCAATGATCGGCTCACCGGAACCCGGCGACAGCAGGTTATGCGTTGAAAGCATGATCTGCCGCGCCTCGGCGACGGCCTCGCGCGAGAGCGGCACGTGCACGGCCATCTGGTCGCCGTCGAAGTCCGCGTTGAACGCGGTACAGACGAGCGGGTGGATCTGGATCGCGCTGCCTTCGATAAGCACCGGTTCGAATGCCTGGATACCCAGGCGGTGCAGCGTCGGCGCGCGGTTCAGCAGCACCGGCCGCGTCTGAATCACCTCGTCGAGCACGTCCCACACTTCGGGGCGGGCGCGTTCTACGATGCGCTTGGCGTTCTTGATGTTGTGCGCCAGCCCGCGCGACACGAGCGCGTGCATCACGAACGGCTTGAACAGCTCCAGCGCCATGCGCTTCGGCAGGCCGCACTGGTGCAGCTTTAGCTCCGGACCCACGACGATTACCGAGCGCCCCGAGTAATCGACGCGCTTGCCGAGCAGGTTCTGGCGGAAGCGCCCTTGCTTGCCCTTGAGCATGTCGCTCAGGCTCTTCAGCTTGTGGTTGCCCGAACCCGCGACCGCACGGCCGCGTCGGCCGTTGTCGATCAGTGAGTCGACGGCCTCCTGCAGCATGCGCTTCTCGTTGCGGATGATGATCTCCGGCGCGCCCAACTCCAGCAGCCGCTTCAGGCGGTTGTTTCGGTTGATGACACGGCGGTAGAGGTCGTTCAGGTCGCTCGTCGCGAACCGTCCGCCATCGAGCTGCACCATGGGCCGCAGCTCCGGCGGCATCACGGGTAGCACGGTGAAGACCATCCACTCCGGCTGGTTGCCGGACTTGCGCAACGACTCGACCACCTTCAGCCGCTTGGTCGCCTTCTTGCGGCGCTGGCCGGAAGTCGAGTGGATCTCGCCCTGCATCTTCTCACGCAGCTTCTCGACATCTACCCGTTCCAGGATCTTCAGAACCGCCTCCGCGCCCATGCCGGCCTCGAAGGCGCTGCCAAAGCGCTCGTGCATGTCCTTGTAAGCGGTTTCCGTCAGCAAGATCATCTTGTCGTTCTCGGCCGGATCCACGAGCGCTTCGAGCTCGTCAATACGTTCCTGATACTCCGAGTAGACCGCCTGGCGTTCGCTGCCAGCGCGCACCTCGAGCGGCTTCAGCTCGTCGAGCAGCTTAGCGCGCTTCTGATCCATCGCCGCACTCGACATCAGCGAGGCGTCGTCGCGCTTTTTCTTCGACTCCTCGTCGATCGCCGCGACGCGCTCCTGCGCCGCCTTCTTCAGCGACTGGACGGCGCTCTTTTCGATGACAGCGCCGCGTTCCACTACGACCATGTCGCCGATTTTGTAGCCTTTGCGAGCGTTCTTGCCCACCTGTTCCTTGAGGTCGGCCTCATACTCCACGGCCGTCTCCATGATGCCGTTCGTCAGCCGTTCGCGATCCTCTTCGATCCGGGCGAGCTTCTGCTCTTTTTCGGACGTGATCTGCGCATCCGCCGCGGCAAGCTGACCACGCAGCTCCTCCACCTGTTCGGCAAACTGCTTCTCCCGGCGCACGGCCTCATGCTCCATCTCTTCCCTGAGATGTTCGAGGGCGCGCTTCTTGGCGGTCTCGTCAACGGACGTAACGATGAACTGCGCGAAGTAGAGCACCCGCTCCAGCGAGCGTGGTGAGATATCGAGCAGCAGCCCCAGCCGGCTTGGCGTGCCCTTCACAAACCAGATGTGGCTCACGGGCGACGCAAGCTCGATGTGGCCCATGCGCTCACGGCGCACCTTGGACTGCGTGACCTCGACCCCGCACTTGTCGCAGATCACCCCCCGGTGCTTCATGCGCTTGTACTTGCCGCAGAGGCACTCCCAGTCGGTGATGGGGCCGAAGATCTTGGCGCAGGACAGACCGTCGCGCTCCGGCTTGAAGGTGCGGTAGTTGATGGTCTCGGGCTTCGTGACCTCGCCGTGGGACCAGGACCGGATCTTCTCGGGGCTGGCCAGCCGGATCTTGATGGCGTCGAAGTCGATGGCCTTCGGCCCCGGATCCAGGTTCGGCCGCATCGGAATCATCAGGCTCATTTG
>CAZVOI010000860.1:0-2333 GCA_964628275.1 uncultured Acidobacteriota bacterium | reverse complement strand
CGCAGGGTGCCCTCGCGTAGCGCGGCGCGGAATACGTCGAGGTACGGGCCCTTGAGCTCGGCCACGAGCGAGATCCAGACGAGCGCCATCGCCGCCGAAGCACCCGCGAGCACCACGTCACCGCGCGCGAGCACACTCTCGGACAGGATCAGGATCGATGCGAGCGCCTGCCCGCCGCGCTGTCCGACGATGTCGATGAGCGGCTTGGCCCGCGCGCGCACGGCCGGGGCGAGCGGCACGAACAAGAGCTCGGTTCCGGTGCGGTGGAGCGAGTTCCTGAGCGAGCCGTCGACGCCCTTCAGCAGCAGCGCCGCGACCAGCCCGCCGCCGAGCGCCAGCCCGGCGGCACCCATGAAGAGCAGCGACGGCAGCACCCACAACGTCCGGTGCAGGCCGATCGCCTGGAACAGCCAGCGGCCCAGCAGGAGCTGGGCGACGAGCGAGAGCAGGTTGAGCAAGGTGTAGACGCCGCCGAAGAAGGCGCCGAGCTCCGCGGCCGGGACCGAGCGCGCGACCGTGCTCTTGAAGACGTAGTCCGCGAGCGTCAGTGCGATGGTCGAGACCAGCACCAGCACGGCCAACCCGCGCACGTAGGGGTCCCGGCGTAGCACCGCGAGGCCTTCGCCGAGCGAGGCCGCCGCCCGCGGCCTGGAGCCCGAGCGTCGCGTGACGCGGCCGAGGGCGAACGCGGGACCGAGCGCGGTCACGCCGAGCACGACTGCCGCGGCCAGTACCAGCGTGCTCGAAGGGGCGCGCTGCGCCAGCAGGCGCGCGGCCGCGGCTCCGACCGTGGCCCCAAGCAGGCTGCCCGTCCACACCAGGCTGTAGAGGCGCTTCGCCTCGCCGAGGGTGTAGAGGTCGCCGAGCACCATCCAGAACTGCAGCACGGCCAGGCTGCCGAGCAGCCCCGTCCACACGTACAGAGCGTAGATCTCGAGTGGGCTTTCCCCGCGCAGAAGCAGCCAGAAGAGGAACGTCACGATCGCGCCGGCTCCGAGCAACAGGCTGAGTCCGTAAGGGCCGCTCGCGCGCCTTCCGCCCCAGGGGACCTGGGCGACAGCGACGGCCGCCGCGGCGATCGCGAGATAGACGAACGCGAGATGCGACGCCGGCAGCCGCGCCAGGAAGAGCGCGTCCCGCGCCGTTTCGAGCAGCGTGTGCCCCGCGAGCGTGCCGAAGATCGTCAGGAACGCGGCGAGCGTGCCGTGCCGCTCGTCGGGGCGGACCTCTGGCAAACGCATCAGCGCCTCCGGCCTCGTCTCATCAGCATTGCCCTCAAGATCCCTGACGCAACCATTATGGCTGTGCCGGAGCCGAGCTCGGATCGCGCGCAGGGGAGCCTGGCCGTGACGCTGCGGCTCTCGCCAAAGCTCGCCGCCGAGCCGGGCGACCTTCTCTACCTGATCGCGAAGAATGGCCCCCACCACGCTAGGCGTCGTCCGCAGGCATGAGCGTTATTCATGCCTCTGCGCCAAACCACAAAACGCTGTCACTATTGACAGGCTTCCTGCCGACGGCATCGGTGTGGTAGCCTCCAGGCTGGGTCGGGTTATTTTTTGCCGCCCAGTGATTGATCCCTTGATCTGACGCCGGACTAGCCTTCAGCGGCCCGGTCCCGGCTGTCGCGCGTGCCACCGGAGGCCGAGAAAATGAGCAAGAAGTTCACGGCCAGCTTTGCCGCTGCCCTCACTCTGGGCTTCTTGGCGGTCCACGCCGAGGCCCAGCAGCACAGGGCGACACAGCTCGGGAACCCCGCCACACGGTTCGCGAAGCCGCTCAAGAAGGCCGACGATCTGCGCGTGCTGTTGCGCGCCGAGAAGATGAAGGCGGACGTCGCGGCCGTGCTCGCCGACATCGGCTGGGCCGGCGACCTCGCCGACCTGGATCGCGCCGCGGCCACCGCCGAGGTCAGCCCGATCCAGATCCCGACGGGCACGCGCCTGCCGTTCATGGCGGCCCGTAAGAACAAGAAGGCTTACGCGATGCGGGACGTGCTGTGGGCGGGCAAGAAGCCGATCGACGCGTTCGGCTTCGAGTTCTCCTCGAAGTGCGTTCGCTACCGCCTGGTCACCCCGAAGGTGTGCAGCAACTTCTGGGTCGAGGAGATCGGCAAGGACACGAGCGATCCGAAGTGCGTCGTCGCGCCGCCGCCGCCGCCGCCGGTCGTGAGCGTGAGCGGCGCCCGCGAGACCTGCGTGACGCAGCCCGTCGAGTACGCCATCACCGTCCAGAACGCCCCGGCCGACAACAAGGTCGCGGTGCTCGTGAACGGCCGGGAGCTGGTGTCCGACAGGCTCACGAACGGCTCCTTCCGCTTCACCTTCACGGGCGCG
>CAZVOI010000859.1:0-2285 GCA_964628275.1 uncultured Acidobacteriota bacterium | reverse complement strand
TCTGATCGCGGCTTTGTGGATGGGCTACTCGGCGCGCGAGCTGCTGGGCGTCTACGCCCGCACGTTGAAGCGGGTCCGCTTCTCGCTGCTCACGATCGCGGCGATGCTGGCGCTCGGCTACCTGAGCCGCTACTCCGGGACCGACGCGACCATGGGCATAGCGCTCGCGCGGACGGGCGTCTTCTATCCCTTCTTCGGCACGCTGCTCGGCTGGCTGGGTGTCGCCCTCACCGGCTCCGACACCGCCTCCAACGTTCTCTTCGGCAGCCTGCAGAAGATCACCGCGGAGCAGACGGGTCTTTCGCCCGTGCTGATGGCCGCCGCCAACAGCTCAGGGGGCGTGATGGGGAAGATGGTGGACGCGCAGAGCATCGTGGTGGCGAGCGTCGCCACGGGCGCCCACGGCAACGAGGGCGAGATCCTGCGCCGGGTCTTCCTGCACAGCCTGGTGCTGGCGGCGCTCGTCGGACTGCTGGTGTGCCTGCAGGCCTACGTGTGGCCGTTCACGCGGATGGTCGGCGGCTGAGTAGACTCCGGTTTCAATCGACGAGGTGCACTCATGATCGACCGCGCCGAGCCCGAGCGGCTGGCTCGCTTCGCCTTCTACGGGACCGTGCTCCTGCTCGTCTGGATGATGTGGAAGATCGTCCAGCCCTTCGTGCTCGAGATCGGCTGGGCGATGGTCCTCGCGATCTGCCTGAACCCGATCCGCCTCCGGATCGAGCCGCGCCTGGGCCGGACGAAAGCCGCGCTCGTGCTGGTCCTCGCGGTGCTCGTCTTGGCCGTGCTGCCGGCCGTGTTCGTCGGCTACACCCTCTATGCGCAGGGTGGGACGGGCGTCGACTACGTCCAGCGGAAGCTTCAGGAGGAGGGCGGGCCGATGAGCCTCTTCCACCACGTCTGGGAGTGGCTGCGCGCCCGAGCGACGTTCCTGCCGGAAGAGCAGGTCGTCGTCTCCGCTATCTCGCAGGGCCTGGGCCGGGTGGTTCAGCACGTGGCGGGCCAGGCGAGCCGCATCCTCGCAGGCGTCATCGGCTTCGTGTTCTCGGTCGCGATCATGCTTGCCATCCTCTTCTTCCTGATCCGCGACTCGGCCGGGTTCGACCGCACCCTCCGGCGCCTGATGCCGTTCGACCCGACCCGCAACGCCCACTTCGTCGCCCTCAGTTCCGCGCTGGTGTCCGCGAGCGTCACCGCGACGCTCGCCATCGCCGCCGTTCAGGGGATCCTCGGCGCGATCACCCTCGCGCTGCTCGGCGTGAATGGGTCCTTGCTGTGGGGCGTCATCATCGCGATCCTGTCGTTCCTGCCGCTGATCGGCGCCGCAATCGTCTGGGTGCCCGTCGCCGTCTGGCTGGCTGTGACCGGCCACCTGGTGAAAGGCGTCGTGCTGGCGCTCGTGGGCATCCTGGTCCTCGGAAACGTGGACAACGTCATTCGCCCGCTACTCCTGGCCGGGAAGTCGCAGATGAACACGCTGGTGCTCATCATCAGCCTGATGGGCGGGGTCGCCGCCTTCGGTTTCATCGGCATCGTGCTGGGGCCGCTCGTCGCGGTGCTGCTCACCGCGATCCTGGACAGCTACTACGTGCGGCCGGACGAGTCGCTGCTCGCTCCCGCCCCCGCCGCGGAGGAGGCCGGGCGGCCCGCCGACGCGGCCCGGTAGCCGCCGCCCGGGCGCGTCGAATCACGGGAGCCCCCTCTTGCAACCGTCTGGCGGGGGTAGAATCCGGCCACGGTTTTCAGATCAATCGACCCAGGAGGTCCCATGTTCGGGAAGACCCTCTCGCAGTACGTCGCGTTCCAGAAGCCGATCCTGATCCTGATCGCCGTCGTCTTTGTCATGAGGCTCGCACTCTCGATGGTCGGCGTCCCGGTGTCGGGCGCCAAGTTCCTGAGCGTCACGGGAGTCCTTGTGCTCGGGTCTCTCTACTACGGCTGGGCGGTCGGCCCGCAGGGCTTCGGCTCGTTCAAGCAGCTCTACGGGGCGAACCTGGTGCAAGGCGTCTTCTCGCAGACGCTGATCGCGCTCGCGATCGTGCTCGCAATCGTGCTCGGTAAGGACAACGTCTACACGATCCCGGAGTTCTACCCGTTCTCGTCCGGCAACATGCCGATTCCGATGCCGACCGACGGCAAGAACTTCATTCACGCGATCAACCACGTCGTGATCGCGGGCGCCATCGCGCTGCCGCTGATCGGCTGGCTGCTGAGCTCGGTGGTGCACCTTCTGACGCGCAAGAAGGCCTGAAAGGAGCCTCGTGCCCCTCGCTGCCGGCCAGCGC
>CAZVOI010000858.1:0-4243 GCA_964628275.1 uncultured Acidobacteriota bacterium | reverse complement strand
GCTGACCGCGTGCCGGCCTTCGGTCAACGGCGCGGCCTTGCCGGTGGCCACGTCGATCGCGTAGAGCTGGCTGTGCACGCCCAGGTTGGCGACCACGTACACCGACCTGCCGTCCTTGGACCAGGCGGCGCGGTCGACGGCGAGATTGAAGTCCGGCGCCAGGAGCCGCGACGGCCCGCCACTGGCCGGCGCCACGAACAGTCTGGCGTTGAAATAGGTCTCGAAGGTCGCGCTCGACCCGGAACCAAACAGCACCAGCTTGCCGTCGGGAGAAAGCGAAGCGTTGGATTCCGCCACGCCGTTCCTGGTGATCTGCACCGGATTCGTTCCGTCAGCGCTCATCACCCAGACTTCGGTGAGACCGCCGTCCGCGAACCGCGGCGAGGGCGCCTTGTGGAACGCGATCGCCTTGCCGTCCCGCGACAGCTCGTAATCGGTCACCGACCAGGCGCCTTCAGTGACGCGCTTCTCCAGCTTGTCGGCGACGCTGATTCTCCAGAGGTGCTGCTGCTTCCAGTCTTCGTCGAAGGCGTAGACGTCGTCTTTGGCCTTGTCGCGCGCCTTCTCGTCGGCGGTCTTCGCTTCGGCGGCGGTGAAGAGGAGCGCCGTGCTGTCGGGCGTCCACTGGATGTCCGAGACCGCGGTCGCGTGGCTGGTCAAGGCGCGCGCCTCGCCGCCGTCGTTGCCGATCAGGAAGATCTGAGTCACCGCCTCGGCGTCGCCGCGCTTCGCGAGAAAAGCGATGCTGCGCCCGTCCGGCGACCAACGTGGGCTCTGCTCGCCATCGCTGCCGCTGGTGAGCGCGACGCTGCTCGTGCCGTCGACGTTCACGCGCCAGAGGTGGCTCACGCGCTTGCCTGTCTTCCAGTTCGCCTCCGAGAGGGCGTAGACGACTTGCTTGCCGTCCGGGCGGAGCTGCGGGTCGGAAAGCCGCGGCACGTTGATCAGGTCGACGATCGACATGCCGCGTGGCTCGGCCGCCAGCGCGGGGGCCGCCAAGAAAGCACAGGCGGCAACGGCGAATCGTGTGGACATGTGGAACTCCTCGGGTTCGGGTTGCTCCAAAGCTAGCACGCGTCCGTGACGGGCTTCACGGCCGAGGCACGCCCACCCATCAAAGGTGCTTAGAATCGTTCCACCTGGGGAGGGCTCTGATGAAGCGAAGTGTGTGCTGGGTCTCGTCGATGGTCCTCTGTTTCGCGGGTTTCTCGCACGCCGAGACGCGCTACAAGCTGCCGCCCAGGGAGGTCGTCGAGATCTTCGACGCGCCGGCTCCGCCGACGGCCGTGCTGTCGCCCCGCGGCGACGCTTTGCTGCTCGTGGCGGTCGAGTCCAACCCGCCGCTCGCGCTGATTGCTGAGCCGTTCCTGCGCCTCGCGGGAGTTCGCATCACTCCGGCGACCTCGGCTCGCCGGCGGACGCAGCGCTACACCGGCTTGAGCTTGCAGCCGACCGAGGCCGGCGCCGCGATCGCGGTGGCTCTGCCTCAGGGCGCGCACATCGGGCTCCCGGTTTGGTCGCACGACGCCAAGCGATTCGCCTTCGCGCGCGACCTCGCCGACGGCGTCGAGTTGTGGGTCGGGGATGCGGCCACCGGACACGCCAAGCCGCTCTCGAACCTCCGCTTGAACGACGTGTTGGGCCCGGCGTTCTCGTGGATGCCCGACAACAATTGGTTGTTGGTGCGGGCGATCCCCAAGGGTCGTGGCCCGGCGCCCGCGGAACCGCGCGTGCCCGAAGGCCCGGTGATCGACGAGACGGCGGGGAAGCGCTCGCAGGTCGCGACGTACGAAGACCTGCTGGCGAACGAGCACGACGCGCTTCTCTTCGAGCACTACGCGCGCTCACAGATGACGCTCGTGGACGTGGCGAGCGGCGCGCAGCGGCCGGTTGGCGAGGCCGGGTTGAACGTCTTCGCGAAGCCCTCGCCCGACGCGAAGTACCTGCTGCTGACGCGGACGCAGCGGCCGTTCTCCTATCGCGTGCCGTTCCAGAGCTTCGCGCGCACGGTCGAGGTATGGGATGCGCAAGGCAAGCGCGTCGCCACGATCGCCGATTTGCCGGTTTCGGACGAAGTCCCGCGGCAGGGCGTCCCGACCGGTCCGCGCGCCGTTTCGTGGCAGCCGCTCCAGCTCGCCACGCTGGTCTGGACCGAAGCGCGGGACGGCGGCGATCCGGTGAAGCCCGCGTCGTTCCGCGACGAGCTGATGACGCTCTCCGCGCCGTTCGCCGAGAAGCCGCGGCCGCTGCTTCGCCTCAAGCACCGCTACCAGGAGATCGACTGGCTGGGACGCCGCAACCAGGCTCTCGTCTCGGAGCGGGACCGCGCCCGCCGCTGGGTGACGACGCATCTCGTCGATCTGGCGGCGCCCGAAACGGACAAGCTCGTCTTCGACCGCAACGTCAACGACGCCTACAAGGACCCGGGCGATCCCGTGAAGGATTACCGTCCGAACGGCGAAGAGCTGGCGCTCCAGGACGGTGACCGCGTGTATCTCGCCGGCAACGGGGCGAGCGCCGAGGGCGATCGGCCGTTTCTGGACGCGCTCGACCTCAAGACGCTGCAACGCGAGCGGCTGTTCCAGTCGGCGGACGGCCGCTTCGAACGCTTCCTGGGTTTCGTGCGGGCCTCGCGCTCCAAGTCCGTGATCCGGTCGGAGAGCCCTTCCGAACCGCCGAACGAATGGACGCTCGACTTGAAAACGCACGAACGGCAGCGCTTGACGGCGTATCAAGATCCGGCGCCGCGGCTGCGCGGCGTCAAGAAAGAGCTGATCAAGTACACCCGCAAGGACGGCGTCGCCCTCTCGGGCACGCTCTACCTTCCCGCGGACCACAAGCCCGGAACGCGGCTGCCGGCGCTGCTCTGGGCCTACCCGCTCGAATACTCCGACGCCGACACCGCCGGTCAGGTGCGCAGCTCGCCGAGCGCGTTCACGCGGCTCAGCGGACCGTCGCCCGTGTTCCTGGTGACGCAAGGCTACGCGGTGCTGATGGACGCCACGATGCCGGTCGTCGGCGATCCCGAGACCGTCAACAACACCTACGTCGAGCAGATCTCGGAGAGCGCGCGCGCAGCGGTCGAGAAGCTGGACGCGCTAGGCGTCGCCGACCCGAAGCGCGTCGTGGTGGGCGGGCACAGCTACGGCGCTTTCATGACCGCGAACCTCCTGGCCCACACCGACATCTTCGTCGCGGGCATCGCGGGCAGCGGCGCCTACAACCGGACCCTGACGCCCTTCGGCTTCCAGACCGAGCGGCGCACGTTCTGGGAGGCGGGCGACGTGTATATGAAGATGTCGCCGTTCGTCTTCGCGAACAAGATCAACGAGCCGGTGCTGCTGACCCACGGCGAGGCCGACGACAACAGCGGCACCTTCCCGATCCAGTCGCAGCGGCTGTTCGCCGCGATTCGCGGCAACGGCGGCACGGCGCGGCTGGTGATGCTGCCGCACGAGGCCCACGGCTACCGAGGCCGCGAGTCGGTGCTGCACGCGCTCGCCGAGATGATCGACTGGGCGGACCGATGGGCCAAGCCACACCCTTGAACAACGAGGAGTTCACGCTCCTCGTCGTCGACGACAGCGATGAGAACCGGGACGTGCTGTCGCGGCGCCTGATCAAGAAGGGCTTCTCGGTGCTGGTGGCCGAAGGCGGCCAAGAGGCGCTCGCGATCATCGACGCGCAAGCTGTCGATCTGGTGCTGCTCGACGTGATGATGCCGGGGATGAGCGGGATCGAGGTGCTGGAGCAGGTTCGCAAGACGCGCTCCGCGAGCGATCTACCGATCATCATGGCCACCGCCAAGACCGACAGCGAGGACGTTGTCGTCGCGCTCGAGGCCGGCGCCAACGACTACGTCACCAAACCGATCGATTTTCCCGTGGCCCTGGCTCGTGTCCAGTCGCAGCTCCGGCAGCGGAAGTCGAAGAAAGCTCAGGCGGCCGAGGCGAAGGCCACGCTCGTCGAGCGCTTCATGGCCGGGCCCGAGGTGCGCCCCGGGGGGCTCCTGGCCGATCGCTATCGGCTCGAGTCGCGCATCGGCGCGGGCGCTTTCGGCACCGTCTATCGCGCCATCCACCTGGAGCTGGACAGCGCGGTAGCGGTGAAGGTCTTGCAGACGAGCATCCAGCAGGACCAGGAGCAGATCGCGCGCTTCCGGCGCGAGGGCATCTCCGCCTGCCGCGTCAAGCACCCGAACGCGGTCTCGGTGCTCGACTTCGGCGTCACGCCCCAGGGCACG
>CAZVOI010000857.1:0-1657 GCA_964628275.1 uncultured Acidobacteriota bacterium | reverse complement strand
TGTCCGCGGCGGCTCGGCCAGGGCGCGCAGGACCACGTGATCGCCGCGATCCTCGATCACGACTCGCGTCCCCGCCCGCCAGCCCTGGCGCGCCCGGATCGCCTGGGGAATGATCAACTGCCCCTTCGTGGAGAGCCGTGTGGTCATCGTAGGGCCAAGGTAAGACAGAGCCGCCACCCGGTCAAGTGGACCAATTGGACGGCCGGGCGCGTCCCGCTCGAGCTGCTCCAGGAGGCCACGCGCCTGCAGGTCGTCGAGGCGCGGCGAGGGTACTGAGCGTGACTGAAGCAAGAGAGGAGCCGCGACGCATTCTCAAGCACATGATCGAGAGGGCACCTGCGCGAGCAGTTCTTCACGCTAGGCTCTCCTCGCGCATGCCGAAGCAGCCTCCCCACAAGATCGAATACTCTGCCGAGGCGCGAGAGCACCTGCGCGAGTTGGACGCGCGAGACCGCGCCGTCGTCGTCGACAACGTCGAGAGGAAGCTGAAACACGAGCCGACCGAGGCCACGCGAAATAAGAAGCTGCTGCGCGCCAACGAGTTGGCTTCCTGGGAGCTTCGCATCGGTGAATGGCGCGTGTACCATGATGTGCAAGAGACGCTGGATGGCATCGTCACGGTGCGCGCTGTGGGACGGAAGGACGGCGCGCGCGTGTTGATCGCGGGCGTGGAGTACAAACTGTGAAGACCGTGGAGCTGGCCGAAGCGAGCGCGTCCTTGTCTGACTACGCGCGGCGTGTCCGCAAGGAGACGCTTTTGGTGACGCGCAAGGGGAAACCGCTCGCGACCCTGATCGCGGTGGGCGCGCACACGGACTTCGAGAACCTGACTGTCACCACCGATCCGCGTTTCATGGCGATGATCGAGCGCTCGCGCCGCCTATACCCGGCAGGCACGGGGCTCAGCGGCGACGAGCTGCGCCAGCAGCTCGGGATCAAGCAACGTGCCTCCAAACGCAGGACGCGCGGCTAGGCGCGTACTCCTTGGAGCCTGGGCCGCGCACGGGTCGGGTGCGTCGAAATTTAGCTTAGCTGCTAGACCTCGGTCGCGATCAGGTCCTCGAACGTCTCGCGGCGGCGCACCAGCCGCGCTTCGCCGTTCTCGACGATCGCCTCCGCTCCGCGCGGGCGCATGTTGTAGTTCGAGGCCATCGAGAACGCGTAAGCCCCGGCATCCAGAACGACCAGCAGCTCGCCCGGCCCGACCTCCTCGATCTCCCGGTCGCGGGCCAGGAAGTCCCCCGTTTCGCAGACCGGGCCGACGATGTCGGCCTTGCTGACGACGCGCGGCTGACCCGGCGCGATCACGCGCTCGATGCGATGGAAAGCTTGATAGAGAGCCGGTCTTAGCAGGTCGTTCATGGCGGCGTCCACGATCAGGAATCGCTTTCCGCGGTTCTCTTTGAGATGAAGCACGCGCGTGACGAGCACTCCTGCGCGAGCCACCAGTGACCGGCCGGGCTCGAGAAGCAGGCGCAGCGGAAGGCCGCGAAGCTCTGGAAGCAACACCGCGGCAAGCGCTCCCGCGTCGAGGGCGGCGCCGCCCTCGTAGTCGACACCCAGACCTCCGCCTAGATCGATCGTGCGCAACGCGAGACCTTCGTCGATCAGGCGGCGCGACAGTCCGGCCAGTTCACGGGCCGCGAGACCCAGAGAG
>CAZVOI010000856.1:0-3212 GCA_964628275.1 uncultured Acidobacteriota bacterium | reverse complement strand
TTCGGCAGCAAGCTGTTCCCCTCGGCCACCGGCAGCGCCCTGTCGATCGTCGCGTGCCGGCTTGCCAAGCAGGCCGGCGCGCCGGTCAAGCTGATGCTGGATCGGCGCGAGGAGCACCTGTGCACCGGCAACGCCCCCTCGGCGGTGATGACGATCCGCCTCGGTGCGACGCGCGACGGGATGCTGACGGCGGTCCACCACCGGTCCTTCGGCAGCCCCGGCATCGCGGGAGGCGCGGCCACGGGCGGGATCACCGCGATCCTGTACCAGAACTGCCCGAACCTGAGGATCGAAGAGCACAACGTCTTGACCAACGCCGGTCCCCAGGCGCCGCTGCGCGCGCCGGGTTGGCCGCAGGGGGCGTTCGCGCTCGAGTCGGCCATCGACGAGATGGCAGCCAAGCTCGGCATGGATCCGATGGAGTTCCGCAGGAAGAACGAGTCGAGCCCGGTGCGCAAGCAGCAGTACGACATCGGAGCCAAGGCGATCGGCTGGCAGCGTCGCAACGCGAAGCCGGGCGAGGGCACGGGCAGCAAGCGCCGCGGGATCGGCATCGCCAACGGGGGCTGGAACGTCAGCGTGAACCCGAACACCGGGGCCGAGGTCAAGATCCACCGCGACGGCAGCGTCGAGCTGTTCTCCGGATCGCAGGATATCGGGACCGGCTTCCGAACCGCGATGGCGATCGTCGCGGCCGAGGAGCTCGGACTGAGGCCGGCGGACATCACACCCCGCGTCGGCAACAGCTCCTACCCCTTCGGGCCGGCGTCGGGCGGCAGCACCACGACCAACTCGGTCGCGCCGGTGATGCGGCTGGCAGCCAACGAGGCGCGCAAGAAGCTGTTCGAGATCGCAGCACCGCTGCTGAAGGCCAAGCCCGACGAGTTGGACGCGGCCGACGGCAAGCTGTTCGTGAAGGCGCAGCCCGGCAAGAGCCTCACCTTCAAGCAGGTCGCGGCCAAGATGCCCGGCGAGGTGATCACCGCGACGGCACAACGCAAACCGCAATACCAGACCTTCCGCTCGGACATCGCGGGAACGCAGTTCGCCGAAGTGGAGGTCGACGTCGAGACCGGCATCGTGAAGGTCGTCAAGATGGTCGCGGTCAGCGACTGCGGCATCCCGTTGAACCCCATGACCGCCGAGAGCCAGGTGATCGGCGCGATGATCCAGGGCGTGTCGTGGGCGCTCTTCGAGAACCGCATCCTCGACCGCAACGTGGGAACGATGGTCAACCCGAACCTCGAGTCGTACAAGATCCTGACGCCGTCGGACATGTTCGAGGCCGTCTCGCTCCTGACACCGGTCGCCAACGGCGGCCAGAACACGTCGACGGCCGGGATCGGCGAGCCGCCGAGCGTGCCGACACTGGCCGCCGTGGCCAACGCGATCTTCAACGCGACCGGCGCCCGCGTTCGGCGCCTGCCGATCACCCCCGACGTGATGCTGGCCGCGCTGGCCGATGCCAAGAGGAGGGCGTAGATGAACCGCTTCGAGTTCGCGCGCGCCACGAGCGTCGCCGATACGCGCTCGCTGCGGGCGGAGAAGCCCGGCAGCGTGCTGAAGGCCGGGGGCATCGACGTCCTCGACCACCTGAAGGAGCACCTGCTCGAGCCGCCGCGGGTGATCGACATCAAGACGCTCCCGGGCATGAAAGACATCGCCGTCGAAGCCGACGGCTCGCTGCGCATCGGCCCGCTGGCCACCTTGGCGCAGGTGGCGGCGCACCCCGGCGTGCAGAAGTCCCACAAGGCACTCGCGGACGCCTGCGGCGACGCCGCCTCGCCGCAGATCCGCAACGTCGCCAGCATCGGCGGCAACGTCTTGCAGCGCCCGCGCTGCTGGTACTACCGGCTCGAGTCGTACAAGTGCCTGAAGAAGGGCGGCTCCGTCTGCTACGCGATCGGCGGCGAGAACCGCTATCACGTCATCTTCGGCGGCGGTCCGTCCTACGCTCCGCATCCCTCGAACGCGGCGGTCCCGCTGGTGGCGTTCGGCGCGACCTTCACGCTCGAGGGCGGCAAGGGCAAGCGCACGGTGGCTGCCGCGGACTTCTTCAAGCCCCCCACGGCGAACCCCGAGGCGGAGAACGACATCGGCGCCGACGAGCTGCTGACCGAGATCCGCGTCCCCTCCGCTACCGGGCTCGTCTCGAGCTTTCAGGCGTTCCGTGAGCGCGCCGCGTTCGACTGGCCGCTGGTGGATGTCGCGGCCGTGTTGAAGCTCGAAGGCAAGGTCGTCAAGGAGGCGCGCATCGTGCTGGGCGCCGTGGCGCCGATTCCCTGGCGGTCCAAGAAGGCCGAGGACGCGATCGTCGGCAAGACCCTCGATGAAACGGCGGCGCTCGCGGCCGCGCGTGGCGCGATCGTCGGCGCCGCGCCGCTCTCCGACAACGGCTACAAGGTCAGTCTGGTCCAGACGCTGGTGCGCCGGACCCTGCTCTCACTCGCATGAGGCCCGACATGGAAGCTCCCGTCCAAGACGTCGCCCTCGAAGACATCTCGATCTGCAAGAAGCTGCGCACCAAGATGTACTACGTCGTCGGGCGGGAACACGTCGACCTGCGCCATTCGGGGCCGACCGCCCAGTACTGGTGCGCCCAGACGGCGATCGTCCTCGGCCCCGACGACTACTACTGCTGCCCCGAGGTGTGTCAGCCCGGCCGGGCCTGCTTCGAACCGGAGGAGTAGTCGTCGGATAGGCCTTCGCAGCGCCGGCCGTTCCTCGAGGGGATCGTCCCACGTGACCTCAAGCCCGGCAACGGGCGGCTGAAACCAAACACGCGTTGAGTCGGGCGTTTCGCGGACGGCCGGTCAACGGCGCCCCTGGCGGGCGTAGACGCTCGCGATCGCGTCGAAATCGCCGTCGGCGTGCTCGATCCGTACGCCGTGGCGTCGCGCGCACGCCACGATCAGGATGTCGGTGGCCGGCACGCTCACGCCGGCGGCGCGGCAGCGGCGCGCCAGATCGCAGGCGTCGCTCCAGGTCTCGGCGTCGATCGGGAGCTCTGGTATCAGGCGCTCGAACTCCCGGAGGACCTTCCTCTCGCGTTCGCCGCCCGCTCCGTTCCAGAGCTCGAGGCGCACCAGCGCGCACCAGCGGGCGGTACCCCCGCGCAGAGCTGTCTCGACCCTGCCCCGCACCTCGGCGTCACCATCCGGTCGCAGGAAGTGAATCCACGAAGAAGTGTCTACCAGCTGCAGCTCCATCCC
>CAZVOI010000855.1:0-4843 GCA_964628275.1 uncultured Acidobacteriota bacterium | reverse complement strand
CAGCCATTCCAGTCCCCGAGCCACCTGGAGATCTGTGGAGGGGAGGCCAGCCTGCTGAAGCGCGAGCGTCACCAAGCCTGTCGCGTACCCGTCGCTGTGTCTGTCGAGCTCGCTGCCGTCCTGACGCTTCCAATCGCCGAGCGACGCCGTGCTCCACCCGCCATCCTGCTGTTGCTTGCCCAGCGCCGCGTCGACGACCGACTGCGCCCGATCGGATTCGATCAGCCCAGGCGCTCTCGCGGAGGCCCAGAGCGCCACGAGCCGATTGAACAGCGGCTGGCGCGCGTCCTCACGCCGGAAGTACTCCTGCAGCAGCTCGATGTTGGGCTGAATCTCGGGCGTGGCCGCGTAGCCGCCCGGCGCCGTGCCGGTCGCCAGAACGGCGAGCGAGGCGCCGAAGTAGGGCGCGGTCGCCGATTCCCAGGGATCCAGTCCGAAGTTCAGCCACGCCCATGCTCCCGAGAGCTCTTGAGTCCTCATCTGCAGCGCCCACATGTTGCCGAGAGCGATACGCGTCTCGTCGCGGAGGACACCCTTCTCGGCGTCGCGACTTGCCAGGATCAGGGCATTCAGGATCGCTTCGGTGGCCCGCGATTCGCTCGTCTTGGGAATGCCGCGGAGCTGATCGGGGTAGAAGGGCTCCACGTCCCTCCAAAGCGTCACGCGCTTGACCACGTTGTCGAGCAGCCGGACCTCCGCGCGCGTCGGTTCGGGCTCACGCAGCACCGCTCGAAGCGCCGGCCGGGCGAGAACGTACGGCAGCGCAGTGTGGCAAGACACGCAGAACGTGCCGTGATCGCGCGCCGCGTTTGGCCACGCCATCCACCAAGCCGCACGACCGTCGAGGTACGCGGCGGCCGCCTTGGGGTCCCACGAACGCTGATCCGGGTCTTCTGCGCGCAGGCTGATGGCTACGAGGCCCGAAGCCGCGCACAGCAAGGCAATTGATGGTCTCATGTCCTTTTGAGGTGAGAGCCCGGATGATACGCCGCGTGCGCCGTTAGACGGCGCCGAGCGCCGTCGTCAGGTCGGCGATCAGGTCCTCGGCGTCTTCGCAGCCGACGCTGATCCGAACCATTCCGTGCCCGATCCCGAGCGCGTCGCGCTCCGGCTGCGTGTAGGCGGCATGAGTCATCGTGGCCGGATGCGAGATCAGCGTTTCGATCCCGCCCAGGCTCTCGGCCAGCGAGCACAATCGGACCTTGGCCAGGAATGCCTTGGCGGCGTCGAGGCTGCCCAGGTCGAACGAGATCATCGAGCCGAAGCCGGTGGCCTGGCGCTTCTGGATCTCGTGGCCCGGATGGTCGGGGAAACCCGGCCAGTAGACCTTGCGGATCTTCTTCTGTTCGCGCAGGAACGTCGCGATGCGCCGGCCGTTCTGCTCGTGGCACGGCATCCGGAGCGCGAGCGTCTTGGTGCCGCGCAACACCAGCCAGGAATCGAACGGCGACAGGATCGCGCCGGCCGCGTTCTGGACGTAGCGCAGCCAGTCGGCGTGCGCCTGGCTCTTCACGACCGCGACGCCGCCGACGCTGTCGGAGTGGCCGTTCAGGAACTTCGTGGTGGAGTGGACCACGATGTCGGCGCCGAGGCCGAGCGGCCGCTGGAAGAACGGGCTCATGAAGGTGTTGTCGACCACCAGGATCGCGTTGCGGCGCTGGGCGATCTCGGCGAGCGCCGCGATGTCGCAGATCTTCATCAGCGGGTTGGTCGGCGTCTCGATCCACAACAACTGGAAGTCGCCCGCGGCCTTGTCGAGAGCCGCCGCATCCGAGCAGTCGAGAAACGCAAACTCGACGGCGTACTGGGCGAGAACCTTGGTGAAGAAGCGGTGCGTGCCGCCATAGACGTTGTCGGAGCAGACGACGCGCTGGCCGGCCTTGACCAGCGTCAACACCGCGCTGGTAGCGGCCATGCCCGAGGCGTAGCAGTAGGCGTCGAGGCCCTGCTCGAGCGCGGTCAGGTTCTTCTCGAGCGCGCGTCGCGTGGGGTTCTGGGTGCGGGCGTACTCGTAACCCTTGTGCTGGCCGATGCCCTCCTGGACGTAGGTGGAGGTCTGGAAGATAGGCGTGATGATCGCGCCGGTGGAGGGGTCCGGCTCTTGTCCGGCGTGGATGCAGTCGGTCGAGATTCCCATTGGAGGTCGGCGAAGTGTAGCTCACCGCCTCGCGCGATCTCGTGTGATGATCCAGCGCAGACATATGAAGACTCGTGCGCCGATTCTCGTCGCGATCCTCACGCTTGCGGCTCCCGCGAGCGCGCAGTTGCGCGTGACCCAAGCGACGCCGCAGGGCGCCCTGGCCAAGACCGACCACGGCAACGAGGTCCGCGTCGTCTTCTCGGAACCGATGGTCACGCTCGGCAGGATCCCCGAGCCGGTGGCCGCGCCGTTCTTCAAGATCGCGCCGCCGGTCGCCGGACGCTTTCGGTGGGCCGGCAGCGACGCGCTGGTCTTCACGCCGCGCTCACCGCTGCCGAACGCCACCCGCTTCGAGGTGACGATCGAAGGCGCCGTCGCGCAGAGCGGCAACCGGCTGGCGCAGCCGTACTCGTTCGCGTTCACCTCGCCAACGCTGAAGCTGGAGAAGGCGTACTGGTATCGGAAGTCCGGCAAGTCCGACTCTCCGCTGGTGATCGCGCTGAGCTTCAACCAGCCGGTCGAGGCGGGTGCGATCCTGCCTCATCTCCAACTGGCGCTCGCGCCGCACGCCTGGGAGGCGCCGGAGCTGCCGCGCGCGACCTTGGCGTTGCTCCGGCAACGCGATCCCCGGGCGATCCAGGATTTCGAGGCCAAGGTGCTGCGGATGCGTGAGGTGGCAGCCGCCAGGCAGAGCCTCGGGGTGGGTCTCGCGACCGAGTGGAACAAAGACCGGTTTCCGGGAGCCGACGACGCTCGGATCGTCCTCGAGACGCGCACGTCGCCCTCGCCGAACGCCTGGATCGCGGTGCGGCTCGACGGGCGGGTCCCCTCGCTGGGCGGTACCGAGACGCCGGGCGCTCCGCAAGAGGTCGTGCTGAAGCTGGAGCCGCCCTTCTTCGCGACCGGGCTGCGCTGCGCATCGCAGTGTGACCCCGACTCGTACAACGCGCTGCGTTTTGCCCTCCACGTCGAAGTGAAGGCGGCGCGGGCCAAGTTCGGCGTCATCGACATCACCGATCCCGCGCGACAGCGGGCGTTGACGCCGGCGCGGGCCGAGACGAGCGAAGCGGAGAGCGAGTTTTCGCCCGACTACGGCGACGGGTACGACTACGACCGCTCGATGGGCATCGCCATGGAAGACGTCGGCTTCAGTCTCGAGCCGGCGCGGGTCTACGCGGTCGCCGTCGATCGCAGCGTCACGTCGTCGGACGGCCAGACGCTCGGCTACACGTGGATGGGCCCGCTCCAGAATTGGCACCGCCGCGCCTACACCAGCTTCGGGTCGGGCCACGGCGTCTGGGAAAAAGGCGGCGGCTCGCTGTTGCCCTACTACGCGCGCAACCTGAAGAGCGTCACCGAGTGGATTGCGCCTCTCAAGACCGACGAGCTGTTTCCGGCGATCCAGGTTCTGCAAGAGAAGTCGTTCGAAGGCGCCCCACGCGGAACCGGCACGTCGCGCCCGCTGTCACCGGTCGCCGATCAGATCCAGTCCTATGGGCTGGATCTGAAGCCCGCGCTGGGCGGGTCGCCGACCGGGCTGCTGTGGGCGGCCCTCCAGGACGGCGCGCCGATCCCAAACGCCCCGTCGACCGACACCAAGGAGATCAAGCCGCGCTCGACCGTCGTTCAGGTGACCAACCTCGGCCTCACCGTCAAGGACAGCCCGCAGGGGCTGCTCGCGCTGGTCACGCGGCTGGAAGACGGCGCGCCGGTCACGGGCGCCCGCGTGGAGGTGCGCAATCTCGAGAACCGCGTGGCCTGGAGCGGAACCAGCGACACGACCGGTGTCGCGCTGGCGCCAGGCCTCGACCTCCGCAACCATGACCAGTACTGGAAGCTCGCGTACCTCGTCAGCGCCGAGAAGGACGGCGACGTGGCGTATCTGCTCTCCGACTGGAACGACGGCGTCGAGCCCTGGTTCTGGAACCTGCGCTACGACCTGGAAGAGGCCAAGCCGCTGTTGCGCGGCAGCGTCTTCACCGACCGCGGCGTTTACCGCCTGGGTGAAGAGGTCCGGATCAAGGCCGTGCTGCGCAACGATACCGCTCGCGGCATGCAGCTACTGGCGGGCCGCAACGTCGAGGTCGTGATCCGCGACAGCCAGGGCCAGGACCTGGACAAGCGCAGCGTCACGCTCTCGGAATGGAGCAGCGCCGACTTCGCGTTCCGCGTGCCCGCGGAGGCCGCGCTCGGCCGCTACGCGATCGAGGTCAAACAGGGCGAGGGCCGGAGCGTCTCGGGCGACTTCCTGGTTGCCGCGTACCGGCGCCCGGACTTCCGCGTGGACACGAACCTCGCCGCGGAGACGTCCGTCGCGGGCGCGACGCTCAAGGGCGTCGTGACGGGGCGCTACCTGTTCGGCGCGCCGCTGCCGAAGCGTCCGGCACGCTGGGCGCTCGCGCGTCAACGTGTCTACACGGTTCCCAAACCGATTCGCGAGCGCTTCCCGGAAGAGCGCTACGTCTTCCTCGACCAGGAAGAAACCGATGTCCCGCGGCGAAGCCAACCGGAAGAAGTCGAGCGGAAAGACGCCGAGCTGGACGGCCAGGGCCAGTTGAGCCTGGACCTCAGGACCGAAGCCGGGCTCGGCCATCCTTATCTATATACGCTCGAGGGCAACGTGACCGACGTCTCGCGCCAGGCGATCGCGGGGCATGCCTCGTTTCGAGTCGATCCCGCGCCCTTCTACATCGGCGTCAAGCT
>CAZVOI010000854.1:0-2409 GCA_964628275.1 uncultured Acidobacteriota bacterium | reverse complement strand
GCGCTATCTCGGCGAGCTCGACCAGGGTCGGATGACCCGGACCGGCGACCCCGAAGTGGTCGCCGACCACGGCGCGGCGCTGACCTGGGACGGCCGATACCTGCCGGGACCGTGGCTGGTCCGGGAAGCCATCGTCGCGGCGACCGCGCGGCTCTGCGACCACCCCGCGGTCACGGTCGCGATACGGCGCAGCCATCACATCGGCTGTTTGCAGGCGTATCTGAAGCCCGTCACCGACACCGGGCGCGTCCTCTTTCTCACCTGCTCCGATCCGTCGGCCGCGGGGGTGGCGCCGCACGGCGGTGTCGGCTCGCGCATCACCCCCAACCCGATCGGCTTCGGCTTCCCCACCGGCGGCGACCCGGTCTTGATCGACATCAGCAGCTCGACCACTACCAACGCGATGTCGCGGCGCGTCTTCGACGAGGGCGGCCGGCTGCCGGGCGCGTGGCTGGTCGATGCGCAGGGAAACGCGACCGCCGATCCCGCGGTGCTGTTCGGCGCGGAGCCAGGTGCGGTGCTGCCGCTCGGAGGCTTGGATCTCGGTCACAAGGGCTTCGCGATGGCGCTGATCGTCGAAGCGCTCACGTCGGGACTCGCCGGCCACGGACGAGCCGATGCGCCGGATCACTGGGGCGCATCGGTGTATCTCCAGATCATCGACCCCGCCCGCTTCGGCGGGAGCGCGGCGTTCGCGCGACAAATGGATCGCCTGGTCGAGCTGTGCCGGACGACGCCGGTGGCACCGGGCCAACCGCCGGTGCGGCTGCCCGGACAGGCGGCTCTCGGGAGGCGCAGCCAGCAACTACGCGAGGGGGTCGCGCTTCACCCGCGAATCTTGCCGGCTCTCGCACCCTGGGCGGCGCGCTTCTCTTTGGCGCAGCCCGATCCGATCTAGAGGTCCAGCCAGGCCGCGCCCTTCTGGCCCGACTCGACGGCCTTCGCCACGAAGCGCACGCCGCGCAAACCGTCGCGCACCCCGGGATAGCCGCCGACGAGCGGCTCGCCGCGTTTGGCCCGGCGAACGTCCGCGATCGCGAGCTTGTAGATGTAAGCGAATGCTTCGAGATAGCCCTCGGGATGCCCGGGCGGCACGCGCGTCGCCGCCTTGGCTTCGTCGCCCATCGCTCCGGTGCCGGTGCGGAAGCGCTCCCAGGGCTTGCCCTGCGGCTTGAAGATCAGGGTGTTGGGTTCCTGCTGGTGCCACTCGAGGCCGGCTTTGCTGCCGTAGACGCGAATGTTCAGGTTGTTCTCTTCGCCGCACGCGACTTGCGAACAGACCAGCGTCCCCTTGGCGCCGCCCTCGAGTCGGAGCAGGACGTTGGCGTCGTCCTCGAGCTTGCGGCCCGCGACGAAGGTCGTGATGTCAGCGCACAACGCTCGGATCTTCTGCCCGGTGATGAACTCGAGCAGGTTCTCGCCGTGGGTGCCGATGTCGCCGAGGCAGCACGAGGGCCCGGAGCGCGCGGGATCGTTTCGCCACTCCGCCTGCTTCTGGCCCGAGCGCTCCAAGGGCTCCATCAGCCAATCCTGGTTGTACTCGACCAGCACCTTGCGCAGGTCGCCCAAGAGGCCCTCGCGAACCATCGCCCGCGCCTGGCGGACGGCCGGATAGCCGGTGTAGTTGTGGGTCAGCGCGAACACCAGCCTCTTCGCTTCGACGAGCTTCACGAGCTCCTCGGCGTCGGCGAGCGTCGAGGTCATCGGCTTGTCGCACACGACGTGGATCCCGGCCTCCAGAAACGTCTTGGCTACCGCGAAATGGAGGTGGTTCGGCACCGCGATCATGGCGAAGTCGATGCCATCGTCACGTTTCGCCTCTTCGTCGGCCATGCGCTGGTAGCTGTCGTAGGAGCGCTCGAGATGCCAGGCCTCGGCGCTGCGCCGCGCCTTCTCGGGGTTCGACGAGAGTGCGCCGGCGACGACCAGCGCCTGCCCGTCCAGCTCCGCGGCGATGCGATGAACGCTGCCGATGAAGGCCCCTTCGCCGCCGCCGACGATGCCGCCGCGCAGCCGCCGACGATCCGCCGAAGATTCCGAAGTCGTGCCTTGGATCATCGTCAGCTCCGGTACGCCTGCCGGCCGACGCCCTGGATCGGGATGCCTTGCGCGGCGAGCACCTCGTTCTGGAGCGCGTACATCGCGGCCGCGGCCTCGTCGATCGCCTTCGTGAACGCGAGCGATCCCTTGAGGATCGGCAGCAGCTTTTCTTTCTCCTGAACGCGCGCCGGCCCGTACTCGTGTTCCACGACCAGGTACGTCTTGGCCGGATCGATCGCGAGCAGCTCGCGCGCCGCGAGCTGATGGTCGAGCCAGTCCACGCTGCGATTCTGCAGGTAGGCGAGCGGATCGTGGCGCGCGGTGCCGGGCAGCTCGTGCTCGCACAGCACGACCTGCTTCTTCCAGGCG
>CAZVOI010000853.1:0-5901 GCA_964628275.1 uncultured Acidobacteriota bacterium | reverse complement strand
GAAGGCGCCGGGGTCGAGCCAGCTGAGCGGCCCGCGCGGTCGCAGGATGTAGGAGGCCGTCGCGACGAAGTCGCCGCCATCGGCGACGAAGACCGCCGCATCTCCCGCCACGCGCTCCAGGGCGCGGAAGAAGGCCACCGGGTTCACGTGCTCGGCCGGACCCGCGGCACCAGCCAGGGCCTGCACATCGATTTCCGCTTCGCGCGTCCGGTCGCGCTCGCGCAGCGCGCCGACCCACGCGGCCCGCTCGGCGCCGGCGGCCAAACGCTCCGCGAGCCGCTCGATGAACGAGCCCGCATCGCCGATGGCCGCGATCGTCGGTTTGCGGTTCAGCCGCGCGTCCCTGGCACTTCGATTCGCCGCGATCAGCGTGGCCGAACGACTCACGTGGCGCCCGTAGTCGAGGCGGAAGTCGCAAGCCACACCGGCGAGCAGCACGCAATCGGATTCGCGCAGCGCCTCGCGCCGCGCATGCCTCATCTGCAGCGGGTGATCGCGCCCGAGCAGACCGCGGGCCATTCCCGACAGGTACACCGGAACACCGAGGCGCTCTAGCGCCGCGGCGAGACGCGCGGCATTCGCCGCTTGTGCCAAGGCCTGGCTTCCGATCACCAGCAGCGGGTGCTCGGCTCCGGCCAGTGCCTCGGCCGCGCGCCCGACCGCGCGGCCTCCCGCAACGGGAACGGACACCTCGCGCACACTCGGCGGAAGCGCCTCCTCGCTGCCCGCGAACAGCCGGGCGGCGTGGCGGTCGAGATACCAGCGCAGCAGCCGGTCCGAGACCGAGATGCCCTTGCCGGCCGCATCGGCATACCACTGCCGGATGGTCGCCTCGTCGTAGAGCAGATCAACCGGGCACTCGATGAACACCGGCCCTGGCACCCCGTCGCGGGCCACGGCCAGCGCTTCGGCCACCGCCGGACCGAGGTTCGCGACGCGGCGCACCTGCTTCACGAGCTTCACGTGCGGTGCGATGAGGGGCCGCTGGTCGATGTCCTGCAGCGCGCCGCGGCCCTGCAGCGCGGTCGGTGCCGCGCCACCGATCAGCAGCACCGGCGACTGCGCGAGTTGCGCGTTCTTGAGAGCGGTAATCGTATTCGTCAGGCCGGGGCCGGCGGTGACGGCGGCGACCCCTGGCGTGCCGGTCAGCCTCGCGACGGCATCGGCGGCGAACACCGCTGTGGCCTCGTCGCGGGTGTCCACGACGCGGATGCCGCGCGCCTTCGCGGCGACCAGGATCGGCGAGATATGCCCGCCACAAAGCGTGAACAGCACCGGCACGCCATGGGCCTGCAACGCCGCGGCAACGCGTTCGCCTCCGTTCGCCGGTTTCATTTGGGCGGCTTCGCGGCTGCGTGCCGCGTGGCGTGCGCTTCGACCAGCGCGCGATAGTCGACTTTGCCGATGCGCGTTTTCGGCAGCTCGGCGCAGAATTCGATTTCGCGGGGGCACGACCACTTGATCAGCCGCTCGCGACAGTGGCCGATCAGGCTGGTTTCGGTTTGCTGCGTCGCCTGGCTCGGGTCCCGCAGCACGACGTAGGCCTTCACGCGCTCCACCTGGATCGGATCGGGCACGCCCACCACGCACGCCTCGGCGACGAGCGGGTGCTGGTAGAGCGCCGCCTCGACCTGCGCCGGATACACGTTGAAGCCCGAGGACTTGATCATGCGCTTCAGGCGCGTGGTGAAATAGAAGAAGCCGTCGGCGTCCATTCTTCCGAGATCGCCCGTGTGCAGCCAGGTGCGGCCGTCTCGGTGCACGCGCAACGCCTGCGCCGTCGCTTCCGGGTCGTCCAGGTAGCCGAGCATGACGGCCGGTCCCGAGACGCAGATCTCGCCCTCTTCGCCGACCGGCGCCTGCTCGCCGACATCGGCGGTGCAGATCTTCGCCCGCATGTCCGGAAAGGGCACGCCGATCGAACCCTCGCGATACTCATCCAGCGGGGTGGCCATGATCGCCGTGACCGCCTCGGTGAGCCCATAGCCCTCGAGCAGCTTCACCGTGCCGCCGCGGTCCCTGACGAGCCTCTCGAAGCGCTCCTTCACCGGGCGCGGCAGCGTGTCCGCGCCGCAGAAGCACGCGCGCAGGCAGGACAGATCGGTGGTCGCCAGTTTCGAGTCCTTGGCAAGCGCCTCGTAGAGGGTCGGCACGCCCACCAGCACGCTTGGCCGCTTCGTGCGTAGCAGCTTGGCCACCACTTCCGCGCTGAACACGGGCACCAGGATGGACTTGCCCCCGGCCATCAGCACTGCGTTCACGCACACGCCGAGCCCGAAGCCGTGGAAGATCGGCAGGATCGCGAGCATCGCATCGCCGTCGCGGATACCGCCCCACGCGACGACCTGCATGCTCTCGGCAATCAAGTTGCGGTTCGACAGCACGATGCCCTTGGGCTCCGCGGTCGTCCCGCCAGAGAACAGGATCGCGGCCGGGTCTTCGGTCGAAGCGCTGGCCTGCGGGGCCGGTGGCGTCGCGGCCCCGTGGCCCTCCATGAGATCGGACCACCAGCGCACGCGCGGGTCGGGCGGAACCCTCGCGATCTTGCGCGCCTTGGTGAGCCAGAAGCCGAGCTTCTGGAGCGGCGCAAGGTAATCCGGGATGCGCGCGACGACGAGGGTCGCCAGCTTCAGCTTCGGCGTCGCCGCGGCGAACGTGGCGTAGCACGCATCCAGCGTGAGCGCGATCCGCGCTCGGCTGGCATCGAGATAGTGCGTGATCTCCGGCGCCGTCGACAAGGGGTGAACGAGCGCCGGCACGGCGCCGAGACGGTTGGCAGCGTAGAAGGCGATCACGCCCTGCGGGCAGGTCGGCATCGAGATGAGAATGCGCTCGCCGCGCTCGAGCCCGAGCGCCGCGAGCCCGCCCGCGCAGCGTTCGATCGCGGCAGCCAGCTCGCGATAGGTCGACGTCGTGCCGAAGAAGTCCCAGGCGATCGCGTCCGGAACGCGCCGCGCCGTGGCGGCCACCGCCTCGTGAAGCGTGATCGCCGGGTATTCCAGGCTCGGAGGTACCCGGCCGTAGAACCGCAGCCAGGGCAATGTCTCGGGCATGCTCAGGACCGCCTCAGCCTCGTCATGCCCGTCAGCCCTCGAGCCAGAGTAGCGGCGGTTGGCGTCTAGCGTGCAGCCGGCGGCGGCAGGAAACGCAGGTGCAGCCGCCGGATCCCGTCCTTTCCGACGTAGCTGCCGCGAACCTCGGCCCGAGCCTTGAACACGCCTTCCGACTCGTCGATCTCCAACGTCTGACCGGTCTTCGGCTGGAGGCTCGACTGAACCAGCGCGCCGTGCGCGCTGAAATCCTCGAGCACCGTCCTCTCTCCGCGGACATCGCCCTGCGGCTGGTCGTAGCGCAGGTGGACCTTCAGCAGCAACGCGCCTCGCTTGCCGCGACGCCGCTCCTTCGGGCCTGGGTCCGCCGGCTTCTTGGCATTGCCCCCGGGAGGGTCCTTGCCCAGGAACGCGGCCCCGACCCGGGTGCCGGCGGCGACTTTGACCGTCGACGCCACCACCGCATACGTCCGATAGGTCGTGGCCGCGTGGTCGTGGCTCCGCAATTGCCGGGGCAACGGCAGTGTGATCTGCAACAGGTCGCCGACCTTCAGCGGATGCCGGACCACGAACGCCACCCCGCGCGGCGAGGCATCGAGGGACTTCGTCGTCTCTTCCCAGGTCTTCCCGGAAGGATCGCGGCCCTGGGCGCGAACCGGGATCCACAAGCCGACCCGCGGATCGCGACGTTTGACGGGCATCTTGACCTTGGCAGTCTAGCGCCGTTGAGGCCTCGGCGGCTGAGCGTCGGACCAGGGAAAGGCACCCGCGGCGCCAGCTTCGCGACCCCCAGGGCCTCAGGCGTCCCCGTCCGATAGGCCGGGAGCAGCGCCTCGGCCATCGCCTCGCATTGGGCGAGCGTTGGGGACCTCCTTCAGTTGACCACGGCCTTTCGTCGAGCATAGCCTCCGCTCGCACGATGTCTCACGTAGTGCTGGTCGCCTCGGATCACCTCGGCTACCGGGTGCTGGAGCGGCTCCAGCGGGACGGCCACAGCGTCGGCCTGCTCGCCCCCGCCGGCAGCTGGTTGGCCGAGGCGGAGCTGCCCGCGGGCCTCGAGGTCGTGCGCGGCCGTCCGGCCGAGCGGCGCCACCTGGATGCGGCCGGCCTGGGCCGCGCGGACGCCCTGCTCGCCATCACCGATCGCGACGACACCAACCTGGCCGTGGCGCTCTGCGCGCGAGAGGCCCGCGCCAATCTCCGGCTGGTGGTGCGACAGTTCGATCCTCGAGTGAGCCAGTTGGTTGCGACGCAGCTCGGCCATTGCGAAGCCTTCGGCGTGTCCGCTCTCGCCGCGCCTACCTTCACCCTCGCCGCGCTCGGCCCGGGCATCGTCTATGCCCACGATCTTGGAGGCGGATCCGTCGTCGTGCGCGAGTGCCGGCTGGAAGAGGGGCGCCCGGAACCCTCAGAGCGCGTGGTGGCCGTGGCCGGGAGCAGCAATGACGTCAGCTGGCTTCCTTCCGAGCCCCCGGCGGCGGGGCGCGGCTTGGTCATCGGAGACGGGCGTGCGTTGCCTCCGCATCCGGCGGCCGCGTCGCACGTGCCCTTGAGCCCGCCGCCCGATCCGGACCCCAACCGCCGCGTGCTGGCGGGCGTGCTGATCGCTCTCGCGCTGCTGGTCAGCGGCAGCGCGCTCTTCTTCCACGCCCACCTCGGACTGACGCCGATCGACGCGGTCTACTTCGTAGTGACGATCGTGACCTCGGTCGGATTCGGCGACTTCAACCTGCGCGATGCCGATACCGTCGCCAAGCTGGTCGGCATGCTCTTGATGTTCTCGGGAGTGATGCTGTCGGCCGCCCTCTTCGGCCTGGTCACGAACATCCTGCTGGCTCGCCAGCAGCGAAGCCAGCACGGCCACATTCGGGCCCGGCTTTCCGGCCATGTCGTGGTGTGCGGTCTCGGGAACGTGGGCCTGCGCGTGTGCCAGGCGCTGCGCGCCCGCGGCCAGGAGGTGGTGGCGCTGGAGGCCAACGAGAACGGCCGCTTCGTGGGCGAGGCGCGCCGGCTGGGAGTGCGCGTGGTGGTCGGCGACGCGCGACGCGACGCGGGTCTGGCCTGGGCGGGCCTGGATACGGCGCGCTCCCTGGTCATCGCCACCGGGCACGACGACCTCAACCTCGAGATTGCGCTCCACGCCCGCGGCCTGGTCGACGGCTTGCCGCTGGTGCTTCGACTCTTCGATCCCGAGTTGGCTCATCGCCTGGCCGCCCGCTTCGGCCGCGTCCAGGCCTTCAGCACCGCTGCTCTCGGCGCCGCGCGCTTCGCGTCGGCGGCCGCGGGCGAGCGCCGCCTGGTCGGCCTCAGCTTCGCCGGACGCGCCTGGTCGTTGAGGCTCGACTCGCCGGGCATCCGCGGACCGGGTCATCCGCTGGCTGCAGTCTCCAGCGCGGGCCGCCTCGACCTCTCGACGGGCGCGGCGCTCGCCAGCACGGGGTCCTGTCTGTACCTGGAGGTCGACGAACCCTAGACAGGGCTGGGGCGCCGGCCTGCTTCGGCTGCCGGCTGCGCGTTCAGCGGAGCAGCCGTGACACGTCTATCGGCGTCAGTTCCGCCGCGCGCAAGCTCAGAGGGACCGAGCCGATGGCTTGCTGGGCGTCCAGCCGCGAACCGAACAGGCCCCAGTAGACCCCGTAGCAGGTGCGTCCGCGGCGCCGCGCGCTCAGCAGGAAGATCTGCTCCGCGCTTCCCGAGTCCCGCACGATCTGCGCCAGGTTGGATGAATCGCAGAAGAGTCCCACCGCGATCGTGAACCTCTCCGGGGCTTGGAAGCGGAGCTGCTCGCGGAAGGCAGCGGAAGCGCCTGTGTAGTTGCCGCTCCTCAGGAGCTCCCGGCCACGGGCGAGTG
>CAZVOI010000852.1:0-4990 GCA_964628275.1 uncultured Acidobacteriota bacterium | reverse complement strand
GCCCACACCACCATCTGCCGGCCCTGGGGGTCGTAGACGGCGTCGTGGCCGAGCCGCGGCGCGGGCGGCGTGCCGAGGGTTTCGAGCCGGCTCCAGGAGAGCGTCATAAGGTCGAAGGCCCAGGTGTCGTTCAGGTGGCCCGAGGCGCCGATACCGCCGAAGATGACGACGCGACGGCCGATCGGATCGTGGATCGCCACGCCATTCCGGCGTGGCTCGGGTGCCGGCCCCTGACGCGGCGTCAGCTCGCGCCAACTGCGCGCGCCGGGCGCCTGGGCGAGAAGCGGCATGCCCGTGCTCCAGAAGCCCGCCGCCCACGTCAACGCCACCGCCACCGCCAAGCCAACCGGCCGAATCCAGGTCATCTTGGATCTGAAACGCGCTGCGGATCGAGTTTCTTCCCACGGCTCGTCGATCTCGGGCCGAGCGGCTAGGATGAGACATGTTCTCGAAGCTCGCAGCCGTCCTGCTCGGCTTGATCCTGGGCGCGCTTCACACCTCTGCCGAATCGCCCTCCCCGAGCGTGTCCATGGTCGAGGCCGAGGGCGAGGCGCGGGCATACTGGTCGCGCTGGCGCGGGCCCAGCGGCCAGGGGCACGCGGTCGGCACCGGATATCCGGACTCCTGGTCGGCCACCGAGAATGTGAAGTGGAAAGCAGCCGTGCCCGGCCGCGGTCACTCGTCGCCGATCGTGTGGAAGGACCAGATCTTCCTCACCACGGGATACGAGGATGGCCGCGTAGCGGTGGTCGCCTTCCGGCGCAGCGACGGAAAGCAGCTTTGGGAGACGTTCTCGCCAGACACGACGGCCGAGAGGCTGTATCGGAAGAACAGCCCGGCGTCGGCGACCGCGTCCACCGACGGCAGGAACGTGTACGCCTTCTTCGGCAACCGCGGTCTGTTGGCCGTGGACTTGGACGGCAGGCTGGTGTGGCACCGATCGCTAGGGACCTTCGGCAACTACCACGGTACGGCTGGCTCGCCGCTCCTGTACAAGGACCGGCTGATCGTGTATCAGGATCATCGGGGCGAAGGCGGCGCCTTCATCGCGGCGTTCGAGACGAAGACCGGCAAGCCGCTGTGGCGCACCGAACGGCACGCCAGCGTCGGCTGGGGAACGCCGGTCGCGGTGCGCGTCGACGGCAAGGACGAGATCGTGGTGAACGGCCAGGCCAAGGTCGCCGCCTACGATCCGGACACGGGCCGCGAGCTGTGGACGTGCGGCGGCACGACCTTCGAGGTCATACCGACGCCGGTGGTGGGCCACGGTCTCGTGTACTGCGCCTCGGGCCGGGCGGGGCCGACGCTCGCGATCCGGCCCGGCGGCCTGGGCGACGTGAGCGGGACCCACGTGGCCTGGAAGGAAGTGAAGGGTTCGCCGTTCGTGCCGTCGCCGCTCGTCGACGGCGAGTTCCTCTACATGGTGAACGACATGGCCAGCATCGCCACCTGTTATCGCGCCCGGACCGGCGAGCTGGTCTGGCAGGGCCGGCTCGGTGAGGCCCACAAGGAGAGCTTCTCCGCATCGCCGGTGGCCGCCGACGGCAGGGTCTTCTTCACCAACGACGATGGCGAGACGTTCGTCTTGAAGATGGGGCCCGAGTTCGAGCTGCTGCGCGTCAATCGTCTCGAGGCCAAGGTGCTCGCTTCACCGGCCCTGGTCGACGGCCGTTTCTACTTCCGAACCGCCAACGAGCTGATCGCGATCGGCCGCTGACCCGCCTGCTAGACTTCCGCCTTGCTGCGACGAGGCGTGTTGTTGGCGGCGCTGGCGCTCGCAAGCAGCGCCGGCGCGCAGGAGTTCCCGCTCGTCGAGCGCGTCCTGATCGAAGGGAACCGCGGCCTTCCCAGCGAGAGCTATCTCTTCTACGTCTCGACCAAGCCGGGCGAGCGCTATTCCGCCAAGCGGCTTAGCGAAGACTTTCGGCGCCTGTGGAGCACCCGGCTGCTCGACGACCTGGAGATGGACGTCGCCGAAGGCGCGAGCGGCAAGATCGTCACCTTCCATGTCAGCGAGCGAAAGCGGGTTCGCGAGATTCGCTACGAGGGCAGCGGATCGCTCGATGCCAAGAAGCTCGACGCCGAGCTGCGCGCTCGCGGTCTCGGTCCGAGCCTCGGCTCGCTGTACGACGCCGCCGACGCCGGCAAGGCGGAAGGCGCCTTGCGCGACGTGCTGCGGCGCCAGGGATACGCGTTCGCGACGGTGCGTCTCGAGAGCGAGGAGGTTGAATCCGGGCTGCGCCTGGGTTTCCACATCGACCAGGGCCCGAAGACCGAGGTGAGCGAGGTCGCCTTCCAGGGCGCACGCCAGATCGAGGAGCGCGAGTTGCGGAGCGCGCTGCGCGGCTTGAAGCCGAAGGGCTTCTGGGAGGCGAGCTGGATCACCGGCAGAACCGTCTACTCGGCGGAGAAGTGGGCCGGAGCCGAAGCTGATCCGGGAGATCGCGTGCGGCTCCTCGACCTGTATCGCAGCCAGGGCTTTGCCGACGTCTCGATCGGCGATCCGACGGTCAGCGCCGTCGACGTGGGAGCCGGCGCGAAGCGGGTGCGCCGGGTGCGGATCGAGATCCCGATCAGCGAAGGCGAACGCTACTGGCTGGGCGAGCTGAGCTTCGAAGGCCTCGGCGTCGTCAGCGACGAAGAGGCCCGGCCGCTCTTCGGATTGCAGCGCGACGACGTCTACGACGCGTCCAAGGTCCGCAACGGCCAGGTCGCGTTGCGCGATCTGTACGGGCGCCGCGGTTACTTCCAGGCGACCAGCGCGGTCGAATCGAGCGCGGATCCCGAGACGAAACGTGTGACCCTGATCGTCAAGGCCCAGCAGGACCGGCTCTATTCAGTGGGAATGATCCGTTTCGCCGGCAACGACACCACGCACGACAAGGTGCTGCGCCGCCAGGTGCTGCTCAACGAAGGCGAGCCGTTCGACGCCGAGGCGCTGCAGGCCTCGGTCCGGCGCATCGACCGGCTCGGCTATTTCAAGCCGACCGAACCGCCGCGGATCGCGCCGAGCGCGAAGACGGAAGCGGCGCTCGACGTGACGCTGCGCGTCCGGGAGGAAAGCCCCACGCGCTTCCTGTTCGGCGGCGGCGTCGGCAGCGCCAAGGGGACGTTCCTGGACGGGAGCTTCTCGACCACCAACCGGCTGGGCCTGGGCGAGAGGCTCGAGGTGACGGCCGAGAGCGGCACCCGCACCCGCAACTACACGCTCGGGGTCACCCAGCCGTATCTTTTCGATCGGCCGCTGAGCGTCGGCCTCGACGTGTTCCAGCGCCGGCAGACCCTTCTCACGGATCCGACCCAAGGCATCGTCGGCTATCGCGACGATCGCGCCGGCGGCGGCCTTACCGCCGGCCTCCCGATCGGGCGCTCGGCGCGTGTCTCGCTGGGCTACTCGTTCCAGTCGGTCGAGATCTCGCCGGGCGAAGACGAGCCCGCCGGCACGGCGCGGCTGCCGTCGAGCGACGCCGGAAAGCATCGACAGAGCACGCTCGCGCCGTCGCTGCTCCGCAACACGCTGGATCGCGCCACGCTGCCGCGCCGCGGCACGCGACTCTCCTTGAGCCTGCCGGTTTCGGGCGGACCGCTCGGCGGCAGCGTGGACCTGGTGAAGCCGCGCCTCGAGGGCGTCCTGTACATCCCGCTCGGCCCACAGACGACGCTGGCGCTGCGCGCGGAAGGCGCTTGGCTCTGGTCCTTCGGCCAGACGGCGCAGGCCGCGGGCCCGAACCGCCTGCCGTTCTACGAGCGCCTGTTCCTCGGCGGTGAGAACCAGGTGCGCGGCTACGACTTCCGCAGCATCGGTCCGCGCGGCGCGGCCGGCGTGGCTGTCGGTGGCACCAAGTCGATGCTGTTCAACGCCGAGTACGGCTGGGACATCGTGCGCCCGCTCCGGCTCCTGGCCTTCTGCGACGCGGGTCAGGCCTTCCTGCCCGACCGGCCGATGCGGTTCTCGCGGCTCCATGTCTCCACCGGGCTCGAGGTCCGGGTGCTGATGCCGATCCTGAACGTGCCGCTGCGGCTGATCTGGGCGGAGAACTTGAACCGCGAGTCGTACCACCCCGCTCACGCCCTGAAATTCGCGATCGGGACCGCGTTCTAGCTCTTCCAGCCGCCCGCGCGGGGCGAGTACTTGTTGAGCGCGTCGATGAACGGTTGGGCGGCCTTCGGCACCGCGCGCCCAGACTTGAGCAGGAGATCGCGCGGCGCGATCTCTTCGCCGTACACGCCGTAGTTGGCGCTGGTATCGGACTTTAGCGTGCCGCCCTGGAGCGAGATGCCGGCGAAGACGCCGCGGCTCCGCGAGTAACTCAGGATCTCGGCGTGCATCAGCGCGTCGGTCGCAGCTTCGGCATTGCGGCCTACCGGTCCCGCCGTCACCGTCGCATCCGCGCCCAGCGTGAACTTGCTGCGCAGCAGGTAGTCGATGCCCTTGGGGTTCATGATCAGCAGGACCAGGTCGGCTTCCTGCCCGCCGATCTGGAGCCCGAAGCTGCCGCCTTTCAAGCTGAGCATCAGCGGCGGCCCCCAGGGCCCGTGGCCACCTTGCGAGCGACACGAGACGGCGCCGTAGCCGAAGCGCCCTCCGAACCCCAACGCGCCCTCCTTCACGCCCGGAATCACCGCGACGCACTCCGCCTTCTCGATCAGATCGCGGGGGATCTGCTCCTTGATGCGCATCGCTTCGTGGACGACGTTGGCGCAAGCCTGCAGGCGTCGCGCTTCCTTCGCGTCGGCGAACGCCTGGATGGCGACGACGAGCGAGGCGAGCGCGAGCGCCCGCTTCATCGCCGAGCCACCTTCTTGGTGGGCGTGCGCGAGAGCTCGTCGTAGAGATAGATCGCGGACTTCATGCACTTCTTCCAATCCAGGAGATGCAGGCTCTCGTTCTCCGAGTGCGCGTTGCACTGGGGGTCCTCGACGCCCATCAGCAGGCACGGCGCGCCGCCCAGCATGTCCGCGAACGGTCCCACGAAGCCGATCGAGCCGC
>CAZVOI010000851.1:0-8569 GCA_964628275.1 uncultured Acidobacteriota bacterium | reverse complement strand
CGTGAAGACGCTGAGCAGGCTGGTGGCCGCCGTCAGGCACACCGACAGCATCGTGTCGCCGCGCGACAGGTGGGTGAAGACGTTGGCCACGGAGTTCGCGGGACAGGCCGCGATGATCACGAGCCCGATCGTGGTCTCGGGCGCGGGCCCAAGTCCGAAGCCGATGGCGAACGCGACGGCGGGCAGCAGCGTGACGTGCAGCAGCGACCCGAGCAGGAACGCGCGCGGCCGAAGCAGCACGCGCCGCAGGTCGTCGATGGTCAGCGTGGCGCCGAGCGCGAACATCACCAGCACCACCGCCGCCGGCAGAAAGACCTGGATGAACGGATTCGTCACGGGCAGGGGTGGCAACGGGGCTGTGAGGCGAGAAGCGAACCGACCCTAGCGACTCCGCCCTGCTCGCGACTTGCTCACTCGCAGCTTCCGCCCACCGAGTTCCAGGCCGTTGAAGTCCTGGATCGCGCGTGCCGCTCCCTCGGGCTCCGAGAAATGAACGATCGCGAAGCCCCGTGGGCGCCCTGTCGCACCCTCGACCGGAACGGCGACTCGAATCGGACGGGAGATGCGCGAGAAGAGAAGGCTGATCTCCTCCGAAGACGCTTCAGCACCCAGGTTCTTGACGACGACTCCAACGGCGCGCGGCTTGCGCCTCGTCGCTGCTTTCGCGCTCATGGGCGGCGAGTATAGCCTCCCGGCCTTTGGTCCGCAGATCCAAACCAAGCCGGCGCCAGGATCGCCGCCGATCGAGCGAACTGGAGCTTGTTCGCCGCGTTGAACGCGGCCACCGAGCGCTGGGTCACTCCTTGATTCGCCGCCAGGCCCTTCCGTCTCGGGCCAGCAGCTCGTCGGCCTCCTTGGGTCCCCAGCTGCCGGCCGCGTAGTTCGGGAACTCTCGCGGAGGGAGAACCTTCCAGACATCGAGCATCGGCTCCACGACGCTCCAGCCGCTCTCGACGCCGTCGGCACGCTGGAACAGCGTCGGGTCGCCACAGATGCAGTCGTAGAGCAGCGTCTCGTAGCCGGTGCTGGGCGTCCGCCCGAAATGGTCGGCGTAGCTGAAGCTCATCTCGACACCGCCTGTCCTGACGACAGGTCCCGGCACCTTGGCCTGGAAGGTGAGCGAGATGCCTTCGTCGGGTTGCAGGTGGAGGACCAGGATGTTGGGCGTGAAGCTGGACACCTCGGTGCCGTGAAACAGGCGATGCGGCGGGCGGCGGAACGTGATCGAGATCTCGGTGTGGTGTGCCGGGAGGCGCTTGCCGGTGCGCAGGTAGAAGGGGACGTCGGCCCAGCGCCAGTTGTCGATCGAGAGCTTCATGGCGACGAAGGTCTCGATACCCGAGTGCGGGTCGACGTGGGTCTCGCTGCGATACCCCAGCGCGGGCGGATCGGGGCTCTCCCCGTATTGGCCGCGCACGGTTCTCAAGAGGACGTCTTCGGCGGAGAGCGGCTGGATCGCACGCAGCACCTTGGTTTTTTCGTCGCGCACCGACTCGGCTGCGAAAGAAGACGGCGGCTCCATGGCGGTCAGCGCGAGCAACTGCAGCAGGTGGTTCGGGACCATGTCTCTGAGCGCGCCAGCCTGCTCGTAGTAACGACCTCGTTGCTCGACGCCGACGGTTTCCGCGACCGTGATCTGGACGTTGTCGACGTAAAGGTGATTCCAGAGCGGCTCGAAGATCCCGTTTGCAAACCGGAACACCAGCAGGTTCTGAACGGTTTCCTTGCCGAGGTAGTGATCGATCCGATAGATCTGGTGCTCCGCCACCGTCTTCAGCAGTCGGGCATTCAGCGCGCGCGCCGACTGGTAGCTGTTCCCGAACGGCTTCTCGATGATCACGCGGCGAAAAGCATCCGAGCGCTCGGCGGTCAGGCCCGCAGCGCCGAGGCTCTCGACGATGTCGCCGAAGAAGTCGGGCGGCGTCGCCAGATAGTGGACGACGCTCCCGCGCGTGCCATGGCGCGCCTCGACACGCTGAAGCTCCTCGGCAAGCCGCGAATAGAGCTCGGGCGATCGAAAGTTGCCGGGCATGTAGTAGGTGCGTTCCGAAAGCCACCTCCAGAGATCGGAGTCCGCATCCTGCGGAGCAAACGTCCGAAGCTCATTGCCGAGGCGCTCGCGAAACGCTTCGCTGGTCATTTCCGAGGTCGCCAGGCCGATCACCGCGAACTCGTCCCGCAACAACCCGCTTCGGCGCAGGTTGAGCAGCGCGGGGAACAACTTGCGCTTCGCGAGGTCGCCCGACGCCCCGAAGATCGCGACCGCACACGGATCCCCGGGTTGGCCTCGCCGGTCATTGATCTTGGAACCACTCATGACTTGGAACCCTACACCTCAGGTCGGCGGCGACCGTCACGCAAGTTCACACGTTGTTCACGTGGCCGTCACAGCGCCGTCACGCCGCGGCTCTAGCTTCAACGCACCGATCGACGCGCATCCGTGCGCACTCAGTCAAGGAGGATCGTTTGATGACACCGAAGTCAATCGCGCGCGGATGGGCCGCGGCGGCCGCCGTCGTGCTCTCGCTGGCGTTCACCACCAGCGCAGCCGCACAAGTCGCCGGTCTCTTCTACGCCGAAGAGAAGAAAGACAACCGCTTCTACGTCTTCAACGTGAAAGTCAATTGGGAGCGTTTCAAGGCCTCTGGTGAGACCGGCACGGGCTTGACCCGGATCGGCGTCGGGCCTGGCGGCGAGAGCGTTTTCGCCGACAACGAGACGGCGCTCGAGCTGTTCTTCTTCAAGTACAACATCAGGGAGGAAGTGAAGCGGCCGTCGGTGCCGGTGCAGACGGTCGTCTGGAGGGATGGCAAGACCCGGATCACGATGGGTACTGCGGCCTACCTCGAGATGTCGAACCGCATCCAGCCGCGCTTCACTTACGAGATGCCGGATAGCGCGGCGCGGCTGCCCGGCACGGCGGCGGCAGGCGACAGCAGGGCCGGCTTTACGATCCGCCGCGCCAAGTTCAAGCTCGAAGGCTGGTTCTACAAGCCGGAGCTGGAGTTCGAGCTGCAACTCAATTGGCCCGACGCCTCGGTCGCACAACCCAGCCGCTTGCTCGAAGACGCCAACATCGACTGGGATATCTCCAAGAAGAAGACGTTCCGCCTCCGCTTCGGCCAGTTCAAGGCCGCGTATGGCCGCCAGCAACTCACCTCTTCCGGCTCCCAGCAGTTCGTGGACCGCGCGCAGACCGACGGCCGCTACAACCCTGCCCGCGAGACGGGTATCGCCCTCTGGGGCACCCTCGGCGGCAACAAGCTCGACTGGCGCGTCATGATGTCGAACGGAAACAGCCGCAGCCAGGCCTCGAACGACAACAGCAAGTTTCTCTACACCGCCAGGGTGATGTGGCAGCCGAACGGCGCGACGCGAATGAACCAATGGACCTCGGGCCTGCTGCTCACCGAGGGCAACCCTGGCGACTCGACGGACAAGCCGCTGTTCGCGATCGCGGCCAACTTCGCCAGCAACGACTTCAGGAACGTCTCGGCCACGCTGCCGAGCAACCTGCAGAACACGCAGTTCGGCGGCGACTACATTTTCAAGTACAAGGGATTCGCGAGCTCCGCGGAGTACAACCACCGCACGTCGAAGCCTCAAATCACCGCAGCCGAGTTCAAGGACAAGGGGTGGGTGGCCCAGGCCTCGTACGCCTTCAAGACGAAACCGCTGGGCGCCAGCTCGTATATCGAGCTCGCCGCGCGTTACAGCGAGATCGACCCGACGAACCTGGCCGGCGCCGACAAGCGGAAGGAAGCCGGCGGCGCGGTCAGCTACTACTACAACAAGCACAACCTCAAGCTGCAGGCCGACTACCGCAACGTCAAAGTGGAGACGAGCGCCCGGACCACGTCTACCAACGAGTTCCGGCTCCAGAACCAGTTCATTTTCTGAGTTAACCCAGATTTAACACGGACGAAACCCGGCGTTTCCAGCGGCCTCATACGATGCCGTTCGAGAACGCCGGCTCAAGAGGAGTGAATCGAATGAAGAAAGTGTACCTGGCGGTTGCGCTCGCCGCGCTCGGCGCCTCGTTCGCGTACGCGCAGCAGATGACGGTCGAAGCCGCCATGCCGAGCTATCAAAAGGCGTCGGGCGTATCCGGGAACGTGAACAGCATCGGCTCGGACACGATGAACAACATGATGACGCTGTGGTCGGAGACCTTCATCAAGATGTATCCGAACGTGAAGGTGCAAGTGGAGGGCAAGGGCAGCTCCACGGCGCCCGCGGCGCTGATCGCCGGCACGGCGCAGTTCGGTCCGATGTCGCGAGCGATGCGCGCCACCGAGATCGACCAGTTCGAGGCGAAGTACGGCTACAAGCCCACGCAGATCCGCACCTCGTACGACGCTCTGGCGGTGTACGTGAACAAGGACAACCCGCTCACCCAGCTCTCGCTCGCGCAGGTCGACGCGGTCTTCTCGAAGACCCGCCGCCGCGGTGGCAAGCCGGTTACCAAGTGGGGCGACCTGGGCCTCAGCGGTGATTGGGCCGCGCGGCCGATCAGCATTTACGGCCGCAACTCCGCCAGCGGCACCTACGGCTTCTTCAAGGAGCACACGCTCTCGAACGGCGACTACAAGGACCAGGTGAAGGAGCAGCCCGGGTCTGCGTCGGTGGTTCAGGGCGTCACCGAAGACCGCTTCGGCATTGGTTATTCCGGGATCGGCTACCGCACCTCGGGCGTCAAGGTGGTGGCACTCGCCGACAAGGAGGGCGCCGCCTATTCCGACGGCAACTACGCCGACGTCAAGAGCGGCAAGTACCCGCTGAACCGGTTCCTGTTCATCTACATCAACAAGGCCCCCGGCAAGCCGCTGGATCCGCTGGTCAAGGAGTTCATGAAGCTGATCCTGAGCAAGGAAGGGCAGGAGGTCGTGATCAAGGACGGCTACCTTCCGCTGCCCGCCGACATCGTGAAGCAGGAGCTAGCGAAGGTCGAGTAGGCCAAAGGCGAGGGGGCCGGTCGCCCCCTCGCCGACACCCTCCTCAAGGCCCCGATGGCGACAGCAGAGACCTCGGCCAGCAGCGTTCGCGAGCGCGTGCTGCAGAGCGCGGTGCGGATCAAGCGCGTGAAGGCGATCGACCGGCTAGCCACCGGGGTGATCACGCTGGGCGGCGTTTTCATCATCGTTTCCGTTCTCTTCATCTTCCTGTTCATCTTCGGCCAGGCCGCGCCGCTGTTCCGGTCGGCGAAAGGCCGATCGCTGGGCGTGATGCCACTGGCTCAGGTTCCGCAGCCGTCGGTCGTTCCCGCCGCCAAGCCGCTGCTGGTCGGCGTGGACGAGTACCAGATGTACCTCTACCAATTGCTGGCCGACGGCCGCTTCGCGTTCTTCAAGGCCAAGGACGGCTCGTTCGCGAGGACGATCGAGGTGCCCTCGCTGCGGGGCGCTATCGTGACGGCCGCTTCGCGCACCGCCGCCCACGACTTCATCGGAGTGGGGACGGCCGACGGCCGGGTCGTGCTGCTGCAGGTGCGGTTCCGTCCCAAGTACGAGGAACAGCGGCTGGTGGACCTGGAGATCGAGGTTCGCGAGCGCGGCCAGGTGGAAGTCGATTCGCAGAAGCGTCCGGTACGCGGGGTCGACTACAGCGAGCGCGAAGCCGACCAGGCCGCCGTTGCCGTCTTGGGCGACGACGAGATCGTGCTGTACCGAAAGAACCAGGACGACGGCCAGGAGCGGAAGGAAACGCTGCGCACGCGGTCCGGCGAGCGCGTCACCCAGGTTCGGCTGGGCCGCGTCGATACCTTGGTGGCGGCCACCGAGAACGGCAGCCTGCACTTCTGGGAGCTCATCCCCGAGGTCAAGCTGACCGAGGTGAAGCAAGCCGCGAACCAGCCGATCACGGCGGTGGAGTGGGCGATTGGCGGCATCTCGATCCTGGTCGGCGACCAGTCCGGCCATCTGTCGAGTTGGTTTCGGGTCCGGCTGAAGGACGACGCTCCCGCGTTGTCGCTCGTGAAGTCGCACGAGTTTCCGGGACAGGGCGCGGCGATCAGCGCCATCGGGCCGTCGACTCGCGACAAGAGTTTCGTGACGGCCGGCGCCGACGGTTCGCTGGTGCTCCGGCACATGACGTCGGAGCGCTCGGTGATTTCGTTTCCAGCGACGGGGAAGGCCGTCGACCGAGTGCTGATCACCCCCAAGAGCGACGGCATTCTCGCCAAGCGCGAGGATGGACAGATCGCCCGCTACGAGATCCAGAGCCCGCACCCCGAGGTCTCGTGGCAAGCCCTCTTCGGCAAGGTCTGGTACGAAGGCTACGCGAAGCCGGAATACGTCTGGCAAAGCACCGGCGCCACGGACGATTTCGAGTCCAAGTTCAGCCTGGTGCCGCTCGTCTTTGGCACGATCAAGGGCACGCTCTACGCGATGATCTTCGCGGTGCCGATCGCGATCCTGGCGGCGCTCTACACGTCCCAGTTCGCGCATCCGAACATCAAGGCGCGGATCAAGCCGACGGTGGAGGTGATGGCCGCCCTGCCCAGCGTGGTGGTCGGGTTCATCGCCGGGCTGTGGCTCGCGTCACGCGTCGAACGGGAGCTGGTCCCGGTGCTGCTGCTGATCGTGTTCCTGCCCACATTCGGCACGCTGGGAATCCTGTTCTGGGATCGGCTGCCGCATCGAGTGCGCAAGGATCTCCGGCCGGGCATGGAGTTGTGGTTGATCGTGCCGTTGCTGCTGGTCGGCGCGTGGGCAGCCTTCCAGGTCGGCCCGGGCGTCGAGTCGGTGGCCTTCAGCGGCGACATAAAGGGATGGCTGTCACGCGCGATGGGGCTCGTGTACGACCAGAGAAACAGCCTGGTCGTCGGTCTGGCGATGGGCTTCGCGGTGATCCCGATCATCTTCACGATCTCGGAGGACGCCTTCACCAGCGTGCCCTCGCACTTGACCGCCGCCTCGCTGGCGTTGGGCGCGTCGCGCTGGCAGACGGCGGTCAGGGTGGTGCTGCCGACGGCCAGCCCCGGGATCTTCTCGGCGGTGATGGTCGGCTTCGGCCGCGCCGTTGGCGAGACGATGATCGTGCTGATGGCCACCGGCAACACGCCGGTCCTCGAGTGGTCGGTGTTCAACGGCATGCGCACGCTGTCGGCCAACATCGCCGTCGAGATTCCCGAAGCCCCGCAGGGCGGCACGCTGTTTCGAGTGTTGTTCCTGGCCGGCGGCGTGCTCTTCATGATGACCTTCGTGGTCAACACGATCGCCGAGGTGATCCGCCAGCGCCTGCGCGACCGCTACAAGGCGATCTGATGGACCTTCGAAAGCAACTCACGCGCGGTGAGCCGCTGATCTGGATGACGGGCAGCGCGCTGGGCGTCTGCCTGCTGATGATCGTTGGTCTCTTGATCGTCATCCTCACGAACGGCCTCGGCTTCTTCTGGCCGTCGAAGCTCGCTCAGGCGACGCTGAAGGATGGCAGCGTGTTCCTGGGCGAGGTCGCGGGACGTGAGCCGATCCCGAACCCCGGCCATCCCGACCACCTCCAGAACCACAGGATCCAACTGAAGCTCGGCAACCGCGACCTGCTGGGCTACGACTTCAAGTGGATCGACCAGGCTGAGATCACCAAGCTCGAGGAGCCCAAGGGCGTTTACTACGTCGAGCGACGCGAATACGGCCCGCTCTTGGGCACACCGGTTTCCGTCAAAGAGGGGATCCAAGTGAAGGCCCAGGGCGTCGAGGCGGTGTCGGCGCTGCTGCCCGAGCTCGTGGAGCGGGCGGCGCGCGACCGCAAGACGATCTCGCGCCTCGAGAAAGGCGAGATCGGCGCGATCAACGCCGTGATCGAAGCAGGCCGGTTGGAGATCCGGAAGCTCGACTATCGCGCCAAGCAGGAGCCCGGTCGCGATCAAAAGGCCGAGCGGGAGCGGATCGCGCGCGCCACCGCCGACGCCGAGGCACGCCACAAGGCAAAGCAGGAAGAGGTCGGCCGGCTGATGGAGCGCGTGGCGACGACCTACGTCACCTTCAAGACCGCCGATGGCCGCGAGAAGGAGTTGCGCAGCCTCGACATCTACCGCGCCTATCCCGCCAACGAGTTGAGCCGTCTCGGCCGCGCCCGGGTGTACGCGAGCCGGTTGTACGGCTTCGTGGTCGAAGACCCGCGCGAAAGCAACACCGAGGGCGGCATCTTCCCGGCGATCTTCGGCACCGTGATGATGGTCTTCATCATGAGCCTGATCGTGGTGCCGCTCGGCGTCGTGGCGGCGCTGTATCTGCGCGAGTACGCCAAGCAGGGTCCGATGGTGCGCATCGTGAGGATCGCGGTGAACAACCTGGCCGGCGTGCCCTCGATCGTGTTCGGCGTGTTCGGCCTCGGATTCTTCGTCTATTTCGTCGGCGGCTCGATCGACCAGCTTTTCTTTCCTGAGGCACTGCCCACGCCGACTTATGGCACCGGCGGCATCCTGTGGGCCTCGCTCACGTTGGCGTTGCTCACGGTGCCGGTGGTGATCGTCGCCTCGGAGGAGGCGCTGGCGGCCGTGCCGCGCTCGATGCGCGAGGCGTCGCTGGCGATGGGCGCCACCAAGTTCCAGACGATCCTGCGCGTGGTG
>CAZVOI010000850.1:0-3900 GCA_964628275.1 uncultured Acidobacteriota bacterium | reverse complement strand
GCATCACCCCGATCGGGCGCCCCGAGCAGACGAGCAGGTCGTCGCGGACCGACCAGGTGTCGGGGCCGGTGTTGACGTTCACCCATCCGCTCAGGTCCCTGCCGTTGAAGAGGTCCACGAAACGCGGGACCGAAGGGCCGGTCGAGGGTTCGCCGGCGACGATCACCAGCAGAGCGCCGACTGCAGCCGGCGCCAGAAGCTGTCTCATCGGTGGATCTCCTTGATTCGGATGTTCCGGAACTCGAGCGAAGACCCGTGGCCGAGAAAGCCGATGTGGCCGCTCGCCCGCTTCAGGCCGGGGTGGTCCTTGCCGTCCATGGTTCCCCCGGCGCTCGCCTCGTCGAGATCGGCATCCACTGCGGTCGTTCCGTTGACGACCACGCTGACGCGCCGGCCCTGCACCGTGACCTGCTCGCTGTTCCACTCGCCGACCGGCCGCAGCAGGCCGCGGCGGGCGGGCACGACCCCGTAGACCGAGCCGTGGTACTGGTACGGCTGCAGTCCCCAGTGGACGGGTGAGCCGTCCTCGAGGATCTGCAGCTCCATCCCCACGTAGGCGGCGTCGCCCTCGAGCGGGGCGCGGATGCCGAGGCCGTTGTTGGCGGCCGGAGTCAACTTGAACTCGAAGCGGAGGACGAAATCGGTGTACTCCTTCGCGCTGTACAGGTTTCCTCCGCCGCGCTCGGGATGGACGACGATCTTCCCGTCTTCGGCCGCGTAGCCATAGGCCTTGCCGGTCCAGCCCTCGAGGTCGCGGCCGCCAAAGAGCGGTGTGAACCCCTCGCTCGCCTCGACGTCGGTGACCGTCGGGACGGCCGCCTCGCGTGGGATCTCCCGGACGAAGACGTTCCGGAACCAGAGCGGGTTTCCGTGGGCTTGCAGCTCGATCTGCCCGGACGCGTCGATCGGCTTGTCCCGCTCCCAGTAGTTCTCGAGGACCGCGTTGTCCACGACCCGCTTGTCGTTGAGGTAGACAGTGGCCCGCTCGCCGATCATGAAAATGCGGAAGGCGTTCCACTCGCCCACGGGCCGGTCGGCCTTTTCGAGGGGCTGGCTGGGTCCCTGCTTGTTGTTGAAGAGGCCGCCCGATCCCGCGGGGTTCGCCTCGGCGTCCCAGATCTGGACCTGCGGCGAGCCGCGGAGGTAGAACCCGCTGTCGCCGCCCTGCTCGATCTTCCAGTCGGCGACGAGCTCGAAGTCGGCGTAGTCGCGGCGGGTGCAGAGGCTCTCGCCCTTCCCGTCGAAGGCGAGGACTCCGTCCACGACCGTCCAGTGGGCCCGCATCGTCTCGTCGGCCGCCGCCTGCGCGCTCGCCAGCTCCTGTGGCGTCAGCTTCGTCCGCTTCGGCGGATCGGCCACGAGACCCTTCCAGCCGTCGAGCGAGCGGCCGTCGAAGAGCGGCACGAAGCCGCCCTGCCGCAGGCCATCGCGGATGATCCGGCCGGCCCGCTGCCGTGCGGCGGGAGCGTCGAGGGAGGCCTCGACGCGTCGGAGCACCGAGTACGCCTCGTGGCCGGACAGCCAGCCCTCTTCAGGCGACTGGCGTGAGGCGAAGTCGAGCAGGGCCGCTGCCGCCGCGTCGCGCAGGCCCGGGCGCTCGAGGCAGCGCGCGAGGAGGCGCAGGGACTCGGGCTCGCGGATGCCGGCGATCGCAGCCAGCACGGCCGTCTGGACGCTCGGGTCGCTCCCGGCCGGCCTCTCCAGCATCGAGGCGAGGCGGGGGAGGTCGGCAACCTGTGCCAGATGGGCGAGGGCGCGGAGCGAGGCATCGCGGATTGCGGGTTCGGGGTCTTCGCTCAGGCGGAAGATGCGCTCTTTCTCTCCGCGCGCGCCTTTCTCGCCCAGTACCTCGATCAGCGCGGCCTTCGACGGGGGAGACGTCGAGTCGAGGAGCCGCGAGGCCTCCGGCACGACGAGCGCGGCGGGATAGCCGAGAAGCGCGGTCTTCAGCACAGCGCTCTCGCTGGCGCCGGCCGAGCCGAACAGCGGCAGCAGGTCGGGGAGAACGGCCGGGCCGCCGAGGTGAGCCGCGGCGGGGATGGCCGCGAGCCGTACGACCTCGTCGGGGCTGCGGAGGCTCTCCCGGACGAACGGCAGGGCCGCCGTGTCCCCGCGCTGGCCGAGCATGCCGACGATGTCAGCCTTGACCTCAGGCGACGCGGTGCCGGCCCTCTCCACCCAGCGCAGGGTGGCCTCGCTCCCCGGGATCCTCTCGGCGAGCGTGAGGGCGGAGCCGCGGAAGGCCCGGTCGGGACTGTCCGCGGCGGTGAGAAGGTCGGGCAGGGACTGCGCTCCAGGGCACGAGACGACCTGGGCGAGGGCCGCGGAGGCGTGCTGCGACTCCCCGGCCTGACGGTAGCGCTCCAGGATGGCGCGGGCCGCCTGCAGTCCTTCGGTCGTGTGCCCGGACTCGACCAGGCGCCGGGCGTAGAGGAGATAGAGCGAGGGCGCAGCCGCTCGCTCGCGGTGCGAGGCCAGGACCCGCGACCGCGAGAGGACGGGACCCGCGGCGGGATCGCCGATGTTGGCGAGGGCAAAAAGGGCCGCCTGGCGCACGCTCTCGTCCGCGCTGTCCGCGAACGGCAGGATCTTCTTCACCGCCTCGCGGCTGCGGGCCTCGCCGAGCGCCTGCAGGAGTGCGAGGCGGGCGCTGCGGGGCGCCTCGTCCAGGGCCTTCAGCATCGCCTGCGTGCCGCTCGGCCCCCCGATGGCGAGGAGCGCGCTCGTGGCCGGTCCGGCCAGCGTCTCGTCGACGAGGTACTTCGCGAGGGGCCGGATCGACTCCTGCCTGCCGACGAGCTGGATCTGAGAAAGGAAAAACGCGGCGACGTCCGTGTCGCTAGTCCTCGCGAGGGAGTCGAGGAGAACCCGCGCCACGAGCGTTCGCTCGATCTCGGCGCCGGGACGCATGACGTGAACGGCCAGGCCGTTCACCGCGAACCGCGCGCGGCTGTCGTCGCCCACCCCCGGCGGCAGAACGCGGGCGCAGACCTCCGCGATGGCCCCCGGCCCCAGGCTCAGGATCTCGGCGCACAGGGCGTCTTTCTTCGCGGGCGCGTCCGCCGGGAACCCCTCGAGCACTGCCGAGACGCGCCGCTTCGGGTCTGCAGCGGGGGGCTGGTCGGCGGCGAAGAGAAAGCCGCACGACAGCGTGAGGACGAGGACGGCGACTGAAGCTCGTTTCATCGACGCACTCCCAGGCTCACGTTGGCAGGCGCCAGGGGGTCCGCATGGGCTGGCTCACCAGGCGGTTGGCCTCGTCGTCGCCGACGAAGAGCTGCTGCGCCGGGTCGAAGCGCAGCGGTCGGCCGAGCTGGACCGCGATCTTCCCCAGGTTGACGAGCGTGCAGGAGCGGTGGCCGTTCTTCTCGTTGAGCGCGAACCGCCGCCGCGTGCGCACGGACTCGGCGAAGTCCGTGATCTGCGGCTCGGGATCCGGCAGCGCCCTGACCTTCTCCTCGAAATGCGGGATGTCGGAGCGGAAGCCGCGGTAGATCTTGCCTTCCGGGCCCTCGAGGAAGGGCGCCTGCTGGTCGCGGTTCTCCCCGTCGAGGACGATCGTGCAGCCGTCCTCGTACTTCATCTCGATCCGCCGCCAGGTGCCGCAGGCGTCGGGGTGCTGCTGCGGGCCGTCCGCCCACACCTCGACCGGGCTCGTGTCGTCCTTGCCGAGGAGGTACTGGACGGGGTCGAGGTAGTGCATGCCCATGTCCCCGAGCCCGCCGCCGTCGTAGTCCCAATAGCCGCGGAAGGTGCCATGGACGCGATGGGGGTTGTAGGGCTTGAAGGGCGCCGGGCCGAGCCAGAGGTCGTAGTCGAGCTCGGGCGGGACGGGCGCGGGGGGGAGGCTCGGCCGGCCCGTCCAGTAGAACTTCCAGTCGAAGCCGGTGGCCGCGCTGA
>CAZVOI010000849.1:0-5947 GCA_964628275.1 uncultured Acidobacteriota bacterium | reverse complement strand
GTACGACCTCGGCCAGGGCATCACGATCGCGAACTACGACGTGACGCCCGACGGCCGCTTCCTGATGCTGCGCCGCGACGCGCAGGGCGGCCACCTGCGCATCGTCCTCAACTGGACCGAGGAGCTGAAGCAGATCCTCGCGCAGGGCGGCGTCCGCTGAGCCGAACGGCTGCGAGCGGAGCGCTCAGCCAGCCGTCGGGTTGCTGAGCCGGAGCTTCGGGAAGCGCGAGAAATCGCGATCCGTCGTGACGAGGGTGGCTCCGTTCTCGAGCGCCAGGGCAGCGAGAAAGGCGTCCATCACGAGTGGGCCCGAGATCTGGGCCTCGACCAGCAACGCCCGCAGGATCTCCCAGCACTGCTCGCCCGCTTCCAGGACGGAGACGGCGGGGCGCGCCAACCACGACGACACGATCGCGCTCGCCTCCGCGGCGCTGAGCGGGGCTTCGAAGATCCTCGGGTTCGTGCTGATGCGGATGAACGCGAGGACTGTGACCCAGGCCAGGCAGACAGGCTCTTCCCCCGAGAACGCCTGCTCGAGCCAGCTGCGGCAGCGCTCGTGCTGCTGCGCGCGCGGGTCATAGGCGTAGAGCAGGACGTTGGCGTCGACGAGGATCACCGGTGCAGCGGTCCCTCGGCGGCCTCGAGCAGGTCGCCGATGTTGTCGAGGCTGAGGCCGGGCCGAAGCGGTCCGAGGTCGCGCGGCCGGATCGCGAAAGGCGGCTCCGGATTGCGATCCCGGCGGCGGTTGGAGAGCGCGAGCCGCAGGCAGTCGTTGACGACTTCTTTGAAGGGCTTCCCGGAGCGCCGGACCTCGGCCTTGAGCCGGGTCGCGACGTCCTCATCGAGGCTCAGAGTCGTCCGCACATCGTGATGCTATTCATTGAGCAGCATGATGTCAAGCATGACGCCGACTTTGACGCGAGAGGGTGCGCGACGGCGTCCAGGCGTTTGATCGCCGATCGAACGCAGGAACGACAGAACTCGTGACTCGCGACGGCCACGGCTTTCGGTCCGCGAACGGCAGCGGCTGAAGCAGGACGGCGTTCACGACGCTGAATATGGCCACGTTGGCGCCGATCCCGAGCGAGAGCGTGACGAGCGCGACCGCGGCGGCCAGGGCCGGGTGCTGGCGCAGGGAGCGCAGGCCGTGGCGGAGGTCGCCGCCGAGGCCTCGAAAGAGGCCCGTCTGTCCGTTGCGCTTCTCCGCCTTCCTCTGGTCCCGGCTCTGGGTGGTCCTGGAGGAATTAGACGCAGCATCGGCGCGTCGGTTGTTAGAATCGCCCCACTCGATCATGGCAACCCAGTCGGACGAGTCCACGCTCGAGCAGCCGGCACTCCCCGAGGTCCCCGGCCACCGTGTGCTCCGACTCCTGGGCCAGGGGGGCATGGGCAGCGTGTACCTGGCCCGCGAGGAGCTGCTGCAGCGGCTCGTCGCCGTGAAGCTGCTCTCTCGACGACTTTCGGAAGACGCCGACGCTCGCGCGCGTTTCCTGCGCGAGGCGAGGGCCATGGCCAGCGTCGAGCATCCCCACGTGGTGCGGGTCTACGGATTCGGGGAGCACCAGGGCGTCGCCTACCTGGTCATGGAGTACATCGAGGGGGCGACGCTGGCCGATCGGGTCTCGCGGTCGGGCCGCTTACCGGTGGACCAGGCGGTGGAGATCGTACGCCAGGTGACCCAGGGCCTCCGCGCGGCCTGGGCCAAGGGGATCGTCCATCGTGATCTGAAGCCCTCCAACATCCTGGTCGACGCGGTCGGCCAGACCCACCTAGCCGACTTCGGCCTGGCCAAACCCATCGAGGCAAGTGGCACCGACCTGACGCACACCGGCGTGATCCTGGGGACACCCGCCTACTTGTCGCCGGAGCAGGCCCGCGGCGAAGCCGTCGACTTCAGGAGCGACTTCTACTCCCTGGGCATCGTGTTCTACGAGATGCTCTGCGGCGAGCGACCCTTCGTGGGCCGAACACCGATCGAGGTCATGTCGCGTCACCTCAACGAGGAGCTGCCGTCGGTGAGCTCGAAGCGCGAGGACGTGCCGCCACCCGTGGCCCGGCTCGTGGCTCAGATGGTGATGAAGGAGCCGGGCGCGCGCCCGGCTTCCCACGAGTCCCTCCTGGCCGCGCTCGAGGCGAGCGGGCCTCGTCACCCCGCGAGGCACCATGGCGGGTCGGGACTGGTTTGGAGGGGTGCGATGGCCGGTGCCCTGGGCCTCGCCCTGGCGGCCTGGGGTGCCTTGACCTGGACTCGCAAGGCGCCGCCGCCAGCCCGGTCGCCGGCTGCGGCCTCGTCTTTGGATTTCGAAGCCTTCGCCCGAGGGTACTGGGAGAAGTCGGGCGGGTTGGGGGAAGAGTTCTCCTTCGACTCCCCTGGAGCAGACCTGCAGGACTTCCTGAAGCTGATGACTGACTTCACAGGCCGCAACGTCATCGTCGCGCGCGGGGTCTCGGGCAAGGTCCTGGGGCGCTATCGGAAGCTGCCCTGGGTCCTCGTGCTGAACGCTGTCATGGAGGAGAACCACCTCAGCTGGTACGCCTTCGAGAGCGGCATCGTGGTGGCTCCGCTTGCGGACATGAAGAGGTACTGGGGAGCGGACCTGCTGGTCCTCCCGGTCCGGGTCGGTGAGGCCGACGGCGTTCTGCGCACGGTCGAGCCGCTGCTCTCGGGGCTGGGCAGCGCCGCGTCCGCCAGGCTGACGCAGGACACCGCGGGCATCCTGGTGTCCGACGCCCCCGTGCGGATCGCGTACGTGGCCAGTGTGCTCGAGCAACTGGGGCTGTCCAAGCACTTCTCTTCCATCACCCTCGATCGCATGCAGTGCAGCGACCCCGACGGTCCCTCCACGGGCCAGGCGACACACGTCACCTTCGGCTTTCCAGAGACAGGCGGGATGTCCCGGGTCGCCACCTTCGACTGGAAGGACGCCAAGCGCGACGACATTCTCGGCGACATGGCTCGGACTGCGGGCTATTCCGTGCGCTCCTCGGGCAACGCGGCCTCGGGGAACACGTTCAAGCTCGTCGAGCTGCCGGTCGGGGTCGCGTGGAACCTCGTGTTGGCGACCAATAAGCTCGACTTCAGCTGCGACGGAACCATGCTGGACGTGTACCCGGCGGGCTCTCCGCAGCGAGCGGGGCTGCGCATCGCGCCGATCCCGCCGCGGGCCGACGCGGACGCGCTGGCGGCCGCGCTCCGCGAGACCCTCCTGGGCCCCTCGGAGTCCATAGAGCCGCTGCCCGCGGGCAACGCGTTGCGGTTCGAAGGGAGGCCGTCGACTGGCCGCCGCGTCCTCTTCGCGCTGGACCAGCTCTCCGGCCTCGTCACGAGGCCGTGACGCTGCCCTCCAATTTGATCGGCGCGGGTGCGACAATCGCCGCCCCAAGGAGTCGCCTCTGAGCTTGCGAAGGCGGTCTTGTCTCGTTCTCGCGTCGGCCGCGCTCCTCGTGCTGCCCGTGGCGGGTGGCACGCAGAACCAACCCGCGTCGCCGCTCGAATCGGTGCGGCTCCTGCCGCCGGTGCTCCTGAAGGGCGAGGAGGGGTGGTCGCTGGGCGAGCGGATGCGGCACCACCGCGTCGAGGCGGTGTCGGTGGCGCTCATCCGGGACTACCGGGTGGTGTGGGAGGCGGCGGTCGGGCTCGCCGATCGCGAAGAGGGAAAGAAGGCGACGGCTGAGACGCTCTTCCAGGCGGGGTCGATCAGCAAGCCCGTGGCCGCGGCGGCGCTGCTGCGCGAGGCCGAGAAGGGGACGTTCCGCCTCGACGCGGACGTGAACGCCTATCTCAAGAGCTGGAAGCTGCCCGCGAACGAGCTCACCGCGAAGGAGAAGGTCACGCTGGAGCGCGTCCTCTCGCACGGGGCGGGGTTGACCGTCCACGGCTTCCCCGGCTACGCCGCGGGAGCGGCGGTCCCCACCGTTCCGCAGGTCCTGGACGGCGCGCCACCCGCGAACACACCGCCGGTGCGGGTGGATCTCGTGCCGGGGTCGCGGTGGCGCTACTCGGGCGGGGGCTACACGATCGCGCAGCTGGCGATGAGCGACACGCTCGGCCAGGCGTTCCCCGACCTCACGCGGACACTGCTCCTCGCCCCGGCCGGGATGTCCCGTTCCACCTACGAGCAGCCGCTCCCCGCGTCACGGGTGGCCGAGGCGGCGGCCGGCTATCGACGCGACGGCTCGGCCGTCCCCGGGAAGCGGCACGTGTATCCCGAGATGGCGGCGGCGGGCCTGTGGACGACGGCAGGCGACCTGGCCCGCTTCGCGATTGCGATCCAGAAGTCCCTGCGCGGCGACGAGGGGAGCCTGCTGTCCCGGCCGACCGCGGAGCGGATGGCAACGCCGTTCATCGGGGAGTACGCGCTCGGATTCGCCGTCGAGACGCACGGGAGCGAGCGCTACTTCAGCCACGGCGGCGCGGACGAGGGTTTCCAGGCCTACCTCGTGGCCCATCGCGGCGGCTGGGGCGCGGCGGTGATGGCCAACTCGGACAACGGCGTCGCCCTCGCCGTCGAGATCCTCCGCGGCCTCGCCCAACAGGGAGGCTGGAGGGGCTACCTCCCCGAGCCGCTCGTGCCGGTCGCCCTGTCGCCCGACGACATGCGGGCGCTTGCGGGACGCTACAGGGTGAGCGAGGACGAGGCCCTCTCCGTCGAGTCTCGCGAGGGCCGCGTCTTTGGTCGCGGCTCGGCCGACTCCGAGTTCGAGCTCGTTCCGGTGGAGGGCGACCGTCTCGCGCGCACCGACCGCGCGATCCGCTACGGTGTCCTGCGCTCGAACGGCGCCGTCCGCGCGCTCGCGATCGAGAGCGACGACGCGCGATCCGAGGCTCCGCGCATGGCTCCCGGCGAGACGATCCCGTTCGATCACGTCCTCGCGGGACGGCTCGAGGAGGCGACGAGCGCCTACCGTGCCCTACAGGCTGCCAGGCCGGACGACCCCGCCGTCGCGGAACCCCGCCTCAACCGCCTCGGCTACCAGCTCGCGGGACGACAGGAGCTCGCAGCGGCTGTCATCGTGCTGCAGGTCAACGTCAGCCTCTATCCCGACTCCGCGAACACGTGGGACAGCCTGGGCGAAGCGCTGCTGCAGGACAGCCAGCGGGCCCGCGCCCTCGAGTGCTATCGCAAGGTGCTCGAGGTGTTGCCTCGGGACAAGAACGCGGAGGAGGCTCTGAAGCGCCAGCTTCGGGCCAACGCCGAGCGCCAGATCGGCGAGCTGTCGGCCGAGCCGAGATCCGGCCCGCCCCGGTAGGAAGAGAGGCGTTCTCCGATGTCCTTCGTGAAGCGGCCGGCGCCGTGGGCGATCACCGCGAAGCCGCCGATCAGCAGGTAGCGAGCGCCGGATTCGTTCAGCGCCTGGCAGATCCGGAGGACGTCGTCAGGCTCCGGCGCTCGTGCGCTGCGATCATCATCCTGGTCATCCACGCATCTGCCTCTTCGAAAGAGGAAAAGCGGTAGACACCCCGCGGGACGAGACCGCCCCCACCACGGAGAAGCGCGGCGGTACGCGCGAGGCGGCCCTGATCGGCCCACTCGTCGCCTCGCGCCGAGCGGCGCCCGACGGCTACCATAGCCAATTATCCCACGAGGACGAGCTACTCGTGCCGTAGCGTGGCAAGGGGGTCGGTCGCGGTGGCGCGGACGGCCGCTACTCGTAGCGCAGGGCTTCGATCGGGTCCTGGCGCGCGGCTTTCATCGCGGGCCACAGGCCGAACACCACGCCGACGATAGTGGAGACGCCGAAGCCGAGCAGCACCGCCCACGGCGGAGCCGCGGCCTGGAAGTCGAAGGCGATCCGCGCCACGAGCGCGGCCCCGAGCCCGACCGCGATGCCCAGCGCGCCGCCGACGCCGGTGAGCGTCACCGCCTCCACCAGGAACTGGCTGGCGATGTCGCGGCGGGTCGCCCCGAGCGCCTTGCGCACGCCGATCTCGCGGGTCCGCTGCGTG
>CAZVOI010000848.1:0-4191 GCA_964628275.1 uncultured Acidobacteriota bacterium | reverse complement strand
GTCCTTGCTGGCCCGCGATGCCCCGGTTGACCAGAACCTTATCTCGTAGCGGCCGCGCAGGTAGACGCCGCCGTTGCTCTTGGCGTCCACGTTGAACTCCAGGTGCAGCTTGCTGCCGATCTACGGCGGCCAGGCGATCAGTCTCCAGTTGCGCGCGCTCCACCGCGGCGTCGACGTCGTGGTCGCGACGCCGGGCCGCGCGCGCGATCACCTCCGGCGCGGCACGCTGCAGCTCGGCGGCATCCAGGCGGTCGTGCTCGACGAAGCCGGCGCGATCCTGGAAGCCGTGCCCAAGGCGCGCCTGACGGCGCTCTTCTCGGCGACGATACCGCCGCGGATCGCCGCCATCGCGAAACGCCACCTGCGCGACGCGGTACGTCTCGAGGTCAAGGAAGAAGCGCCCCGCGCAGGTGCCTTGCCGCGCGTCCGCCGGGTCGCCTACCTGGTGACGCGCGCGCGGAAGGTGAGCTAGTCGACCGGTTCTCGCTGGTCGAGGTGCGCGAGAGTGAGGCCGACGCCATCGTCGCCGCGATCAACGGCAAGACCATCCGCGACCGGCGCGTCACCGCCAGCCGCGAAATGCTCTCGGCGCTCGGGGACGCGCCGGTCGGCGAGTTGGTGCAGGTCGAGGAACCGGGGCACCGCGTGTCGATCGTGAAGGAAGGCCGCACGCTGCGCATCCACGTCGAGGACAAGGACGAGCGCGTGGACGTCAACGTTCCGATCGGGGCGGCGCTGTCGCTGCTCCCCGGGTCGGACGGCCGGCTCACCGCCTCGGCGGCGGTGTTCGCGCTCCAGCACGCCCGCTATTCGAAGCTCGTCGACGTCGTCGGACGCGACGGCGAGCGGGTGAAGATCACCGTCTACTAGGCACCCCGGCTGCGGTGGTGTGACACGGTCTTACCGTGGCTCGGTACGATATCCAGATGGCCCGACCGCGATCGCTGGCGAAACCGGCTTTCCTCGCGATCCCGGTCCTGGCCCTGGCCGTCCAGGGAGCTGCCGCGCCGCCGCCGCCACGGCTCCAGCTCGAGCTGCAGGACTACGCCGCGATGCCGATCACCGGCGAGCTCGACGGCTTGAACACACGCGGACTCTTGGCCCGGGTGAACTTCCTCCGCGACGAGCCTGGCGGGAGGCGCTTCTTCGTGAACGACCTGAACGGGCCGCTCTACATCCTCGACAAGCAAAGCAAGACGTTCACGACCTATCTCGACTTCAACGGCGCGGGCGGCCGGCCCGGCCTGTTCCAGAAACTTACCTTCGAACGCAATTTCGCGACCGGTCTGATCAACTTCGTCTTCGATCCGGACTACGCGAAGAACGGCGTCTTCTACACGTTGCACATGGAGGACCCGGTGGTGGCCGCTCCGCCAGAGCCGAAGCCGGGCGTCGTCGCCGGCCTCGACCTTGCGGGCTACACGACCACGCCCGTGGTGCCGACGCCCACCGTGGAAAGGGCGACCGAGCGCGAAGTGGTGTTGATCGAATGGAAGGACCGGAATCCAGAGAACGCGACTTTCGAGGGCACCGTGCGGGAGCTGTTGCGCCTGCAGCACCCCACGCCGATCCATCCGTTGGGGGAGATGACGTTCAATCCCGCAGCACGGCGCGGCGACCCGGATTGGCGGGTCATGTACGTCGGCGTCGGCGACGCCGGCTCGGGCGAGCAGCGCGACCGCCGCCGGATGAACCCGCAGCGGCTCGACACGCTCGTCGGCAAGATCCTGCGCATCATCCCGGATCTCCGCGAGCACGCGGCGACCAGCACGCTCAGCGAGAACGGGCGCTACCGGATACCGAACGACAATCCCTTTTCAGCGCTGGAGGGCGCGCGCAAGGAGATCTGGGCCTACGGTCTGCGCAACCCGCACCGGCTGAGCTGGGCCAGCGATCCGGCGCGGGGGAGCGCACCGCACCTGTTGGCGTTCAACATCGGCCTGATCACGTGGGAGACGGTGGTGATCGTCCGCAAGGGTGCGAACTACGGCTATCCGCTGCGCGAAGGCACGAACCTGATGTCGGCGACGAACGGGATCGGCCCGATACCGGACGACGACGCGATCCCCGTTCAAATCTCGGACAGCCTCGCCCGCGGCACGGTCAAGCCGACCTATCCGGTGGTCCAGTATCGACACACGGCGGAGGGAGGCGACGCGATCGCCAGCGGCTACGTCTACCGCGGCCGCCAGGCCCCGCCACTCCGAGGCAAGTTGGTCTTCGGCGACATCACGACCGGCCGGATGTGGTACGCCGAGCTCGCCGACGTGCTTGCGGCGGACGACGGCAGCGCGACGACCGTCGCGCCAATTCATGAAATGGACGCAGGCCTGCGACGTCTCACCGAGGACGCGTATCGCGCCCGCGGCGGCAAGGGCCAGACGCTCCCCGGCATGGGCGCCATCTCCGGCCGCGGCCGAGTGGACGTGCGGTTGGCGGCGGACGACGCGGGCGAGCTGTATGTTCTGACGAAGAGCGACGGCATGATTCGGAAGATCGTGGGCGCCCGGGTCACGACCGCTCCCGCGACTACCGCCAGCATGCCCGCGCCGCGGGCTGCTCCGGAGACCGCCGGTCCTCAGGCCGCCGGGAATCCGGTGGCGTCGACGCCGGAGTCGATCGCGGCGGGAAAGCAGGCGTACGACGTCTATTGCGCGGCGTGCCACGGCAACCTGGGCCAGGGCGCCGGGAAAGCCGGCACCGCCATTTCGATCATCGAGGAGCAAGGGAAAAAGCAGGCGCCCGACCTCACCGACGCCGAGTGGGACCACGGCTCGAGCGATCCCCAAATCCATGCCGTGCTCAAGCGCGGCGTGCCCTCGACGATGATGCCGGGCTTCGACGGGCTCCTCCGAGACGATCAGATCTGGAGCATCGTCAACTATCTTCGAACGCTCGCGACCCAGTGAGGGCTCGCCGCTCCTACTCCCTACTTGCCGAGCGTTCTCGTCACCGCTGTCATGGCCTTGGTCGCCTTGCTCCAGCCGGCATAGAAGCCGAGGTGGGTGAACGCCTCGGCGATCTGAGCGCGGGTCAGGCCGCTCTCGAGGCCGCGGCGCAGGTAGAAGTCGAGCTGGTGAGCATGCCCCAGGGTAAGACCTACGATCTCAAGTACCTGGTCGAGATCCCGATCCACTACGTGGATCGCAGGGGTCGCGCTCTCGATCGTCGTAAGCGGTCGCGCTGGCAGCGAAAGGTGGGAGCGGTGCTCACGGAGTGCTTCGGCGGATTCACGCCGGCGCGGGCGCCGGCGATGAACCGGGTCCAGACGGCGAGTGGCCAGTGGATGACGCTCACGGAGAAAGGACAGATCCTGCTTCGGTCTGCATGCTCCGACCGGGAGGTCTTCCTCGCGCATCGCGAGCGCCTGGTCGATCTGGTCGTTCGCATGGGCGAGGACTTGGACCAGGCGGACGTTTTCATCCTCGCCTACGACTCGGATTCGCTGCTCATCGAAGTAGCGGAACGGACGCATTGACTATCAAGAGGGCGGGCAATGGCTAAGACAGAGATCCACGTCGTGGAGGTCGTTCCGGACGCTGATCTTCGGGCGAAGGAGGCTCGTGCTCGAGCTGTCGTCAAGAGGTTCTTCCCGGACGCGGGGCCGATGAGGCTCTACCGCACTGCGGAGGGCCGGATCGGATGTCAGCTCGACATCTCGCTCACGGCTGGAGACAGAAAACGACTCGACGAGGCCTACGACGCGATCATGAAGGCGGTCGGGGAGAAGCGAGGCCGACCGCGGGGCGTGAAGAAAGTCCAGACGAAGCTGGTGCTTCCTGAGCCGACCTACCTGGCCCTGAAGCGCGCCGCCGCAGCCTCTCACGAGACGATGTCGGGCCTGGTCACGCAGCTCGCCGAAGGGCTGTCGAGAACCGGGACGCGTTGAACCGGCAACGGCAAGGTCTCCGCACTCCGCAACTCCCGGAACGCTTCTCGCTCTCGAGGTCGAACGCTAGGTCGACGCGGAGGGCGCCGCGCTCGTCACGCCGCTCGATGCCGTCCTATCCGCGCTCTTCGTGGCAGGCCTTGCAGTCATTCTTGGCCTTTGTCGCGTCATGACACGCCATGCAGGAACGCATGTTGTGCACCACCTCTTTGGTGATCAGGTCGCGCTCCCGAACCGGTCCGTGGCAGGAGTCGCAGGTTGCGCCGGCTGCAGTGTGCACACGGTGGCTGAAATAGACGTAG
>CAZVOI010000847.1:0-11965 GCA_964628275.1 uncultured Acidobacteriota bacterium | reverse complement strand
CGCCCGGCCTGTGCCGGATCCAGATCGATCGCCGCAGCGCCGGACAACGGCGCGATGTGAGCGAAGCCCTCGCCTGGGATCACGACCGTCTGGATGCGCTCGAGAATCGGGCCTTCGACCTTCGCGGGGCCGGAGATGTTGCAGGCGCAAGACAGACATTCGCGGCGTTCTCGCACGGCCTCCGCCGACACATCCGCTTCGAAGAAGAGATCGTCTTCCCCGAGTTCGAGACGAGAGCGGGAATGCCCGCCGATGCGGGTCCGACGGCGGTGATGCGTGAAGAGCACCGGCAGATCCTCGAGCTGCTCGCACGGATCGAAGGCTCTATTGGCGATCCAACCGCAGCTCCTGAGCGCTTCCGAGTCGCCCTGCTCGAGGTTCTGAGCGGCCACAACCAGAAAGAAGAGCAGGTGCTCTATCCGGCGGTCGATCGGCTCTTGGGAGACGCCGGCGCCGACGCGCTCGTCGCTCGTATTCAGGCCCTCTGAGCATTTTGTTCGGCCTCGTATGACTGGCGTCATACACGGGTGCGACTCGCGGCATGAAATTTGATGCTGTGAGCGACCGCATGCAGATCCCGGTGCGGCTTCCCGATCTCCAGCATTGGCAGGCGCAGGTCAAGTGCCAGGTTGGCTGCCCGGTATCGACCGATGCCGGCCGCTACGTGCAGCTGATCGCCGAGGGCCGCCTGGAAGACGCCTTCCTGGTCGCCCGCGCGCCCAATCCCTTCGCCTCCGTGTGTGGCCGCGTCTGCGCGGCCCCGTGCGAAGACGCCTGCCGGCGCGGCGCGATCGATGCACCGATCGCGATCCGGGCGCTCAAGCGCTACCTCACGGAGAGCTACGGCGTCGAATCGCGGCGGCCCGACACGCAGGACCGCCTGCGAGGCGAGCTGATCGGCGAGGGCAATCGCTACGCCGGGCACCTCCCGGTGGCGCCGCTGACCGAGGACGAGGCGAGCGTGAAAGGCCGAAAGGTGGCCATCGTAGGCGCCGGGCCCGCGGGGCTGGCCGCGGCCCATGACCTGGCCCTGCTCGGCTACGACGTGACCGTGTTCGAGGCCGCGGCCGAGCCCGGCGGGATGATGCGCTTCGGCATCCCCGAGTACCGGCTCCCGCGCACGCTGATCCGCGCCGAGATCGACAAGATCGTGGCCCTCGGCGTCGCGCTGAAGCTCGACACGCCGCTCACGCCGAGCTTTGGACTGGGCGAGCTGAAACAGGCGGGCTTTCAGTCGGTGTTCCTCTCGGTGGGCGTGTCCAAGGGCCGCGACCTGCGGATCGAGGGTGTGGAGCTGGACGGGGTCGTCAAGGCCGTCGACTACCTGCTCAACGTCAATCGCGGCTACCGCATGAAGCTCGGCCGTCGAGTGGTTGTGATCGGCGGAGGCTTCGTGGCGTTCGACGCCGCCCGCACGGCGCTGCGCGCGGCTCGCGAGACGCCGGCCGAAGAGCTGCTCGAGCTGGGCGCGGAGACCGACGCGCGCGCCAAGGAGGCTCTCGACTCGGCCCGCGCCGCGCTCCGCGGCGGCGCCAGCGAGGTGACGATCGTCTCGCTCGAGCGCTTCGACGAGATGCCGGTGCTGCGGACGACGCAGGGGCACGAGGAGTTCGGCGAGGCCAAGAAGGAAGGCGTCGCGTTCCTGCCGCGGCGCGGCCCCAAGCGTTTTCTGGGCTCCGGCCGGCTCGAGGCGATCGAGCTGCGCGGCGTCCGGTCGGTCTTCGACGCCAACGGCCGCTTCGCGCCGCAGTATGACGACGAGGACGTGCTGACGCTCGAGGCCGACGCCTGCGTGCTCGCGATCGGGCAGCAGCCGGACCTGTCGTTCTTGAAGCCCGGGGACGGCGTGGAGCTGACTCCAGCCGGCCTGCCGAAAGTCGACTCCAAGACGCTGGCCACGTCGGCGCCCGGGATCTTCGCCGGCGGCGACGTCGCCTTCGGTCCCCGCAACCTGATCGAAGCCGTCGCCAACGGCAAGCTCGCGGCGCGCTCGATGCATCGCCACCTCGGTGGAGAGGCCGCCCGGCTCGAGCGAACACTGGAGATCGAAACGCTGCCGACCTCTCACTACCGGATGATCGCCGGCTTCGAGGCGCTCGACCGCGAGCCGGCGCCGACGCTCGACCTGGGCCGGCGCACCGGCATCGCCGAGGTCGAGACCGGCTACGACCCGGTCGCGGCCTGGCGCCAGGCGGCGCGCTGCCTGGTCTGCCACATCCAGACCATCTACGACCCCGAGAAGTGCGTGCTGTGCAACCGCTGCGTCGACGTGTGCCCCGAGTACTGCCTGGCGATCGTGCCGTTCGAGAGCCTGGCGCTGCCCGAGGAACAGAAACAAGAGCTGATCGGCCGCGCCGAGGCCAACGGGCTTCCGCTGTCGGCGATGCTGAAGGACGACGAGCGCTGCATCCGCTGCGGCCTGTGCGCGATTCGCTGCCCGACCGACGCGATGACGATGGAACGCTTCCAGATCACCGAAAGGTGGACGCGATGACCGACGACAACCGCCGCGAGTTCTTGATGAAGGCCGGTCTCGGCGCTGGGATCGCGGGTCTCGGGCTGCAGGCGGGAGCCTCGCTGCGCTCGCTGCTTCCCAACGTGTCGTATGACGCGCCGACGACGGTGAAGCTGGGCTTGCCGGCCGAGTTCCCGGACGGCCTGAAGTTCCTGCCGGACGAGCGGCTGTTCGTGTTTCGGGAGGGCAACGTGTTTCACGCCATCTCGGCAGTCTGCACTCACCTCGGCTGCACGGTGCGGGCCGAGGCTCTGTCCCAGCCGGAGACGGCGAGCGTCGGCGGCGCTCCGCTCCGCATGACCCACCGTTTCCTCTGCCCCTGCCACGGCTCCAAGTACGGGGGCGACGGGACGACCCTGGCCGGCCCGGCGCCGCGGCCGCTCGCCTGGTACCACCTTTCGCTCGCGACCGAGGATGGGCAACTCGTCGTCGACCTGGCTCAGGAAGTCGGGCGCGATTTCCGCTTGACGGTGGCGTGAGGCCCGAAATGGCGACACTGCTCTCGAAACTGAAGAACGACAAGCCGGCCGCGCCGAACGTGCACGAGACGCCGTTCTGGAGCCTGCGCCCGCGCAGCGACCGCGAGTCGGGCGACGCGGTCGTCTCCAATTTCCTGCTGCACTGGTTCCCGGCCAAGGTGCTGAAGGCGTCCCTGGACTGGAACTACTCGTTCTGGCTCGGGACCATCTCGGCTGCGCTGCTGCTGCTCTTGACCCTCTCGGGGGCGCCGTTGCTCTTCCTTTACGTGCCTTCGGTGGAGCGCGCCTACGGCTCGATCAAGGACATCGAGTACGTGATCACGTTCGGGTCGTGGATCCGGTCGGTGCACCGGCTTTCGGCGCACGCGATGGTGGCCGTCGTGTTCCTGCACCTGGTGCGCGTGTTCCTGACCGGCGCCTACAAGAACGGCACCGGGCGCGGCCAGCGGCGGGAGTGGAACTGGGTGATCGGCGTGGCGATGCTGCTGCTCACGCTGTTCCTGTCGTTCACCGGGTACCTGCTGCCCTGGGACCAACTCGCCTATTGGGCGGTGACGGTGGGCACCAACATCGCGGCTTCGATCCCTCTGGTCGGGCCGCAGATTCGCGAGCTGCTGATCGGCGGCCGCACGATCGAACAACCCACGCTGATTCGCTTCTACGTGCTGCACATCATCGTGCTGCCGGGCGCGCTGTTCGGGCTGTTCGGGTATCACATGTGGCGCGTGCGCAAGGACGGAGGCTTGGCGCGAGCCGACCGTATGGCGCTGCTCCAGGAGCAGGCCGGCGACGAACCCGTCCCAACCAAGACCTACACCCTGCTCGGCGTGGCGCGCGGCACCGCGCCGACGATTCGGGCGACCAGCCTCACCGCCAAGGACGCGACCGTGAACGCGATCCCCGACCTGATCCGGCGCGCCGCCGTCGCCACGCTCGGCACGATCGCCGTGATCAGCATCCTCGCCACGCTGGTTCGTTCTCCGCTCGAAGAGGCGGCCAACCCGCTGGTGACGCCCAATCCGGCGAAGGCGCCGTGGTACTTCCTGTGGCTCCAGGAGATCGTCACCGACACCACGTTCAAAGTCGGCTCGTTCACCGTGAACGGCGCGTTCCTGGGAGGCGTGATCCTGCCTGGCCTGCTGATCGTCGTGCTCACGGCATGGCCGTGGCTGGACAAGAGCCCCGGAGAGGCCGCGGGCGTCTGGTTCGCGCGCACGCGGCTGCGCCAGAACGTGGTGTTCCTCGCGGTGTGCCTGGTGATCGTGGCCTTGACGCTGGTCGGCACCTTCATGCGCGGGCCGTACTGGAACCTCTACTGGCCCTGGGAGATCTGGCCCGAGATCCCGGGAAGGATCTAAGGCGCGATGAGACCCGCAGGCCGCGTCTCCACTCCGCCGGAGGGGGATCCACTCCCCCGAGGCGGAATCTCCACGAAGCGCGGCCGAGGAAGCGAGGACTGATGGAAAAGCGAACCGACTCGCCCTACCCGCGCCGCGACCGGCCCGTGCTCGCCGTGATCGGGCTTCTGCTGGTCGTCTCGACGCTGCTGTTCGCGCGCAACGACCGCGAGCACGAATGGCGCTACTACCAGCACGAGTTCAAGCGCCTGGTGGCCGAGAAGTTCGGGGCCGCCAAGGCCAAGACGGTGCCCAGCGGCCTGCAGCAGGTGTGGGTGCCGGCGCTCGGCCGCGCCGACCGCTGCGTGACGTGTCATCAAGCCGGCAACTGGAAGGGTTTCGAGTCCGCCGAGCACCCGTATCGCACGCATCCCCCGGGCTCGCTGAAGAATCACCCTCCCGAGACATTCGGCTGCAGCTCGTGCCACGGCGGCCAGGGCTGGGCCGTCGACGCCGAGCCCGCGCACGGCCCGGTCGCGCATTGGGAAGAGCCGCTGCTCGGCTCGACGCTCGGCGAGGCGTACTCGATCGTCGAGAACAAGAAGGCGTTGATGCAGATGAACTGCAACGTCTGCCACCGCTACGACCGCGAGACCGAGGGCGCCGAGTTCATCAACATCGGCAAGCGGCTGGTGCAGGAGAAGGGCTGCCGCGCCTGCCACGTGATCAACGGCCGCGGCGGCACGATCGGCCCCGACCTCACCAACGTCGGCGAGAAGGCGGCCGAGCAGTACGAGTACGGACGCCTCTCGGGCCAGAAGACCTCGTTCGCCTGGCACGTCGCGCATCTCAAGGATCCGCGGGCGCTGGTGCAGGACACGGTGATGCCGAACTTTCATCTGACGACGAAGGAAGCGCAGGCGCTGGCGATGCTGATGCTGTCCTGGCGCAAGGCGCCGGTGCCGGCCGCGTTCGTCGCCGGCACGCCGCGCACCGACCCGCAGACAGCCGCCGAGAAGGAAGAAGACCGGCAGATGAAGGAAGGACCAGGCGCCTGGTTCGTGAAGACGGGCTGTTTCGTCTGCCATTCGATCTCGGCGCTGGGCGTGAAGAGCCCGGCCCAGATCGGCCCGGACCTTTCGACGGCGGTGGAGGACACGCAGTCGCGCTTCGGGCGGACCGTCGACGACTTCCTGCGCGAGCCCACCGGGACGATGGCTGTCGTTCTGTCTCGCCAGATCGTGCTGTCTCCGGAGCAGAAGGCGACCGCCGTCGCCAAGCTGCGCGAGGCGTTCGCGGAGCACCAGAAGCAAGTAGCCCAGAAGGGCAAGTAGGAGGCCTGTGATGATGAAGAAGAGTCTGGTTTCGTGGGGCATCGCGGCGGCGCTCGTCGCAGGCCTCGTGGCAGTTCGTTGCGCGCCCAGCGCGCCGAAGGGCGCCAAGCGCGCCGCCGCCGTCTCGGACGTCGCCGTCGCCGCCCAGAAGACGTACGTCGCGCCCGGCGACCTCGACGAGTACTACATGTTCGCGTCGGGAGGCCACTCGGGCCAGGTGTACGTGTACGGCTTGCCGTCGATGCGCCACATCTCGACGATCCCGGTCTACACGCCGTACCCGGCCACCGGCTACGGCTTCGACGACGAATCGAAGAAGATGCTCGGCGGCTTCACCTGGGGCGACGTGCACCACCCGTCGCTCTCGGAGACCGCCGGCGACTACGACGGCCGCTGGCTGTTCGTGAACGACATGAACGGGCGCGTCGCGCGCGTGGACCTGCGCGACTTCAAGACCAAGCAGATTCTCGGCCCGTTGCCCAACGTCTCCGGCAACCACGCCTCGGCCTTCGTCACGCCCAACACCGAGTACAGCATGATGGCCTCGCGCTTCTCGATCCCGATCCCGAAGGGAAGCGTCGTGGGGGTCGACAAGTACGCGACCGAGTACAAGGGCGTCGTCGCCGGCATCAAGATCGACGCCAAGTCGGGTCTGATGTCGCTCGGCTGGCAGATCCTGATGCCGCCCTTCGACTACGACCTCGGCGACGCGGGCAAGAAGGTCTCGGACGGCTGGATGTTCTGGACCTCGTACAACACCGAGCGCGCGTCCGGCAAGCTGGAGGTGACCTCGACGCAGAAGGACCGCGACTACATCGCGGCGATCGACTGGAGAGCGGCCGAGAAGGCCGCCGCCGAAGGCAAGGGCGACATGATCGGCGGCGTCAAGGTGCTCGACCCGAAGAAGGTCCCCGGCATCGTGTACTTCATGCCCTGCGGCAAGTCACCGCACGGTGTCGACGTGAGCCCGGACGGCAAGTGGATCATCGGGTCCGGCAAGCTGCAGGGCGTGACCACGGTCTTCAACTTCGAGAAGATCCAGACCGCGATCCGCAACAAAGACTTCACCGGCGACGAGGACGGGATTCCCGTCCTGAAGTACGAGTCGATCAAGGACGCCGAAGTCGCGGTCGGCCTGGGTCCGCTGCACACCCAATTCGGGCCCGACGGCTACGCCTACACCTCGCTGTTCGTCGACAGCGCGATCGCCAAGTGGAAGCTCGGCACCTGGGAGATCGTCGACAAGGTGCCGATGTCCTACTCGATCGGCCATCTGACGGCCGCCGAAGGCGATACCGTGTCGCCCGACGGCAAGTACCTGGTCGGCCTGAACAAGCTCTCCCACGGCCGCCACCTTTCGGTGGGTCCGTCGCAGCCCGAATCCTCGCAGCTCGTCGACATCAGCGAGGAGAAGATGAAGCTGCTCTACGACGCCTTCACCGAGCCCGAGCCGCACTACGCCCAGATCGTGAAGGCCGACAAGCTCAAGCCGATCGAGGTGTATCCCAAGGAAGAGAACAAGCACCCGCTCGCGGTCTGGGACGTGAAGGACGCCGGCGTGACACGGGCCGGCAACAAGGTCACCGTGAAGATGGTGGCGGTGCGCTCGACGCTGACGCCGACCGACTTCGAGATCAAGGACGGCGACGAGGTCACGCTGGCGATCACCAACATCGAGCAGACCACCGACGAGCTCCACGGCTTCGGCCTGCTCGACTACAACATCAACATCGTGGTGGATCCCGGCGAGACCAAGACCGTGACGTTCAAAGCCAAGAAGGGGGTGTTTCCGTACTACTGCACCAACTTCTGCTCGGCTCTGCATCAAGAGATGCAGGGTTACATGATCGTCCGTTAGCTCTCCCGCGGCGCGGCGGATCCTGGGACCCGCCGCGCCGCTCGCCTCGGAGGCAGGGCATGCGCGTCTTCATCGAAAAGAGCAATCGCTTCCTGGACCAGCCGCTGGAGCTGGCTCCGCGCGTGCTGATCCTGCTCGCGTGCCTGCTGCTGGTGCCGACCTACCTGGCTCCGCTGCACCGGTTGACGATGTTCGCGCCGCAGTACCCCGACGGCCTGCGGCTCGAGATCTGGAGCTACAAGCTGGACGGCGGCAACGGCGGGCAAGACATCAAGGAGGTCAACGTCCTCAACCACTACATCGGGATGCGTGACCTCGACACCAACGAGTTTTCCGAGTTCAAGTGGATTCCGTTCGTGGTCGGCGGGATGGGCCTTCTGTTCCTGCGCACCGCCGTGCTCGGCAAGATGGCGCATCTCCTGGACGTGCTCGTGCTCTACGTCTATTTCGGCATGTTCTCGCTCTGGTCGTTCGCCTACAAACTGTACGTCTCCGGACACAGCCTCTCGCCGAAGGCTGCTGTGAAGGTCGACCCGTTCATGCCTCCGATGTTCGGGTACAAGAAGCTCGCGAACTTCGAGGTCTACTCGTATCCCGCCGTCGGTTCCTACGCCCTCGTCGCCGTCGCGATCGTCCTGATCGCGGCCTTCTGCGTGGCGTGGCGGCAGGCCCAAGCGCGAAACCCTTCGTGACACGCCGCCTCGTGCTGGCTACGTGCGCGCTTCTGAGCGTCGCGGCGTCGGCACAGGACGAGGGACACACGGCCCGGCCGGGCGAGCTGGAGGGCCGTCCGGGCCTGCGACAGACCTCGCCTCTGCAAGCCCGAATCGATGCGACGCCCGCCGGTGGCACGCTCATCGTCGATTCCGGAAGCCACGAAGGCGATCTCTTGATCGACAAGCCGCTGCGGCTGATTGGCCGGGGGCGGCCGCGCCTGCTCGGCTCGGGCTCGGGCAGCGTCGTGCGCGTTCGGGCGTCCGGGGTCTTGCTCGACGGTTTCGATATCGATGGCCGGCGCGGGGGCGATCTGGGTCGCGACTCCTCGGGCGTACATGTGGCGGCACGCGAGGTGACCGTCCGCGATTGTCGGATCAGCGACGCGATCTTCGGCGTTTACCTGCGCGAAGCCGACGGGGCAGTCGTGGAGCGCTGCTCGGTGCGCGGCATCCCTGGGCGAGAGCCAGGCGAGAAGGGCTCCGGCATCCACGTCTGGAACACCAACGGCTTTCGCCTGGTGGACAACGTGATCGTGGACGTGCGCGACGGCCTCTACGTCCAGTCGTCGGCTCACGGCCTGGTGAAGGGAAACCGCGCCAGCGACTTGCGCTACGGCCTGCACTACATGTTCTCCGACGACAACGTGTTCGAAGACAACGTGTTCGAGAACGGCGCCGCCGGAGCGGCCTTGATGTACTCGAAGCGGATCGCGTTCCGGCGCAACCAGTTCCTGCGCAACCGCGGTTTCGCGAGCGTGGGACTGCTGCTCAAGGCTTGTGACGACGTGGTCGCCGAGGACAACCTGATCGCGGACAACGCCCGCGGGATCTTCATCGAGGGCTCGTACCGCAACCTGATCCGGCGCAACGTGATCGCCGGCTCCGACGTCGCGATCGTGCTGTACGACTCCTCGAGCGGCAACCGCTTCCTGGGCAACTCGTTCGTCGGCAACCTGTCGCCGTTGACGCTGGTCGGCCGGCGCACCGACACCGTGTTCTCCGGCAACTACTACTCCGACAACCGCCAGCCCGACCTCGACGGAGACGGAATCGCCGACCACGCGTACCGCCTGTCGAGCGTGTTCGACCACCTGCGCGGCAACCTGATCGCCGCCGACCTGCTGGCGCAGAGCCTCGCCGCGTCCGCGCTCGCCGCCGCCGAGCAGGCGTTCCCGGTGCTGCGCGCGGTGCCGGTGGAGGACGAGCGCGCGCTGGCTCGGCCGCCGGCGCTGCCCGACCTGCCGGTGCCCGCGCCTCGGCGACGCAGCGCAGGCGTCGCCGGAATCTCGGGCTCGGCGCTGGCGCTGGGTCTCGGATGCTGGGCGCTCCTCCGGGGGCGACCGTGATCGAGTTTCGCGGATTCTCCAAGTCTTTCGGCGGCCAGCGCGCCGTCGACGGCTTGTCACTGCGCGTCGAGAAGGGCCAGGTGCTCGCGCTCTTGGGACCGAATGGCTCCGGCAAAACGACCTCGCTGAAGGCCGCGGCGGGCCTGATTCGACCGAGCGCGGGAGATGTGCTGATCGGGGATCCGGGCCGATCCGCCGCGGAACCGTCGGCGCGCCTGCAGCTCTCGTTCCTGCCGCAGCGCGTGGCGTTTCCCGAGTCGCTCACCGGCCGCGAAGTAGTCGACTTCTATCGGCGCTTGCGCGGGGTGCGAGAGGAACGCGCTCAGGAGGTACTCCGGTTCGCCTCGTTGAACGGCTCCGGGAATCGCGCCGTCGGCGGCTACTCGGGCGGCATGGTGCAGCGGCTCGGGCTGGCGGTGGCGCTCTTGCCGGACGCGCCGGTGTTCCTGCTCGACGAACCGACGGCAGCCCTGGACCCGGACGGTCTGTGCGCGTTCTATGGAATCGTCGAGCGGGCGCGCAGGGACGGACGCGCCGTGCTGTTCACCTCGCACCAGCTCGGCGACGCCGAGCGGCTAGCCGACCGGTTCGCGGTCCTGGTGGAAGGCAGGCTGGTGGCGGACTGGAGCGCGCGCGAGCTGAAGGACCGCCTCGCGGAGCGGGGCGTGATGCGGCTGCGTTTTGCGGACCAGCCGGCGGGCCTGCTCGAGGACGTGCGCCGGCTCGCGCCTCAAAGCGTCTGGTCGGGCGACGACCTGATCGTGCCGGGGCCTGCCTCGTTGCGGCCGGCGATCGTAGACCTGGTGCGCGAACGCGGCCACGCAATTCGCGGCTTGACCGCCGAGGAAGGACGGCTCGACGCGCTGTATCGCGAGCTGGTGGAGGATCAATCGTGAGGCGGATGGCGAGCGCGTGGCTCGTCCTCTCGCTGGCGTGCGCCGGCTCGCCGCCAGGTCCCGCGCGTCTCGAAACCAACAACGAGCAATGCGGGTTCTGTCGGATGGCCGTCTCCGACGGACGCTTCGCCGGCCAACTGGTCGCGCCGAACGAGGAGCCAAGGTTCTTCGACGATGTCGGGTGTCTCGCTGAATACCTGAAGGCGAAGCGCACGCTGCCCCAGGGCGCCCTGGTCTTCGTGGCCGACCATCGCACGAAGCAGTGGGTGGGAGCCGCCCTTGCCGTCTACACGCGCGTCGACGGGCTGTCGACGCCGATGGGATCGCACCTGATCGCGCACTCGGATGCGGCGTCGCGCGCAGCCGATCCGGATGCGCGAGCCGGCGTTCCGGTGGCGAGCGCGCAGCTGTTCGCCGGCGTCATCCAGGAAGGGAGCTAGGCGTGCTGCTGCTGATCGCGCGTCTCGAGCTGACGTTGGCGCTGCGCTCGCGCTGGACGCAGATCTTCGCCCTGGTGTTCGGCGGGCTGGCCGTCGCCGTCGCGGCGTCCGGCTACGTGCTCTCCGGAGGCCACGGCGTTCAGGATTTCGCCCGCACCGCGGCTTCGCTCGTCCAACTGCTGCTCCTGCTGGTCCCGCTGACCGCCCTGGTGACGGGCGTGCTCGCGCTCGCGCCCGAGCGCGGAGCGGCGGAGATCTTGTTCTCCCAGCCGCTCGCCCGGAAGACGATCCTGTTCGGCAAGCTGCTGGGCCTTTGGATCGCGCTCGGCGCGGCGCAAGCGATCGGCTTCGGCGCGGCGGGCCTGATCGTGTTCTCGCAGTCAGGCGACGAGGGTGCCTTGGGCTTCTTGTCGCTGCTCGTCGCGGGTCTCGTGCTGACCGCGGTGTTTCTCTGCATCGCCGCGCTGCTGTCGTCGACGGCGGCTGGCCGCGGCCGTTCGCGGGCGCTCGCGCTCGCCGTCGTGGTGTGGTTCGTGAGCGTCCTGCTCGTGGATGTGCTGGCGCTGGGGCTCGCCTCGTTCCTGCCTTCAGGCCCGGCGTCGCGGGTTCTGATCCTGGCGGCGCTCGCCAACCCTGTCGGCGCGGTGCGCACCGGCGCGCTGCTCGTACTCGAAGGCACGGGCGCATTCGGCGCGGCGTCGCTGGCGCTGTTGCGCTTCACCGGCGGGCCGAGCGGCCTGGCCGCGGCAATTCTCGTGTCGCTGGGGTTGTGGATCGCGCTGCCGCTCTTGGGAGCAGTGGTCCGGCTGCGTCGGGCTGACGTCTAGGGAAGGATGCTGATGGCATCGCTCGTGCAGGAGCGCCACACGGAATGAGCGCCTGATGATCCCGATTTCCACTCTCTCGGCCAATCCGGCCCTGCTCAAGCTCGACCTCTACTGCAAGGGTGTGCGCCTCGACGACTCCTGTTACATCGAAGGCGACGGGGGACGCAAGATCCTGCGCACGCGGGCGGGCCTCGGGAGCGGACTCGAGCTGATCCTG
>CAZVOI010000846.1:0-4422 GCA_964628275.1 uncultured Acidobacteriota bacterium | reverse complement strand
GCCCAAGCTCCCAAGGCCTTCTGGCGCGAACGGGCGTTATGACATTCCTGGGCCCTTGCATCCGCGGGAAAGTTTTGGCATATTCTTCGCTAGACATCCGGAGCGGCCCGCGAGAGCGGGTCCGGCAACCTGGGCGGACATCCCAAGGTGCCGATTCGGTTCGAGCCTGACGCTGGGTTCGGATCGGATGATGCGGTCTCGGGCGGAATCGAGACAAACAAGTGTCCGGCGCGGCGAGGAGCCGTGCTCTCCGGGTGTTTTTTCCGAAAGGAGAAAACACCATGGCTACGAGCCAGGTTTTCGAGACAGTCGACCCCGACCATCACCTCTGGAGGAACGGTCGCCTCTGGTGGATCGCGTTCACCGTTCATCTGCCGGGCTGGCAGAAGGAGCGGGTTCGTAAGTCGCTCGGCACGGCGGACCTCGAGGAGGCCCGGCGGCGGCGCGACGAGCTGCTGACCCGCTATCCGCAGATCCGCGGGTGCGAGCTGTCGTTGCGAATGGAAGCTCCGCGGGCGCGCCGGCGCACGTTCCGCCACGAGCAGCAGCGGTACGCGGCGGCCTAGTTCCCCATGACCAGCATCGTTGCCGAGAAGGCCGGAGCGCGCGCCAGCGCGAGCGCTCCGGCCGCATCCCAGTACACCTTCACCTCGGAGTCGGTCACCGAGGGCCATCCCGACAAGGTCTGCGACACGATCGCGGACTCGATCCTCGACGCGTACCTGACGCTCGACAAGCGCAGCCGCGTCGCCTGTGAAGTGCTCGCCAAGTCCGGCGTCGTGGTGCTGGCCGGCGAGATCACGTCGGTCGACACGCTCGACCACGTAAAGATCGTGCGCGAGGCGATCGCGCAGATCGGCTACACCGACAAAGCCGAAGCGTTCAACGCCGAGACCGTCAGCATCCTGCAACACTTGACCGGCCAGGCCTGGGAGATCGGTCGCGGCGTCGATCCGTCGACGAGCCAGGGCGGCGAGCAGGGCGCGGGCGACCAGGGCATCATGTTCGGCTTCGCCACGGACGAGACCCAGGAGCGCCTGCCGTTGCCGATCCTGCTGGCGCATCGGCTCGCGGCCGGCCTCGCCGAAGACCGTCGCAGCGGCCGGTTCCCGTGGCTGCGGCCCGACGGCAAGACGCAGGTTTCGGTCGTGTACGAAGACGACGAGCCGATCCGCGTCTCCGACGTGCTCGTCTCGACGCAGCACGCGAAAGACGCCAGCCCCGAAACGATTCGCGGCTACGTCGAGACGACACTCGCGCCGCGCATCCTCGGCAAGTGGAAAGACGAGCGCACGCGCGTACTGGTGAACCCCACCGGCAGCTTCTCGGAGGGCGGGCCGAGTGCGGATTGCGGCGTGACCGGGCGCAAGATCATCGTGGACAGCTACGGCGGCTACGCGCGCCACGGCGGCGGCGCGTTCAGCGGCAAGGATCCGTCCAAAGTCGACCGCAGCGGCGCCTACTTCTGCCGCTTCGTGGCGCGTCAGATCATCCAGACCGGCCTGGCGAGGAAAGCGGAGATCCAGGTCGCGTACGCGATCGGCGTGGCGCAGCCGATCTCGGTCAAGGTCGACACCTTCGCCACCGGCGACGAGCGCGCGGCGGCCGATTTCGCGCGCGGCTTCGACTTCCGGCCGGCCGCGATCATCGAGCGGCTGGACCTGTTGCGGCCGATCTATCGGCAGACGACGAACTACGGCCACTTCGGCAAGCCCGGCTTGCCCTGGGAGGCCTGACCGAAACCGCGAGCCGCGCTAGATTGAAGGCATGCTCACCACGCGACGCACGCTCTCGGCCCTGCTCTCGCTGCTGATCGCCGCCGCGCTGTCGGTGGCGCTGCTGCTGAAGCACTACGGCGTCGGCACGCCGGCGGATGCGCTTTGCGGCAGCGAGAGCGGTTGCGACGTCGTCACCCAGAGCGTTTACGCGTCGATCCTCGGCGTGCCGCTCGCGGCCATCGGCCTGATCTTCTACGTGTCGCTCGCTGGAACGCTGGCGCTCGCGATGTTCTCGGGCAAGGCGGTGCGCGCGGGCATCGCGCGTCTGGTGTTGACGGCGCTCGGCGTCTCGCTGCTGATCGACCTGGTCCTGCTGGGGATCCAGGCGACCCAGCTCCACGCCTATTGCATCCTGTGCATCGCGACCTACGTGATGGGCGCGATAGCGTTCGGGCTCTTGATCGCGGCGCGCCGCGCGGATGTGACGCAGGCGCTCGGACCGGGCGAAGGGCGGCTGGTGGTCGCCGGCTGGTTGATCGGCAGCCTGTCGGCGGTGGTTTCGGTGGCCGTTTACCAGACGGCGCTCGCCGCGCGGCCGAACAATCCCACGGCCGTTCTGGGAGGAGCGCCCAGCGGAGACACGCTGGCGCGCGCGCAACAGGAAGTCGCGCGGCTGCAAGCGACCCTCGACGATCCGCAGAAGCTCGAGAAGTATTTCTCCGACAAGGCGCTGCGTGAGTTCGAGCAGGCGGCGCCGCAGATGCTCGACCTCGCCGGCGTGCCGTTCAAGGGGCCCGCCGACGCGCCGGTGAAGATCGTGGAGTTCTCGGACTTCCTGTGCCCGTACTGCCGGCAGCTCGGCGAGGGCTTCTCGGCCTGGCTCCCGCAAACCGCGGGCCGCGTGTCGATCTCGTTCAAGCAATATCCGCTCGACACTGCCTGCAACACCAACATCAAGCAGCAGATCCACGAGGGTTCCTGCTGGCTGGCGATGGGCGGCCTGTGCGCCGCCGAGCAGAACCGCTTCTGGCCTTACCACGACCGCGTCTTCAGCCGCGATCCGAAAGCCGCCACGCGAGACGACGTGGTGCGCTTCGCGACCGAGGCCGGTCTGGACGGCGGCGCGCTCGGAAGCTGTCTGGAGCGGCCGGCGACGCGCGAGAAGCTGCTCGCCGAGATCGCCGAAGGCGTCCGAGCGGGCGTCAAGGGGACGCCGGCGGTCTTCATCAACGGCAAGCATCTGCCGCGCATGAACGACCTGCTGGCGATGGTGGCCAAGGAATCCACGCGGCTGGGCCTGCCTCCGCTGCCGCCAGCGCAGCCGCCCAACCGGTGAGTGGCGGGCGGCTCGCCCCCTCGGCGCGGGCGGCCGTCGCGGCGACGCTGCTGCTCCTGACCGTCGTCCACACCTGGCCGCTGGCGAGCGCGCCGGCGCGGCTCTCGCGCAACGACAACGGCGACTGCCAGCTCAACCAGTGGATCGTGGCCTGGATCGCGCACCAGCTCCCGCGCGATCCGCTGCGGCTGTTCGACGCCAACATCTTCCACCCCGAGCCGCGCCCGCTGGCGTTCTCCGAGCCGCTGCTGGTGCCGGCCCTGATCGGGATGCCGCTGCGCGCGCTGGGCGCCTCGACGCTCTTGACGTACAACGTCCTGCTGCTGCTCGGATTCTGGGTGACCGCGCTCGCCGGCTTCTTCGTGGCGTGGCGCTTCACCGGCGACGCCTGGGCTGGGCTCCTGGGCGGATCGCTGCTCGCGTTCAACGCCCAGTCGTTGACGCGGCTGCCGCATCTCCAGGCGCATCATCTCGAGTGGCTTCCGCTCGCTCTCTTCGCATTCGAGCGGCTGCTCCAGGAACAGCGCCGGCGCGATGCGTTGGCGCTCGGCCTGTGCGTGGCGCTCCTGGCACTGACGACGGGCTATGGCGCCGCGCTCGCCGTGGCCGGGTTGGGGGCCGCGTTTCTCGCGCGAGCGCCCGAGGCATCACGAAATGCGCGCGCGCTGATTCCCCGGCTCGGCCTGGCCGTGCTGGTCGCCACGCTGGTGGCGATCCCGCCGCTTCTCCCGTATTGGCAAGCTCATCGCCAGCAGGGCCTGGTGCGAACGCTCGACGAGGCCCGGAGCTTCGCGAGCGTGCCCACGAGCTACCCGGCGACGCCGGCGCGGCTGCACCACGCAGCCTGGAGCCACCGCTTCTTCGGCGAGCGAGGGGGCGCGTACTTCCCGGGCCTAGTAGGCCTCGGATTATCGGCGGCGGCTCTCGCGCTCGTCGGCTTCACGTCGCCGCGGCCGAGAATGTTGATCACGGTGGCGGCCGCAGGTTTCCTGCTCTCGCTCGGCCCAGAGACGCCGGCCTACGCGATGCTTCGAGCGGTCTTCCCTCCGATGCAGGGGCTGCGCGACCCGTCCCGCTTCGGTCAACTGGTGATCCTCGCGGTCGCGCTGCTGGCGCCGATCGGCCTCGCCGCGTGGCGAACCCGCCTGCGGCCCCGGACGGCCGGGGTGGTGGCGATGGCGGCTCTCGCGGCCGCCAACCTCGAGGCGCTCACCGCGCCGCTGCCCCTGGTTCCTTTCGACGGCTTCTCGCCGGTGTACCGACGCGTGGCGGTGGCGGATTCGGCGGTGCTGGCGGAGTTCCCGCTGTATCCTCCCGCCGAGGTCTACCGAAACGCCGAGTACGTCCTGGCTTCGACGGAGCACTGGA
>CAZVOI010000845.1:0-4547 GCA_964628275.1 uncultured Acidobacteriota bacterium | reverse complement strand
ATAGGAAGACCAGGCGAGGACACTACGCCGCGTTTGGTTCTACGGAGGCGGGACGTCTTCTGCTGATCGTGTTCGAGACGAAAGCGTCCGGAACCGTCCGGGTCATCACCGGTTGGGACATGAACCAGGCGGAACGCCGGTACTACCAGCGCTCCAAGCGAGGTTGAGCATGAAGCGGAGAACCCGGCCGCGTGAGGGCGTGGCCGCCTACTACGACCGGCGCGGCGTGCTTGCCGAGATCGAGGACCGACCCGTCGAGTTCGCTCTCGACGAAGAGCTGCTGCGGCGCATCAAGAGTGGCGCAACCGCGCGTCGGCTGCAGAACCTCTCGATCAAGCTCGATCCGGCGCACGTCGTCGCGCTACGCAAGATCGCCGTGACGAAGGCGATCCCTTATCAGACCCTGATCCGGCACTGGCTCGCCGAGGGTATCCGGCGCGAGCTGCGACTCGCCGTGCGCTAGATAGAGACCTCCTTCCGGAGTCGTTGGTCTACCTCCGCGATGCTGACGGATCGAAGCCAAGAGCAAACAGCAGGGCGTAGCGGACTTCTTCCATGCGAACGCCGCTCAGCGTGGCGATCAGCGCGCCGATGCGAGCTTTCGGAACAGTCTGAACGTGGTCGAGGTTGACGGCGCCCGCGCGTGGCAAGCCATCGGCGATCCCCAGGACGACTTCGCTGTGGATCTCGCGGATGGTCGAGGTGATCGGCGCCACCGTCAACTCGTCCAAGACGCCCGCGATCGAGTCGCGGGTGAGAACCAGGACGGGCCGGCGCTTGTCGGGAGGCCGGAACGTGTACCAGCGAACCTCGCCGCGACGGATCAGTCGGGCCATACGTGCTGGTCATCCGGCACGCCGAACTCGCCCGCCCGAACCGGATGCTTGAGGTACCCCTGCCGGTGTTTTTCCTCCTGCTCCCGGATCAGCTCGGCCTCGACCGCTTTCGCCAGGGCCTCGCGCGTGAACGCGGAGCGCGACAGCCCGCGCCGTTTCGCGACTCGATCGACGCTCTTGACCAGGCTTGCTTCGAGAGTCATTTGTACGGTAATCATGTGGACAAGTATAGCTATGAGAGTAGCTGGCCGAAAGCGGAGCCGGTCCGCGGTGGAAAGGCGACTATTCCCCGTACATCTCCGTGATCAGCCGGCGAAGCCGCGCGGCTATCGCCGGCTCGAGATCATCCAGCCGCCGGCCAAGCCGTTCCTTGCTGAGAGTACGGATCTGGTCCACCGCGACCTCCGCTCTACGACCCGCGCAGGTGATCTGAATCCGGCCTCGCCAGCGAGGGTGCAGTTTGGTCGTGAGCGGGCAGACAACGACTGTGTCGAGATAGCGGTTCATCTCGTCCTGGCTGACGACGACGACCGGCCGGGCCTTGGCGAGCTCGCGGCCGCGTGTCGGGTCGAGGTCGGCGAGATAGACACCGTAGCGCCCGACCGCGCGAGTCACCGCTCGTCGATACCGTCCGCTAGCGCGCTGTCGAGATCGCTCCAGTCTTCTTTCTCACGCACCATGTCCCGAAACGTATCCTGCCACGTCATCCGCTTGTCCTTCTTGCCGCGAAGCAGCAGGCCGTCCTCACGCGCCTCCAATACGAGGGCGTCCTTGATCTCGTAGCGATCGAGAACGGCTTTCGGCAGCCGCACGCCGCGCGAGTTGCCGATCGGCACGACCTTCAACTCGATCCTGGCGGGCAGGTCGTGTATTCCAAGGGCTTGGTTGCGGCGCATGTAATTACGGTACTCACGCGCGGGACCTCGGTCAACCCAAAGGGCTCGGACGTGGATAGACTCGACGATCGACCATGCCGCTTTCCACAGGCGCGAGACTCGGCCGCTACGAGATCCTTGCCGCCATCGGGAAGGGCGGGATGGGCGAGGTTTATCGGGCGCGGGACACGCGGTTGAATCGCGACGTAGCCGTCAAGGTGTTGCCGCAAGCCTTCGCTACCGAGTCTGAGCGAGAGCGTTTCCAGCGCGAGGCGCGCGCCGCGTCGGCTCTCAGCCATCCCAATATTTGCGCCGTTTACGACGTGGGCGAGGCGCTGGACCATCCTTTCCTCGTGATGGAACTGCTCACCGGCAGGACGCTCCGCGAGCACATCGGCGCGAAGCCTCTCGACATCTCCGCTGCGCTGGCGCTGAGCCTCGAAGTGGTTGACGCGCTGGACGCGGCCCACGGCAAAGGGATCATCCATCGCGACATCAAGCCCGCCAACATCTTCGTCAGCGAGCGCGGCCACGCCAAGGTGCTCGACTTCGGCTTGGCGCAGCAAACCTGGCCGGAAGACACGCAGGCCGAAACAGCGAAGAGGCTCACGCAGCCGGGCTCGGCCGTGGGCACGATCGCCTACATGGCGCCGGAACAGGCGCGCGGCCAGACGCTGGATGCGCGCAGCGACCTATGGTCATTCGGCGTAGTTCTTTACGAAATGGTGACCGGCTCGCGCCCGTTTGATGGCCCGACCGCGCCGATTGTCTTCGACGCTCTCCTGAACAAGGCGCCCCAACCGGTCAGCGAGCGGAATCCGAAGGTCCCGGCCGAGCTGGAACGGATCATCGGCAAGCTTCTGGAAAAGGATCGCGCGCGGCGCTACCCGTCCGCCGCGGTACTGCGCGACGATCTGGGACTCTTACAGACGCGTCCGAGTCCGGTCGCCGCCAGCCGAAAGCGCAACCCTCTGTCCAAGTACGGGATCGCTGCCGTTGCCGGACTCGTTCTCGCGGCTGGCGGGGTCTTCTTTTCGCGGCAGCGCACGCAAGCCAAACCGCTTACCGATAAGGATGTGCTGGTGCTCGCCGACTTCGTCAACACCACCGGCGATCCAGTTTTCGACGGCACGCTGCGCCAAGCGCTCGCCATCCAGCTCGAGCAGTCCCCGTTCCTGAAAATCATGGACGACGAGCAGGTGCGACAGGACCTGCGGCTCATGAGCCTGTCCCCCGGAACGCGCATCACCAACCCGATCGCACACGACATCTGTGTGCGCGATGCAGCCGCGGCCACGATTGGCGGCTCGATCGACAGCCTGGGCAAGAGCTACGTCGTTACGCTGCAGGCGATCGCTTGCCAGGGTGGTGCGACGCTCGCTCGGGAGCAGATCCAGGCGGACGACAAGGCGCACGTGTTGAATGCAGTGGGAACCGCCGCGACGGCCATGCGTGCCAAGCTCGGAGAATCCCTCGGCTCGATCCAGAAGTTGAATCGTCCGCTGGAACAGGCGACCACGGGTTCGCTGGAAGCTCTCCAGACCTACACGGCGGGCTTCGCCGAGTTGAGCCAGGGCCGATTTCTAGCGGCCGTTCCGTTGTTCAAGCGCGCTATCGCGCTCGATCCGAATTTCGCCATGGCTTACCAACGCCTCTCGACTGCTTTCAGCAATGCTGGGGACGCAGGGCTCGAGGCCGAATACAAGAGCAAGGCTTTTGCGTTGATCGACCGCGTCTCCGAGCATGAGCGGCACACCATTGCGGCCGGCTACTACCGGTCGACTGGCGAGTTGGACAAAACAATGGACGCCCTTCGAGCGGGTATCGGAAGCTATCCCCGCATATGGGGATTTCACAACGGCTTGAGTGCGGACCACATGAACCTGGGGCAATTCGAAGAGGGACTCAAGGAAGGCCTGGCGGCAGCTCAGTTGCAGCCGAACGCGGAACCGCCGTATCGGCGGCTCCTGGACGCCTACATGTGCCTGGACCGGCTCGACGAGGCCAAGCTGGTCGCCGAGAAAGTGCGGATGCAGGGCATCGACGGCGCGAGGATCCACCAGCGCTTCCTTGAAATCGCCTACTATTCGATTTCCTACCTGGGTCTGGCGCGTGGCTTAGCACTCGCGGGCGACTCGGCGAACGCCCGCAGAGCCTTCCAGGACTTCTTCGCACTGTGGAAGGACGCTGACCCGGATCTCCGGATCCTGATCGAAGCCAGGAAAGACTACGCGGCGCTGCGGTAGTCGTACGGGACGCTCTCCGTCGCCGGCGACCGCGCTGCCGGCTCGCGCCGCCGCAACAGATCGAGGCCGAAGCCGAGAGGAAGCAGCAGCGTCACCCCGTACCAGCGCCACGGCCCTCGGCCCGCTGGACAGAACCGCCCGCGCCGCACCGGCGAGGATCAGCAGGTCGGCGAGGCCGATGGCGGCGTACGTGATCGACCACAAGTGGTAGCGAAGCGACGGAACTACGTCGGGCGGGATGCCGTGCCAGGCTCCGCCTGTGGCGGCGGCCACGGCCAGAGCCACGAAAGAGGCGGCCCAGAGCCGGCCTGAGACGCAGCGTGAGGAACGAGCGAGCCGCCGCGCGAGAACGAAGGCGAGGGCGGCGAGCAGCGTGTCAGTGAGAACGGTGGTTGGTTCGTTCATGCCGCGCTCGTGACTTCAGAAGCGTGCTCTTCTCCAGAGCGCCCTGAAGGCGACCCATTTCATCGAGCTCTGCTCCCAGCGCAAGATCCCGCTCATCTTCCTCCAGAACATCACCGGCTTCATCGTCGGCAGGAGTACGAGACGAAGGGCATCGCCAAGGTCGGCGCGAAGATGGTCCGCCGTCG
>CAZVOI010000844.1:0-2453 GCA_964628275.1 uncultured Acidobacteriota bacterium | reverse complement strand
GTCCAGTTGAGGACGGCGCGCATGTTGCCCCCCTGCGAATCCCGACGCAGCAGCATGAAGCGGCCGTCCGCCATGACGTCGTAGTTGGGAACCGAAATGCCCTGGCCGAAGTCGTACTCCTCGCCGACGAACAGCGTGAAGGGTTTCCCGAAGACGATCTCGCCGGCGGAGATCTCGTAGGGCGCCGCCACGACCCGCTGCCCGGTCCGGTAGAAGACCTCGCGGCCGCTCCGGCTCCAGCGGGGCTGCACGCCACCCGCCTCGGAGGCCTGATAGCGCCGATCCAGGGCTGGATAGGGCCGAACGTAGATCTCGGCCTGGCCCGATTCGTTGGACTGATAGACGAGCCAGCGGCCGTCGGGCGACAGGCTTCCGCCACCTTCGTAGGCTGGGGTCGCGACGAGCGGTCGGGGCTCGAAACGACCCGCGATCGACACGAGCAGGATGTCCGCCGACGTTTCGGGTTGGATGCGAACGATGATGACGGAGTCGGGATCGGGTCCGGAGTCCGACGGGAAGTCGTTGTAGCCGACCGTCCCCGCCAGGCGTCCTTGCTGGCCGCTGCCGTCGGCTGCCGCCCAGAACGGCACGTTGAAGCGCCGGTTCACGACCCGTTGGCCGTCGCTCGTCCACATCGGAAAGGAGGTGCCGAGCGCCGCTGGCCCGAGCCGCGCGCGGGTCCTTCGCTGCAGATCGAAGGTCTCGATCAGGCTGCCGGCGCTCTCGACCAGGAGGCGTCGGCCGTCGCGAGACACCCGCGGGCTCGAGTAGTGGCCCGGCGCGAGGTCGAAGGGCAAGGCCGCGCCATCCCGACCCACCGACACGAGGCGGTTCAGGTTGAAGTCGGAGGGCATGTAGAAGAGCGTGCCCGTGGGAGAGAGTCGTATCTCCATGGCCCCGGACAGCCCTTGACTCACCGAGCCAGCCGGCAGGACGGGAATCGCGGCCTCGAGCTTGAGGCTCGCCGGATCGAAAGGCGCGGCCAGTATCGCTCCGTCTCGAGCGAAGAGCAGATGCCCTGTCGGAGAAAAGAGCGGCGTCGTAGCCCGTTCCACCAGCACCGACCGGCGTCCGTCGTCGATCGAGACGGCTTCGATGCGCTCGGTTCCGGCGTCGGTCGTGAGGCTCGAGAACAGGATCTGACGCTCTCCCGGGAGAAGGGCCGGATCGCCGTGGAGCACCTCGTGGCGTGCGGCGTCGATCTTGGTCAGCGCTCGAGGCTCGCCACCGGCCAGAGACGCGAGCAGGAGCGCGCCGCCGCGCGGGAACACGATGCCGCGATTGCCCCAGGTCAAGCTACCGCGGATGTCCGCGCCCGTCGCCACCACCGCGCGCTGTCGATCGGCGAGCGTCAGCCTCGTGATCAGCCCGCTCGAGGGAAGGAACGCGACGCTGCCGCCATCCGGAGAAAACGTGACGCCGTTGACGCCTTCGGTACCTGGGATCTCGGCGGTCTCGGTGTCTCCCAGGCGCCGAACGAACAGCTTGCGCACGCCGTTCGTGACGCCCACCATCGCGATGCTTCTGCCGTCCGGCGAGACCGCGAAGCCCGCGGTCAGCGTCGAGGGCTCGACGCCGCGCGGATAGGAGATGTCGAGGTGCAAGACCTCGCGCGATGCCGTCCCGTCGACAGCGCGACGTGACAGCGCCCCCACCGCGACCAGCACGGCGATGCCCGTGATCGCCCAGCTCAGCGCACGGCTCCTGCTCGAGCCCCGGCCGGCCGCCGGCGCCTCGGTCTCCGCGGACGCCTCCAACGCGATGCGCGCCTCGCCAATCGCCTGAAGGCGTCGCCGGAAATCCCGATCGAGACAGCGTTGCAGCAGGCGCGCCACGGAGCGGGGAGCCGACTTCGGCAACTGCGCCAGGTCCGGGTCCCGGGTGAGCACCGCGGCGAGAATGTCGCTCGCGGTCTCGCCCGCGAAAAGCCGCTTGCCGGTGAGCATCTCGAACAGCACCACGCCGAAGGCCCAGATGTCCGCGCGCCGGTCCGCGGGCTTGCCGCGTGCCTGCTCCGGTGACATGTAGGCGGCGGTGCCGAGGATCACTCCCGTCTCGGTCATGTGGCGTGACAGCGTCGGCGAGTTCGACACCTCGCCGCTCGGCGCCACGGCGTCGGACTCGTAGGCCTTGGCGAGGCCGAAGTCGAGGACCTTCACCTTCCCATCCGGGGTGACCTTCACGTTGGCGGGCTTGAGATCGCGGTGGACGATGCCCTTCTCGTGTGCTTCTTCGAGGGCATCCGCGATCTGTTTCGCGATCCCGATCGCTTCGTCGACGGGAACCGCACCGTGCCGCAATCGTTCCGCGAGGTCTTCGCCGGCGACCAGCTCCATCACCAGGGCAACGACACCGCCACTCTCTTCGAGACCGTAAATCGCCGCGATGTTGGGGTGATTGAGGGTGGCGAGGATCTGCGCCTCGCGACGGAAGCGAGCCACTCGCTCCGCGTC
>CAZVOI010000843.1:0-6150 GCA_964628275.1 uncultured Acidobacteriota bacterium | reverse complement strand
GCCAAGCCGCTCTCGCGGAGCGAGTTCTTCCTCGGCAAGTTCGCGGGGCTCGGCTTCACGCTGTTCGTCAACCTGTCGGTGATGCTGGCAGCGCTCCTGCTCACGCTCGGCGGCACCGGCCGGCGTCCCGATCCGGGCCTGATCACCGCCGTCTACCCGATCTTCCTGGGCCTGCTGCTGGTGGTGGCCTTCGCCATGCTGTTCTCGACGCTCACCTCGGCGACGCTGGCTGCCGTGCTCACGGTCGGTGTGGTGGTGGTCGGGCGTTTCGCCGACGTGATCCGCGGCATGCGCGAGGTGCTGCCCGGCGTCCCCCAGCAGCTGGTCCAGGCGCTGTTTGCCTTGGTTCCGAACTTCGCGAACTTCGACTTCAAGAATCAGGTGGCCTACGGCGAGACCGTCTCGGCCGGGATTCTCGCGTGGGTGACGCTCTACGCCGCGGCCTGGACGGTGGTCGTGCTGGGGCTCGGGCTCGCGTCCTTCCGCTCCCGGGACTTCCAGTGAGCCGCGGGCTCGGGCTCAGCCTGCTGCTGGCCGCGTCGCTCGTCCCGTTCTCCCAGGAGCGGATCGATCGGCTGGCGGGCTCCTACCGCGCGCAGGAGGAAGTGCTCTACCTCTGGTCCGGCGAGCACGTCCGGCGGCTCGTGCCGGGCTTCGAGAGCCTCGCCGCCGACATCTATTGGCTGCGCACCGTCCAGTACTTCGGCGGTCAGCGGCGCTTCGAGACCCGCAAGCGGTTCGAGCTGCTGCGGCCGCTGATCGACATCACCACCGCGCTCGACCCGAAGCTCGAGATTGCCTACCGCTACGGCGCGATCTTCCTGAGCGAGGGCCCCCCGCTCGGCGCCGGCCGGCCCCGCGAAGGCGTCGAGTTGTTGGAGTTGGGTGTGGGTCAGCTGCCGCACGCGTGGCGGCTGCGGCAGGACCTCGGCTTCTTCCACTACCTGTTCCTGCACGACGCCCCCGCCGCGGCCAGAGTCCTGAACGAGGCCGCGCGAATCCCCGGCGCCGCCTTCTGGCTGCGCACGCTGGCGGCGGACCTCCTCGCCAAGGGAGGCGACCGCGCGGAGTCCCGCCGCATGTGGAGCCAGATGCTCGAGCAGGCCGAGGAGGGCATCATCCGGGACAACGCCCGCCTCCGGCTGCAGATCCTCGACTCGCTCGACCTTCGCGACGCCCTGGCCGGCAGCGCCCTGGAGTTCGAGCGCCGGCACGGGCGGCGTCCGGCGCGGCTCGAAGAGCTCGTGACGGCGGGCCTGTGGCGCGGTGCGCTGGTTGACGTCGCGAACGTCGCGTTCGGCTATGATGCCGCGACCGGGCGGGTCTTCCTCCAGGAGACCTCGCCGATGTGGCGGCCGCAATGACGCATTGACCCGCGGAGACAATCGATGATGCTTCGGTCCCCTCGTTCTCGCGCCTTGCTCCTCGCGGCCTTGCTGGTGCCCGTGGCGGTCCAGGCCGGCGCCCAGACGGCCGCGCCCCCGATCGCCCCCACGAAGGGCGACGTGATCCCGGTCTTCGAGACGCTCGGGATCGACGGCAAGCCCGCCAAGGTCGACTTCCCCAAGGGCTCGAAGACGGTGCTGCTCTTCTTCCTGAGCGGCTGCCCGACCTGTCACAAGATGATCCCCGAGTGGAACCGCGCCTACGAGCGCCGCGCGAAGAACCTGAGGGTCGTCGGCGTGATCATGGACCAGGAGCCGCCGGGGTTCTGGGGCACGCTGAAGGTCGCGTTCCCCGTGCTGCGCTCACCGGGCCGCGAGTTCCTGACGAGCCTCCACGTCAACCGCGCCCCGCTCACGCTGCGCGTCGGGGCCGGCGGGCAGGTCGACGATCTCGCGGTCGGGCTGGTCGATCCGATCCGGCTGGGAGAGCTGTTCGCGCCTTAATATTCTGGGGGGTGCTGCGTCGCACCCCCCAGACCCCCCCCGCCACTCCGCCGAAGTGAATTCGGCTCCGTGGCGAGTCCGTTGCTTGTGGCCGTGCGGCAGTGAATGCGGCTACGCTCGCAGCCCGTTGCCCGTGGGATCCTCGCTCGTGGGGTCTTGGTTGGGGCTCGAACGCAGCCAGAGGGCGGTTGCGAAGGCGGCGCTCAGCAGGCTCAAGGCCAGGCCGAGCCGGGCGTTGGGCGCAGCGTAGCTCAAGCGGACGCTGCTCGCCCCGGACGGGACGGCGACGGCCTGGTGGCGTCCGTTGGCCGTCAGCAGGACTGCGGGTTTTCCGTTCACCGTCGCGCTCCAGCCCGCCGCGCTCGTCCGACGGACGATGAGATAGGCCTCGCGCGGTGTTTCCACGGTGACTCGCACGGAGCCCGATCCGGACTCGACGTAGCGGGCCGTCGCTCCCTCGAGCGCGTGGCCGCGTCCCTGCTCGTCGACGTCGTCCGGGCTCGGCCAGAGCGTCGGGTCGGGCAAGCTGTTCTCGAGCTCGTAGACGTAGATCGAGAGCGGGGCGGTTCGCGCGGGTGACGCCACATCGATCAAGCGGAGCGCGTCGTTGCTGAACGGCTGCACGGAGAGGATGTGACGCACGCCGCTTTCACGAAGCCGCTGGAGCGTACCGGCCTCCCGGCACATCGCGTCTCCCGCGGAGAGCGAACGCCCGGCGGAGACGAGTGCGGTGGCGTCCGCGCCGGTCGTCGGTATCCCGACATCCATGTTCGCGTAGGGCGAGAGGCTCTCCCGCCACAGCCCCGCCGACCAGAGGACGCTCCGCTCCATGCGGCTGGCCGCGTCCCGAAACGTCGGCATGGCGTGGATCGTGCACGTGAAGGCCCGGCCGCCCGCGTCCCGCAAGCGCGCCACCACGCGGGTCATCTCGGGCGAGAGGGCATACAGGGAGGAGTGGGCCGTGGGGTTGAGCCCCGCGCCGGCCCGCAGCAGATCGGCGGCGATGATCGCGATGGCGGCTATGACAGCCGCTCGCGGCGAGATTCGCCGACGCAGGCTGAGCGCCGCGAGCCCGGCCATGGCGAGGAGGGCCGTGGCCCCTGTCGCCGCGTCGGCGGCGACGCTGCGCAGGGCCGCCGCGCGCAGGGCCTGCGGATAGGCGGCCACGAAGAACTGGCCCTGCAGCCACGCGAAGCCCCCCGGGAGCCACGTCTCGACGAGCGAGAGCGACAGCAGCCCCAGGCCGACGAGCGTCGATCCGACGAGGAGCGGCCACCAGGCCCGGCGGGACGTGAGCAGCTTCTCCGCGGCGGCGCTCGCCAGCAAGGAAGACGCCACGACGACGGTGAAGAACGCCTTCACCGGAAACCGGAACTTGCCGAGGACGGGCGCGAGCTCGAGCAGCAGGTCGAGCCGCGCCCAGCGGCCGAGGCAGACGACGAGCCCCGCCGCGAGCAGGAGCAGCAGCCGGTTCCGGTGGCGCCCGGCTCGGGCCGCGCCGATCGCGACGAAGCACAACACGGCGCCGCCGAGGTAGAGGCTGACGAAGTAGGGAGACGGCCCTCCCCAGAAGCGCGCCCCCCAGTAGCTGTAGCCGGAGGCGATCGGGTCGCCGAAGAAGCCTGCGATCAGCGCCTGCAGCAGGCTCACCGGGTGAACGGAATGGCTCAGCGACTCTGTGATCGAGAAGCCTGCCTCGCGCCGGCTCCCCGAGACCAGGCTGATGAGCGTCACGAGCGGCGAGGCCGCCAGTCCGACACCGAGCACAACGCTGGCGGCGAATCGCAGGTGGTCGAAGATCCTGCGTGAGGCCGACAGCACTAAGCCGCAGGCGACCGCCTGGGCCGTGATCTCGACCCCGGTCGTCGACAGGCAGACGGCGATCGCGACGCCTGCAAGGATGACATCGCGTGCTCCGCCGCAGCGTGCTCGGATCAGCATCGAGATCGCGAGCGGCGCCCACGCGAACGCCTCCATGTGGATGTACAGGTTCACGCACGACAGCGAGAAACCGCCGAGGGCGTAGACGAGCGCGCCCAGGGTCGCCGCCGCCGGACGGAATTCCAGCCTGCGGGCCAGGCCCAGGAACGTGAGCGCGGCGAGCGGGACGTGCAGCGCGAGCAGCAGTGAGAAGCCCCACTCGTTTGGTGCCAGAGCCTGCAGCAGGTCGATCGGGTATGCGACCGGCGGCAGGACCACCGGGGTCCCTTCGTTCACGAACGGGTTCCAGTATCGGATCTCGCCCGCGCGCAGCCCCTCCGCCACGAAGCGCCGGATCGGAAAGAAGTAGGAGGACAGGTCCCTGAAATAGAAGCTGCCGCCTCTGGCCAGGCCATAGACGAACGGAACGAAGCTCACCAGCGGCGCGACGATGCGGGCGGCGGTCCAGGAGTCGAGCCGGGGCTTCAGCATCGTCCGAAAGGCGGGCCAGGCAACTTGTCCCACACGAGGACGGCCCGCAGGGCGGTGAGGGGGGCGAGTGGGGCGGCCCAGCGGTCGAGGGACTGCGCCGCCCCGGCGAGGCGCAGGGGCAAAAGCGAAGCCTGCCGGAAGCCGAGGCTCAGCAGGTAGGCGAACGCGTTCAGTCGTCCGACGCGCGGCGAGCCGAGGCCGAAGCGCCGCCAGTCGGCCGCTCCCGCGTCGTGTACGATCCGCCACGGTAGGGCGGCGTCGCCGTCGAAGCTCGCCTTGTCGGGCCCGGGAAACGGGCGCCACGCATCGACCCCGAGCCGGCAGTCCTCCTCGTGCAGGAAGCGGTAGATCGGCCACGAGAGCGGGCTGATCCACGGCTCGACGAGGGCCAGTCGGCCACCGGGGACGAGGACGCGGGAAGCTTCCGCGAAGAAGGCCGCGGGGTCCGGGAGGTGATGCAGGACATCCAGCCCGAGCACGGCGTCTGCGATCCCGCCGCGCACCGGCAGCCGAGCCGCGTCGGCCGCGACGTCGTTCCAGGGGCAAGGCTCGAGGTCCGTGGCGAGCCAGCCGAGGTCGGGCCGCCGCTCGCGGGCGAACGCTTGCAGCGTCCCGGGCCCGGCTCCGACTTCGACGACGCGCCCGGCGTGAGCCGCCTCGGCGAGCAGAGCCGCGAACCAGGGCGCGTAGACGCGCGCGAGCAGCGGCTTCGTCGCCCACAGGCGGCGGTGCTGCTCCAGGCGGGCGCGGCTCACGCCCGGCGGGCGCGCATCAGCATCGAGCCGGCGAACTCGCGCACGAGCGGCACCCGCTCGAGCACGCGGGACGCGGCAAGGCCGCGCTCGACCCAGCCCTGGGGGATCGAGGGATGCAGGAAGTCGAACGGTGCGACCGAGACGTCCACGAAGCCGGCGCGGTCGAGCGCCCGGCGCGCCCGGAACCGTGAGAAGGCCGCCTCGTCCGGCGAGACCCCGAAGAGCTCCTTCAAGGGGCCGAAGCGGAACATCAGCAGCACCTGCGGGTTCAGGATGTTCGGCTCGGCGAACACCACGCGTCCGCCGGGGCGGAGCACGCGGTGGGCCTCGGCGAGTGCGGCGTCGAGATCCAGGTGGTGGAGGATCGACGAGCCGTAGACGGCGTCGAAATGACGCTCCGGGTATGGTGTCGCCTCGGCGTTGCCGCGGTCGAGGACGACGTTGCCGAGCCCGCCCACGCGCGCGCGCGCCTTCTCGAGCAGGTCTTCCGAGACGTCGAGGCCGTGGAGCGAGGCCCCGCAGCGCGCGACGCGCTCGAGGAAGACGCCCGTCCCGCAGCCGATCTCGAGCGCGCGCCGGCCGGGAGCGAGCCCGCCGTGCTCGATGAAGAGCTCCGCGCGCCGGTCCGCGCGCCGGCGACCCGCCGGGCTCTCCCAGAACCAGACGCTCTCGGCGTTGCCTGCGATCTTCCGGCCGTGCGCGATCTCCCGAGCGAGGCGATCCTCGCCCGAGCGTCCCGCCGCCTCTGACTCACGGCTCACGCGTCCTCTTCATTCCCCAAGTCCCTTCACAGGAGCTTCAGCTTCCGCGCCGCGAAGCCGCTCATCTGCAGTAGCAGCCAGCCGTGGCTGAAGCGCGAGATATTCGTCTCGCCGTACTGACGCTCATGGTAGCGCACCGCCAGGTCCACGATCCGCAGGTTCAGCCGCGCCGCGCCGAACAGCAGGTCGAAATCCCCGAAGGGGTCGAAATCGCCGAAGTACGAGCGGTTGGCGGCGATGCGCGCGTAGTCCTCGCGCCAGAGCGCCTTGGTGCCGCACAGGGTGTCGCGCACCTGCTGCCCGAGCAGCCACGAGAACAGGAACGCGAAGAAC
>CAZVOI010000842.1:0-1977 GCA_964628275.1 uncultured Acidobacteriota bacterium | reverse complement strand
GTAGTCCTTGGCGTAGCCCCAGTCGCGCTTGGCGTCGAGGTTGCCGAGCTTGAGCTCCTTCTCGCGTCCCTGTTTGATGGCCGCGACGGCCATCGTGATCTTGCGCGTGACGAAGTTCTCGCCCCGACGCGGGGACTCGTGGTTGAACAAGATGCCGTTCGAGACGTGCATCCCGTAGCTCTCGCGGTAGTTGATCGCCAGCCAGTGTCCGTAGACCTTGGACACGCCGTAGGGCGAGCGCGGGTGGAAGGGGGTCTTCTCGGTCTGCGGGTTCTCCTGCACCAGGCCGAACATCTCGGAGCTGCCGGCCTGGTAGACGCGGGCCTTGAGCCCCAGGTCGCGCACCGAGTCGAGGAGCCGCAGGACGCCAAGGGCCGTCACGTCGGTGGTGTACACCGGCATCTCGAACGAGACCTTGACGTGGCTCTGGGCGGCGAGGTTGTAGACCTCGTCCGGCTGGATCGCCCCAAGGCAGCGGGCCAGGCTGTTCTGATCGACGAGGTCGCCGTAGTGCAGCTCCAGCTGGTCGCGGACGTGGTCGATGCGCCAGGTGTTGAAAGAGCTGCTGCGGCGCACGAGGCCGTGCACCTCGTAGCCCTTCTCGAGCAGCAGCTCCGCCAGGTAGCTGCCGTCCTGACCCGTGATCCCCGTGATGAGAGCCTTCTTCGCCATGCGAGCGACTCTACCGCGCGAGTCGCGCAGGGGCAAAATGCGGGCGGGGAGGGGGCGAGGGGGCTAACGAAGCGTTGCCTGGGCAGCAGGAGGGGGCTGACGGATTCGGCAGGCAGGAGCCAACGGATCGGTTGGAGGAAGCGCACGGATCAGTTGGAGGAGGCTGACGGATCGGTTGGAGAGCGAGCGGGGGGGCATCCCGCCCCCCCGAGCCCCCCGGGGGAAGCCCGAGCCCCCCGGAAATAGGAAGAGGGGTCGCATTCCCGACCGGGGCCTCGTTTCGGTCAGCGCTTAGCGAGTCCGGCCGGGGCTCCCTCCGAACCCTGACCGAACCCGAAGCGCTGTCGATCCGCTGCAGCGTCTCGGTCGAGGAGGCGACCCCTCCTTCGCCCGCTTGCAGATGCACGCTCCGAGCCAACCAGGAGTACAGAGCCTAACTCGATGCTTCTACAGGCATTGAGGATATCCGTCCGGAAGGGGCAGGCCAGGTTCTATGACGAGCCCGCAACACCGGATTATCGAAAGCGCAACTCTCAGCGCCCCCGCTTCGGCGCGCCGATTCCGAGCGACTTCATCTTGCGGTAGAGGTTCGTGCGCTCGATGCCGAGCTCCTTGGCCGTGTTGCCAAGGTTGCCGCGGTTGGCGGAGAGGCGCTCGAGGATGTACTGGCGCTCGAAGCGCGAGCGCGCGACCTTCAGCGGCAGCGCGGCGCCGTCCTCGCCGCTCTGGGGCGCCGTCATATGGAGCGCCTCCATCACGTCGCGATGGCTGACGGCGTCGCGCGAGACGATCACGGCCAGGCGCTCCATCAGGTTCCGAAGCTCGCGCACGTTGCCGCGCCAGGGGAGCTGCGAGAGGAACTCGACGGCCCGCGGCGCGAGCCGCTTGGGCTTGAAGCCGTTCTCGACGCTCGCGAGACGCAGGTAGTGCTCGGCCAGCAGCGGTACGTCCTCGCGCCGCGTCCGCAGCGGCGGCAGGCCGATGTTGACGACGTTCAGGCGGTCGTAGAGATCGTCGCGAAAGCGCCCCTGCTCGATCTCCTCGAGCAGGTTCTTGCTCGTGGCCGCCAGCACGCGCACGTCGACCGACCGGCTCTTGGAGCTGCCGACCGGCGTGAACTCGCCCTCCTGCAGCACTCGCAACAGCTTCGCCTGCATCACGAGCCCCATGTCGCCGATCTCGTCGAGAAACAGCGTGCCGCCGTCGGCGGTCTCGAAGGTGCCCTTGCGATCCGAGACGGCGCCGGTGAAGGCCCCCTTCACGTGGCCGAACATCTCGCTCTCGACGAGCTCGGCCGGCACCGCG
>CAZVOI010000841.1:0-1539 GCA_964628275.1 uncultured Acidobacteriota bacterium | reverse complement strand
CGCGTCGGCCGCGCGGGCGAACGGGACCATCTGCGAGAGCAAGAGCAGCGCGAGCGAGCGGAGTCGCATGATTCTCCTGTTCGATTTGTTGGACTGGGAGCCTAGCTCAGCGTCCAGGTTCCGCGGGCGCGAATCGCGTCGCACATCGCGTCCGGCGCCAGGTCGGCTCCGTTCGGCCACGCGACGGCGCCCAGCACGACGCGCGCTTGTTCGAAGAATAGCGGCTCGCGTAGCGGCTCGAAGACGGTTCCATCGACGCTGGCGTCGTCGAGAAAGGCCTGCATCTCGACATGCCCGGTTGTTCCATCGACGAACGTGACCTTCATTCGCGCGCCGGGCAGCGGCTCGATCGATGCCACGCGCCAGGGTGCGGCGGGGCGGACCTCCGGTACTACCGGAGCGGTTGGATCGGGTTCGGCGGCCTTAGCTGGCTGCAAAGGTTCCAGTCCTCAATCAACTCTTCGCGATGCTCGCCCGCCCATTCGAGGACGAGCGCCATGGCGCGACGCGGGAGTGACCCGCGGATCACGCTCAGATCTCGCAGGTCGACCAGCGCCTCGTGTTCAGCATACAACGCATGGAAATGCGGCGGCGCGTGGTCGCGCCAGAACATCTGGATCACGATGCCGTAGAAAGTGCTGAGGGTCGGCACGACTGGTCTTTGTACTCCATGCAAGGGCCCTGTCGGGCCCGTTTTTCAAAGACTGCGACCGGACCTGGCGCGGCGCCTAGGCGTGCGAAGCTTGCAGCATGAGAGCGGTTTGGGACGACGACCTGCTGCTTCTGCAGCGGACCGAGAAGCAGACCCGGGTGCCTCGCGTCAACGTTCGGCTGGTGGGCGGGTACAAGCCCAAGGACGAACTGCTGCTCTGGACGCTGGTCGGACGTGAGGAGCCTGGAACCATCGTGCTGCGGCGGGCAGCTCTCTTCGCTTTCAGCCCGTCCGGGCTGAAAGCGGCTCGCGCGGCATCCAGCAGGCTGCGCGACGTGTTCTCGCCGGCGTCCAGACCCTTCGTCGCCCGGGTGGTGGTGTGGGGCGACGAAAACCATCCGCAGGAGGTCGTCGAGGCCTGGCGGCTCGAAGGGACGAAACCGGTGCAGATCCGGCGCTACGCATTCGAGTAGCGCACTCCCTCACGCCAGCGTGAAGTCCAGCTCACCGAGCTTTTCGATCGTGGAGCGGACCTTGTCGCCGGCTTTCAGCCAGACACGCTTGTCGGCCGGGTAGCCGGAGATCACGCCTTCGGGCGTGCCGGTGAAGATGAGGTCGCCCGGCGCCAGCGTGATGTAGCGCGAGATGTAGCTGACGAGCTGCCGGCAGTTGAAGACCATGTCCACGGTGTTCGAGGACTGGCGCACCTCGCCGTTGACCTTGCACTCGAGCTTCAGCGCGTTCGGGTCGGGGACGAGGTCGGCGCTGACCAGGTACGGGCCGACCGGCGCCGAGCCGTCGAGCGCCTTGCCGAGCATCCACTGGCTGGTGCGGCGCTGCAGGTCGCGCGCGGTGAAGTCGTTGCCGGTCGCGTAGCCGAAGACGTG
>CAZVOI010000840.1:0-38053 GCA_964628275.1 uncultured Acidobacteriota bacterium | reverse complement strand
GCGCCTTCCCTGGGTGGTCCGAATCGCGAGCCGACCGGACTCTCGTCTTCAAGGCCCGCAAGAAAGATCTGGACGACCGCGTGACGGGGAAGCTGTCTTCGGACGACCTGCGCAAGCGAATCGAGGTCGCCGAGTACTGAGGTCTCAGCGCGAGCGCAACAACCAGAGCGTGGCGAGCGCCAGCGCCCCGTCGCTCACAGCGAAAAGCAAGAACGACGCCGGCGAGCCCCGATAGAAGTGGTCGGCCAGGAAGAGCGCGACGCCGAGTCCTTTCGCCAAGACGCCGGCAACCCACAAGTAGCCGCGGCGGGACACCGGATCGCCGGCCGCCCAGAAATAGCCTACCGCCAGCGAAAGCGTGAACACGCCATTGAGCTGCGCGTTCACGATCGGCACCGGAGCGGGCGCGCCGAAGAGAAGCGCCGTCTCGACCGGAGCCAGGAGCATGGGGAGCGCCAGCGCCAGGTCGTAGAAACCCGAGACGATCGCCAGCCCGCGAAGCCTGTAAGCGCTCATCGACAGGCTATACTAAGGTTCCCGCGCCGCTCCGCCCTAAGCGCGATTCTCATGCGCGATCCACTCTCGAGCATCCACGGCACGACCATCCTCTCGGTGCGGCTCCGCGGCCACTCGGTGATGGCGGGCGACGGACAAGTGAGTCTGGGGGCCACGGTCCTCAAACACACGGCGCGCAAGATCCGGCGCTTTCACAACGGCGAGATCCTGGCTGGGTTCGCAGGCTCCACATCCGATGCCATGGCCCTGCTGTCGCGCTTCGAGGCCAAGCTCGAAGAACACCGCGGCCAACTCGAACGCGCTGCGGTCGAGCTGTCGAAGGACTGGCGTACCGATCGAGTGCTGCGACGGTTGGAGGCCTTCCTGATCGTGGCCAATCGCGAGGCGTCCTTCCTGCTGTCCGGGTCGGGCGACGTCATCACTCCCGACGACGGACTCCTGGCGGTGGGCAGCGGCGGGCCCTACGCCCTGGCCGCCGCGCGGGCGCTCGTCCAGAAGACCGAGCTCGGCGCCGAGGAGATCGCGCGCGAAGCGATGCGGGTCGCCTCACAGATCTGCGTCTACACGAACGACCAGATCTCGATCGAGGCCTTGTAACGCTTGCCGATCTACCTGCCGGCTTCGCTCCACGAGCCGGTTGCGCCTGCTCTCGACGCGATGACACCGCGCGCGATCGTGGAAGCCCTGGATCGCCACGTGGTCGGCCAACGGCGCGCCAAGCGCGCCCTGGCGGTCGCGCTGCGCAACCGTGTGCGGCGCCTGCGTCTCGCCCCCGAGATCGCCGGGGAGGTCACGCCCAAGAACATCCTGATGATCGGCCCCACGGGAGTCGGCAAGACCGAGCTGGCGCGCCGCCTGGCGCAGCTCTCGGGAAGCCCGTTCCTGAAGGTCGAAGCCTCGAAGTTCACCGAGGTTGGTTACGTGGGCCGCGACGTCGAATCGATGGTCCGCGACCTCGTCGCGCACGCGATCGAGATGGTGCGGCGAACCAAGATCGAGGAGTGCCGGGCGCAGGCAGAGATCAACGCCGAAGAGCGTCTGCTCGACGTGCTGCTGCCTGGCCCGCCAGCGCAGCGAGCCGATGCGGTAGACGCGCCCAGCTCCGAAGCCGTGTCGAGCGCCTCGGCCACGCGTGAGAAGCTGCGGAGCCAGCTCCGCGCAGGGCTGCTCGAAGATCGGCCGGTCGAGATCGAAGTCCGCGAGAAGGGCACACCGACCTTTCAGATTCTCTCCTCCCAGGGCGTCGAGGAAATGGATGTCCAGCTCAAGGACCTGATGCCGGGCCTGTTCGGCGGCAAAACCAAGCGCAAGACCCTCGCGGTCGTCGACGCGCGGCAGGTGATCCTTCAAGAGGAACAAAACCGTCTACTCGACAACGATCAGATCGCGCGGCTGGCGGTCGAGAGCGCCGAAACCTCGGGGATCATCTTCATCGACGAGATCGACAAGGTCGCCGGCCGCGAAGGCGGGCACGGCCCCGACATCTCGCGAGAGGGCGTCCAGCGCGACCTCTTGCCGATCGTGGAAGGGACCAGCGTTGCCACCAAGTACGGCGCCGTGCGCACCGATCACATCCTGTTCATCGCTGCGGGAGCCTTCCACGTCAGCAAGCCGTCCGATTTGATCCCGGAACTACAAGGCCGCTTCCCGATCCGTGTCGAGCTCGAACCCTTGAGCCAGGACGACCTGGTGCGGATCTTGATCGAGCCGAAGAGCGCCCTCTTGAAGCAGTACCAGGCGCTCCTCGAAACCGATGGCGTGCAGCTCGAGTTCAGCGACGCAGCGGTGCGGGAGATCGCCCGCCTGGCGACCGAAGTCAACACCCAGACCGAGAACATCGGCGCCCGGCGACTAGCGACGATACTGGAGACATTGCTCGACGAGGCGGCCTTCGATGCGGGCGATGCGCAGACGGGCATCGTCCGCTTCGAAGCCAGCGACGTCCGAGAGCGCCTGGAATCGCTGGCTCGTAACCCCGAGCAGTCTAGGTTCATTCTCTAGGATGAGGCCGGCGAGACTGCTTCTGGTGGTGCTCTCGGCGGTCGGCTGCGGCAAGCGCGGCGACCCGCTGCCGCCGATCCGCGTCGTGCCGCAGCCCGTCGCCGAGCTGCGGCTGACTCAGCGAGGCGACACGCTCGAGACCGCCTACCTGGTTCCGCGCGTGGCCTCCGACTCGTCGCGGCTGGGCGTCATCGACATCGAGATCGCCCGTGCCCAAGAAGCAGGCGACTTCGACAAGATGGCCGTACGCACGACGAAGCGCGCCGCGCCCGGCGAGGCGCTCGTCGACCGCGAGGCCCTACCCGCCCTCGGCACGACGGTGCGCGTAGCCGCCCGGGCGATCTCGAAGGGCCGCGCTTCCAACCGCACCAGCATCGTCTCGCTCACGGTGCTGACTCCGCCGCTGGCGCCGACGGAGCTTCAGGGCGAGGTCGGCCCGAGCGGCAATGTCTTACGTTGGAACTACCCAGGCCCAACCCCGACGCCCGTGCCGCTGCCGACGCCGGCGAGCCCAAGCGGGGTTCCGTCCGTATCCCCGAGCGCCCCGCCCTTACCGACCACCGCCCTCGTGAGTCCGGCTCCGACACCCGCGACCACGCCTGAACCGAGCGCGCCTCTCGCACCGCCGCCGAGTGCCCTAACGCCGTCGCCAACCGCCGCCGACCCGAGCCCGAGCGTCCCAGGCCCGCCCTCGCCGGATCCCAGCGCCTCGCAGGGGCCCCGTCCCACTCCGGGGGTGCCGCCGCCCGTAGCGTCTCCCACGGCCAGACCCACGCCCACCCCCACGCCAAAACCTGTCGGGTTTCTTGTCTACCGTCGAGCCCAGGACGCCAGCTACTCGGGGGCTCTCAGAAACGACCTGCTGACGACCATGCTGTTCGAGGACAACACGGTCGAGCCTGGCCAAGAATGGTGCTACGTCAGCCGCTTCGCAATGTCGGTCGACCCGATCATCGAGAGCGAGAGTTCACCCGAGGTGTGCCTGACCTTCAAGGACATCGCCGCGCCCGCCGCACCCGTGGGCGTCTCGGTATTCCTACGCGCCACGGGCGTCGAGGTCTCGTGGAGCCCGTCCGGCGAGGCCGACCTCGCTTCTTATCGCGTCTATCGCCGGGCTCCACCGGCCGAGCCGGCCGTACTCGTCGGCGAGGTAGCAGCTCCCGAAACGACACTGAAGGACCCAGGAGCGAAGCCTGGCATGGCCAACGTCTACAGCGTTACAGCGGTCGACAAAGCGGGCAATCAGGGGCCCGCGAGCACGCCAGTTCAGGTGAGGCCATGACGCGCCCGCTCGGGGATATGATCCCCGGCCTCTAGAGAACAAGCGATGCCGATCTATGAATACGTTTGCGACGCATGTCAACAGAGGTTCGAGCGCTATGTCCGCGCCTGGGGCGACGCGGTGGCTTGCCCGGGGTGTGAAAGCGAGTCCGTCCAGAAGCAGCTCTCGCGTTTCGCCATGTCGTCGGGTTCCGCGAGCGGGCCCGACGCGGGGCCCGTACCGGGCGGCTGCTGCGGTGGCTCGTGTGGGTGCGCGCATTGAGCTCGAACCTGGAGAGCCTCCAGGACAAGGTTCGCCGCGCCGAAGCCGGCGGCGGCGTTGAGCGGCGCGAGCGGCAGCACGCGGAAGGCAAGCTGACGGCGCGCGAGCGCGTCGAGCTGCTGCTCGACACCGGCAGTTTCGAAGAGCTCGACAAGCTCGTGGAGCATCGCTGCCTGGACTTCGGAATGGCCGAGCAGAAGATACCCGGCGACGGCGTCGTTTCGGGATATGGCCGAATCGAAGGGCGCCTCGTCTACGTCTTTGCCCAGGACTTCACCGTCTTCGGGGGCAGTCTGTCCGAAACGAACGCCCAGAAGATCTGCAAGGTCATGGACCTCGCGATGAAGATGGGCGCGCCGGTCATTGGCCTGAATGACTCGGGCGGCGCGCGCATCCAGGAAGGCGTCGCCTCGCTCGGTGGCTACGCTGACATCTTCCTGCGCAATACGCTCGCCTCGGGTGTCGTGCCGCAGATCTCGGCGATCCTCGGGCCCTGCGCCGGCGGAGCCGTCTACAGCCCGGCGATCACGGACTTCAACCTGATGGTGAAGGACACCTCCTACATGTTCGTGACCGGCCCCGACGTGATCAAGACCGTGACCCATGAAGAGGTAACGAAAGAAGAACTCGGCGGCGCGATCACGCACAACGTCAAGTCCGGCGTCGCCCACTTCGCCGCCGAAGACGACCGCGCGTGTCTGGCGTTGATCCGTGAGCTGCTGTCCTACCTGCCCTCGAACAACATGGAAGAGGCGCCGCGCGGGGCCGCCAGCGACCCAACCGACCGGGAAGATCTCAGCTTGGACACGCTGATTCCCGCCGAGCCGAACCGGCCCTACGACATCAAGGACCTGATTCGTGTAGTCGTCGACGACGTGCGGTTTCTCGAAGTCCACGCACACTACGCGCCGAACATCGTGGTCGGCTTCGCGCGCTTCGGCGGCCGCAGCGTGGGCATCGTGGCGAATCAGCCGGCGGTACTCGCTGGCTGCCTGGACATCGACGCCTCCGTGAAGGCGGCGCGCTTCGTGCGCTTCTGCGACGCATTCAACATCCCGCTCGTCACCTTCGAGGACGTGCCCGGGTTCCTACCTGGCACGGCGCAGGAATTCGGCGGCATCATCCGGCATGGCGCGAAGCTGCTCTACGCGTTCGCCGAGGCGACCGTACCCAAGATAACGGTGATCACCCGGAAGGCCTACGGCGGCGCCTATTGCGTGATGGCCAGCAAGCACATCCGCACCGACTTGAACTACGCATACCCGGCGGCTGAGATCGCGGTGATGGGGCCCGAGGGCGCGGTGAACGTCCTGTATCGCCGCGAGCTACTGAAGGCGGAGGACCCCGAGCTCGCGCGCAAGCAGAAGGTCGCCGAGTTCAAAGAAAAGTTCGCGAACCCTTACGTCGCCGCCGATCGAGGTTTCATCGACGAGGTGATCGCCCCCCGTCACACGCGCCGCAAGATCATCGCCGGCCTAGAAATGACGCGCGGCAAGCGCGACAAGAACCCGCCCAAGAAGCACGGGAACATCCCGCTTTGAGGTTCGCCAAGATCCTGGTCGCCAACCGTGGCGAGATCGCCGTTCGCATCATCCGGGCATGCCGCGAGCTGGAGATTCGCAGCGTCGCGGTCTTCTCCGAAGCGGATCGGGAGGCGCTGCACGTGACACGCGCCGACGAGGCCTACGCGATCGGCCCTCCGCCCTCGGTCGAAAGCTACCTTCGGATCGACAAGATCCTGGATGTCGCCAAACGCTCCGGCGTCGACGCGATCCACCCGGGCTACGGGTTTCTCGCCGAAAGCGCCGCCTTCGCCAAGGCGTGCGAAGACGCGGGCGTCGCCTTCATCGGCCCGAAGAGCGAATCGATCCTCTTGATGGGAGAGAAGACCTCCGCGCGGCGAGTCGCGGTCGACGCCGGAATCCCGGTGGTGCCGGGCTCACTAAAGCCGCTGTCCGACGACGTCGCTATCGAGACAGAAGCGACGCGCATCGGCTTCCCGCTGATGCTCAAGGCGGCGGCTGGCGGCGGCGGCAAGGGACTGCGACTGGTCACTCGCCCGTCCGACCTGGCGTCCGCCGTCTTGCGCGCGCGCAGCGAAGCCAAGAACGCCTTCGGCGACGAGAGCGTCTACATCGAGAAGGCGATCGCGCGGCCGCGCCACATAGAGATTCAAGTGCTCGCCGACCACCACGGCCACGTCGTACACCTCTTCGAGCGGGAGTGCTCGATCCAGAGGCGCCACCAGAAAGTGATCGAAGAGAGCCCCTCGTCGTTCGTGACACCCGAGCTCCGCGAGAGAATGGGCGCGCTCGCGGTCGCGCTCGTGAAGAAGACCGGCTACCGGAACGCCGGCACGATCGAGTTTCTCGTCGACCAGGACAAGAACGCGTATTTCCTCGAGATGAACACGAGGTTGCAGGTCGAGCACCCCGTCACCGAAATGGTCACCGGGGTCGACCTGGTGCAGCTGCAGATCCGTATCGCGGAAGGCGAGCCGCTGCCCTTCGAACAGCAGGACCTTTCCCAACGCGGTCATTCGATCGAGTGCCGCGTGTATGCCGAAGACCCCGATCAGAATTTTCTGCCCAGCCCGGGCCGGATCATGGCACTGCGCGCTCCGGCGGGTCCCGGCGTGCGCGACGACTCGGGAGTCCTGGAGGGCGCCTCGGTGCCGATCCACTACGACCCGCTGATCTCGAAGCTCGCGGTGCACGCGGCAACCCGCGACGCCGCGATCGCCCGCATGCTGCGCGCGATCTCCGAGTACAAGGTGCTAGGCATCCGCACCACCCTGCCCTTCTTCGAGCGCGTCCTGCGGCACCCGGATTTCATTTCTGGAGACATAGACACATCCTTCGCCGAGACCGCTTTTCCGGCCCGCGCCCTGCTGCGCCGGCCGCCGACCGATGCGGCGATCGTGCTCGCCGCAATCCGCGGCTTCTTGGAGCGGCACGGCGAGAGTCGCGCGGACGAGCAGCGCGACGACGGCAGCGCGTGGCGGCGCGCCGGCCTCCGGGAAGCGCAGGCGAGCCGGCTTTGATCTTCGCGGCCAGCGCCGAGGGCAGGAGCGTGCGCGTCGAGGTGCGCCGCAAGCAGGGTCGCTTCGTGGTGACCCTCGACGACCAACCGCTCGACGTCGATTTCCGGCCCGCCGGCCCGCACTTCGCACACGCGCTGATCGGCGCGGAGAGTCATGACGTCGGGTTCGAGAAGCGCCCTGGCGGGTACTCGGTCGTGTTTCGAGACGCGACGGTCGAAGTGCAGCTCGCCGACGCCACCCACGGCGACGCCGGCGTCGTGAAGAAGGGAGCGCACGGCCCGGCGACGGTGCTGGCGCCGATGCCGGGCAAGGTCGTGCGTGTGCTGGTCCTCCCGAACCAGGAAGTCACGGCCGGTCAGGGTCTGCTCGTGATGGAAGCCATGAAGATGGAGAACGAGCTTCGCGCCCCAAGGACCGGCATCGTGCGCGAGATCAAGGCCATGGAGGGCCAGGCGGTCGAGACGGGCGCCTTGCTCGTCATCGTCGAATAGGCGATCGTGCGGATGGCCCGCAAGCGGCGTCGGCTCATCGTGGTGCTCGGCCTCGGCTTGCTCGCGGGCCTCCTCTTCCTGTTCCTCCGCCTCGAGACGTTCACGGCGCGGGGCCTCGAGCGCGGCCTCGGCGCATTCTTCGATCGCGAGGTTCGGGTCGGCTCCGTCGATTGGCGCCTGTGGCCGATCGAGGCGGAAGTACGCGACCTACGCGTCACCGGGCGGAAACCCGGGGATCCCTCATTCCTCGAAATACCCCGCGCCGTCGTGGCGCCTGCGTTCGCCCCGCTCAGTCTCGGCCGAATCGTGCTGGCGCGGCTTCGCCTGGAATCGCCCCGCATCCAGATCCGCGCCCATCCCGACGCGGGTGACGACATCCCGAGGTTCGGAGGCGAAGGCGGGCGCGGTTTCGATGTGCGGGTCCGACGCCTCGTGATCGAAGACGGCGAGTTGATCGTGGATCACCGACGCGTCCCGCTCGAGCTCGACCTCCCCAATTTTCGTGGACGCCTGGCCGCGCGCGGCGCGAGAGCGCTTGCCGGGGAACTCGCCTTTGGACCCGGTCGGATTCGCTTCGGCACGGCGCCCGAGCTTCAGCTCGGCACCGAGATGGACCTGCGGCTCGACGGGCCGTTGCTCACGGTTGAGAACGCGCACATGCGCGCGGCCGGGACGGACCTTGCCTACGAAGGGCAGCTACGCATCGCCGCGCGACCACAAGGCGAGTTCACGCTGCGCGGGCCGGTCGACCTCGAAATGCTCGACAGTCACGTGATGCGCAGCGGTTTCGGCCTTCGCGGTTCGGCGCAGTGGGACGGCCGAGCATGGGTCGATGGCTCGCGGCTCCGCTTGGGCGGGACGTTGCGCGGAAGAGACGCCAGCTTCGACGGGGTTCCGGTGAAACAGTTCGACGGTCAGGTCGGCTGGGACGACAAGGGCATTCACATCCGGGATCTGCGCGTCGACGCGCTGGGTGGCTCCGGCGTGTTCAAGATCGAAGTGCCCCCGACGCCGAGCACGGCTCGCCTCGAGGCCGAGCTCCGGGAGGCCGACACCGAAGACTCGCTGCGCTGGATCTTCGGTTGGGGGGCCATGGGTCTCGGCTCGGCGGCGACCGGAAAGATCTCGCTGGAATGGCCGCGCGGGCGCTTTCGAGAGCTCTCCGGTCAGATCGCTCTCGATCTCGCTGCCTCGACCGACGGCCGCACTCCGCTCTGGGGCCGATTCGAGTGGCACGCCCTCCGAGGCGTGCAGACGATCGACAAGGCGGAAGCACAGACCCCTCACAGCTCGGCTCGCCTCTCCGGCAGCGTCGAGATCGACAATCGGGCCGATCTGGCGCTCGCCGCCGAGAGTCGTGACGTGGCGGCCGTTGACACGCTATTGGTGAAGCTACGGCGGGCGTTCGGAGCGCAGGATCCGCGGGCCGCCGGTTTCGCCGGCGCTGGCCGCTTTCAGGGACGCTGGCTAGGCACGTTACGCGACCCGATCTTCGACGGTCGTTTTGAAGGCGACGCGATGAGCTTCCTGGGCATAAGGTGGGGCCACGTCGTGTGGAACGGAGCTACGACGGTCAACCAAGTACGATCCCGCTCCCTCGAGATCTCGCGGGGCGACGCGACGCTCTCTCTCGAGGGCTGGACCGAGACCGGACTTCCTGGGGACAGCGATGCTCTCGACGTCAAGGTTCGTTTCTCGAAGTGGCCGTCCGAGGACTTCACTCGCGCGCTCGCGTGGAAGCTCGCCCTGAGCGCGCCTCTTTCTGGAGAGGCGAACGTCGCCGGTCGTCGCAGCGCGCCGGTCGGCCAGCTACGCGTCGCCTCCGAAGGCGGGCACTACTACGGCTTCCCGTTCGAGGCGCTCTCCGTGTCGGCGCGCCTGCAAGAGACGTTTACCGAGGTCAAGCTGGGACGGGCGCGCGTCGGCGGCGGCAGCATCGGGTTTCGGGGGACGCTGGGCGACGACGGTGTCTACGACGGAACTGTCGAAGCCACCGACGTCGAGCTGGCCGACGCGGTTGCGGCGCGCGCCGACTGGCCCCTCGCCGGAAAGACCTCGGGGCGCGTCACGCTGCAAGGCCCGTTGGACCGCCCCAGGCTGCGTGGTGATGTGAGCTCTCCCCGTCTCTTCTGGGGCGACGAGGGCCTCGGCGCTCTCCAGGCCTCGCTCTCGGGGTCGGGCGATGGCCGCGTCGGCGTGGAGGCCTTGCTTCGCTCGCCCCGCGTCGACCTCAAGCTGGCGGGAGCGGTCGCGATCGACGGAGCTGCGGCGTCGGAGCTGCGCGTCGTGTTGAAGGACACCAGCCTGGATCCGTTTCTGCGCACGCTCTACCCGGCGCTGCCCTCCACGGTGAGGCTCGTCGGTAGCGCGGAAGGAAGCCTGCTCGGACCGCTCGGCAGCCCGCGCACCCTCGAGGGCGAGCTACGCGTACCCGTACTGCAGCTCGATCTGCCGGAGTACCCGGTGCGCAATGCGGGGCCAATCCGATTGAAGCTGCGGGCGGGAGCGCTCGAACTCGCGGAGGTCCGCCTGGCGGCCGAAGGCACCGACCTCGAGGCGAGCGGCGTCGCCGATTTGTCGGGCGCCGGCCCGCTGCGGGTCGACCTCCGTGGCGCAGCCGACCTGCGCGTGCTGAGCGCCGTGACCCGCCGCTTGCGAGGCTCTGGCGCCGCTCGGCTGGCGGTGGCGGTGCGCGGCACCAGCGCTGCGCCACGCGTCGATGGCACCCTCGAGCTGGTCGAAGGAGGCCTGCGCCACCGAGGCCTTCCGAACGGCATCGAAGGACTCAGGGGCCTGGTGCGTTTTTCCGAGAGAAGCGCCCAGCTCGAGGGCATCGCCGGCAACTTCGGAGGCGGGCCGCTGGAGCTCGAAGGACAGGTGAGCTATGCCTTGGGTCGCCTCGCCAGCATCGACATTCGCGCGCTCGGCCGCGCCGTCTCGTTGCGGTATCCCGAGGGCCTGAAGAGCCTCCTCGACCTCGACCTGCGCTTCTACGGCGACGCGGAGAGGCAGTGGCTCGCGGGCGGCGTCGACGTGAAGAGCGCGCAGTGGACAAAGCGCTACGACCTCGCTTCCGAGTTGCTGGCCGCCGCAACGCCGCCCGAGGAAATCGGCTCGCTGCGCGAAGCGGTGCGACTCGACATCAAGCTCAGCGCGCCGAGCACGCTCGCGATCGACAACAACCTGGCGACGCTCAAGGCGCGTGCGGAGCTGAACGTGGCAGGCAGCGCCGACGCCCCGATCGTACTGGGACGCGCCGAGGTCGATCGTGGCCGCATCTACTTCCAGGGCAACACTTACACGATCCGGCGCGGCACGATCGATTTCAACAACCCCGTGAAGATCGATCCGCTCTTCAACATAGAAGCCGAAACGCGGATCCGCTCGTATCGCGTCACGCTCAACGTCAACGGAACACTCGAGCGCGTCTACCCGACCTTGAGCTCGGACCCGCCGCTGTCGGCCGTCCAGATCGTCAACCTGTTGGCGGGCGCCGACGAGACCGCGGTCGCAAGCCTCAGCCAGTCGCAAACCGACCAGGCGCGGCTCGCGTATGCGGGCGCAGCCACCCTCGCCGCCGGCCGTCTCTCGGAGGAAATGGGTCTCGAACGCCAGGCCGAGCGGCTCTTCGGCTTGAATCGCTTTTCGATCGATCCGGCGCTCGTGCGCGGCGACGTCACCAACCCAACGGCGCGCCTGACGCTGGGTAAGCGGCTCACACCTGACCTCAACGTGCTGTACTCGATCGACCTGAAGGGTGGCCAGGAGCGGCTTCTGGCTGTGGAGTACACGCTCTCGGATCGGTTCTCGGTGCTTTTGACCAGCTCGGAGCCCGGCGGCCGCGGCCTCGACGTTCGCATCCGCCAATCGCGCTGATGAGCGGCCGTTTCTCCGCGCTCGTTCCACTGCTGGCGCTGGCGCTCAGCGAGCCAGCGAATGCCGAGGCGCCGCGGGTGACGAGCGTCCGGCTCGTCGGAGTCGAAGCCGAGAGGGAACGCCTCGGGCGCTATGTCACGATCGCGGTGGGCCAGCCGCTGGACGCCAAGGATGTCCGCGCGACGGTGGAACGGCTCTTCGCCTTGGGCCGTTTCGACGACGTTCGCGTCGAAACCGAGCCGAGCCTGCGGGGGGTCGATCTCGCGATTCACCTGATCCCGGTGCCGCGGATGACGGGTTTGCGCGTTTCCGGAGACCGACTGGTATCGGAGAAGCAGGCGCGCCAGCTGACACGCCTCACCCCGGGCGAAGCCCTCTATGAGGACCGGCTGGAAGAGGCAGGGCGTGACCTCGCCCTGGCGCTCGCCGCCCGCGGCTACCTGGAATCACGCGTCGACGCAGCGGTCGAATCGGGCACGCGCGAAGTCACCGCGGTGCTGACGATCTCGGCCGGCCCGCACGCCGTCGTCGACACGGTCTCGGTCGACCGTGTGCCGGGGGTCATGGATTTGTCGGCGCTGGCGGCGCCACGAGCCGGAGCGCCGTTCGAAAGGACTCGCGCCGGGAATGCCGCCGAAGCGATGCGGCGGCAGCTCGTCGCCCACGGCCGATGGCGTGCGATCGTGCGGGTGCACGAGACCTACGATCCACGCAGCGCGCGCGTGGCGCTTCGCTTCGAAGTGACGCCGGGGCCCGTGCTCTCCGTGGCGTTTCGCGGATCCTCGGTGCCGCGAGGCTTGCGCGCGTCTGTCGAGCGGTTGGTTGAGGAGGGGCGAGGCGGGGCGGATGCGATCGAAGAGGCAGTGGACCATATCGAGGCCCGGCTTCGAGAAGCGGGGCATCGCGAGCCGCGCGTGCGCCACACCGAGACCGCGCGCGCCGACACTCTGGAGATCGCCTACGAAATAGCTGCCGGCGAGCAATCGCGCGTTGCCTCGGTGAGTAGCGCAGGAGTGGAGACCCCCGCGCCGCTGCTCACGCGTGTTGGCGAACCCGTGCGAGACAGTCGCCTGGAGGAAGACGCGCAGAGCCTGCTGCGAAACCTGCAGCGCGACGGCATGAGCGAGGCTCGCGTGGAACCCGACGCGCCGGCTGGCGGCGGCGACGTTCCCGTCGTCTTCAGGGCGCGCCCGGGCCCGCGCACGCTCGTCGCCGGCGTGCTCGTCGCTTCGAGCGTCATCGACCTCCCGCCGGCGCCGCTGTCGACGCGGCTCGGCGACCCGTATCGCGTCGCGACGCTAGCACGGGACAAGGCCACGCTGCTGCAGTCGTATCGAAACGCGGGGTATCTGAGCGTCGAGGTGGAGCCGCGCGTGGAGTTTGCCTCCGGGAAGACCGAGGCGCAGGTCTTCTTCTCGGTCAGGCCGGGATCGTTGACCCGCGTCGGGGAGATCATGGTGGCGGGCCTCGAGACCACTCGCGAGAGCGTCGTGCGTCGCGAGCTGAGCTTCAAACCCGGTGATCCGCTCTCGCCCACGCAGCTCTTGGAGAGTCAACGCCGGCTACAGGCGCTCGGCATCTTCGAGCAGGTGCAAGTGGAGCAAATTGCCTCTGAAGACGGCGCGCGACACGACGTCGTGGTGAGGGTGCAGGAAGCATCGCGAACAGCCGTGTCCTACGGTCTCGGCTACGCCGAACGCGACCTGCTGCGCGCCAGCGTCGAAGTGACGCTCAAGAACCTGAGCGGCATGGATCGCAGCCTGTCCAGCTTCGCACGAATGAGCTTTCGGAGCAGCCGCTTGTTCGCCACCTATCGCGAGCCACGTCTGTTCGGACACAAACAGGATCTGTTCCTGACGGGTTTCCGCGAGGAGCAGCAGCGCGACGGGTTCGACTACGTCCGCTACGGCGGCCTGGTTCAGACGGCGCGACCGCTTCGGAGCCAGCTGACCTTGATCGGCCGGCTCGCCTACCAACGCACCACCGTGTTCAACGTGACGGTTCCGATCGACGAGATCGATCGGCAGTTTCGCACTTCGACCTTCGCCGGCCCATCGTCGTCGCTCGTCTACGACAGCCGTAACGATCCGATCGATCCGAAGCGAGGCCGGTTCGCGAGCGCCGACGTCCAGTTGTCGACACGCGCGCTGGGCGGCGACACATTTCTGAAGGGTTTCTTCCAGTCGGCGAGCTTCACGCCGCTGGGAAGCCGTTTCGTGTTGGGCGTCAGCGGCCGGCTCGGTCTGGCGCGCACGTTTGGCGCCGAACCGCCGCGGCTGCCCCTGCCCGACCGCTTCTTTGCCGGCGGCGACTACAGCATGCGCGGCTTCAGGTTCGACTTCGTGGGCCCGGTCGAGCTGACCGATACCGGGGAACCGGTGCCCACCGGCGGCAATGCGCTGCTCACCGGCACCCTCGAGCTGCGCCTCGCGCTCCGACCCCGTGTCGAGATGGCGGCGTTCAGCGATATCGGTAACGTGTACGCGCTGGTGTCGGACCTCACGCTCGGCAACCTGCGCTACACGGCTGGACTGGGCATTCGCTACAAGAGTTCGATCGGACCGCTGCGCGTCGACTGGGGCCGCAAGCTCGACCGCCGACCTGGAGAGAGCGCCTACCACGTTCACGTCACGGTGGGCCATGCTTTCTAGGCGAAGGCTGGCTTGCGGCATCGCGCTCTGGCTCTCGGTCGCCGCGAGCTCCCCAGCACGCGCCGAGATCCTGGAGCGTGTGCTCGCGGTGCTCGACGGCGCGCCGGTGTTGATGAGCGAGGTCGCGGTGTTCGCGCGCCTCAAAGGCCTCGAGCCGGGGATCGCCCTGGAAGGAACGATCGACGAGATCCTGATGTTCCGCGAAGCCAGCCGGCTGCCCGAAGCAAACCTGTCGGCGGATGAGGAAGCGCGAGCCACCGAGCAGCTGGCTGGCACGCTGGCCGGGTCCGCAACCCCGGTCGACGTCGCGCTGCTTCGGCGAATCGCGCGTCGCCAGGCCGCGATCCTGAAGTACGTCGCGTTCCGGTTCAGTCCGCAGGTCAAGATCGACGAAGCGGCCGTGGCCAAGGCGTATGCGGCCGAGATCGCAGGCCGCCCCGGAGCCGCGCCGCTGTCTTCAGTTTTCTCCGAGATCGAATCCCGACTGGCGGCTCGGGCGCTCGACGAGCGCATCGAGGCCTGGGTGAGTGAGCTGCGCAGCGGCGCGCGCATTCGCAAGAACGGGGACGTCGTTCCGGTTCAAGCCCGGTAGCGGCCGGCGACGCTGTTGGAGCGGATGCGCAGCAGGTCCAAGAACGCCATCACGCCGCGCCCCAGGGTGACCCGGGAGGCGGCGTCGTTGCGCCAAGTGACCGGCACTTCGGCGATGCGCCGGCCCTGGCGCGTGGCGATGAACAGAACCTCCACGTCGAACGAGAAGCCGTCGAGGCGGGCGCGCGAGAAGGCGCCCAGAGCGGCCTCCCGTGAGAACAGCTTGAACCCACACTGCGTGTCGTGAAGTGAAGGCACCAGCAACAGCCGCACCAGCAGGTTGAAGAACCGGCCCATGCTCTCCCGGAACACGGGCTGATGGACCTCGATGTTGGCACCGGCGACCGCTCGCGAGCCGATCACGATGTCGTTTCCCTCCAGGTGCGCGCGCTCCAGGCGCGCCAACTCCTCGATCGGCGTGGAGAGATCGGCGTCGCTCATCAGGCGCCGCGCGCCCCGCGCCGCGAGCATGCCTCGCCTCACCGAGTAGCCCTTGCCGCGGTTCCGGCCGTTCTCGAGAATCGTCAACTTGTCTCCGAGCGTCTGGCGAGCAATGCGTGCCGTGTCGTCGCGGGAACCGTCGTCGACCACCACGATCTCGTAGCGGACCGCGCTGGTCGTGAGGTAGGCCTCGATCTTGCGGAGCGTCGCTGGCAGGCGGCCCGCTTCGTTGTAGGCCGGGATCACGACGGACAGCTCGATCTCGTCCGTCATCGCCGTTCCTTCGTGAGATCGTCTACGAGCGCGTCCACGCCGAGGTCGATGCCGGCGAGGCCGAGGTCGTAGGCGCCATACAGCACTTCGTCCTGAAGGTACTCGCGCAGGCTCCCCTCGGACGGCCGCGACCGAGTGATCCGGTCACGGGTTGCGGGGGCGCCCAGATCTACCTGATCCAGGAACCTCACCAACGACTCAACCGTAGCCGTGGTCTGGTGGTGGCGTGCGACGTGTTCTCTAGCCAGCCGCTCCATGGTTTGCTTCAACGCGGGATCTGCCGCGAGGCGCTCTACGATCGCCACGATCTGGTCTTCCGCGTCTGCTCCGGGGTCGATCGGGACGACCAGGCCCTCGGGGAATTCCTCGGTCGCCGGCGAGCCCGCGCTCACCAGCGCCACGCGACCGACTCCCAGACTGCGCACCAGCGCACCGGAAATCTCGCCGCGGTGCGGATGGCGCAACGCCACGACCACGTCGGCGGCCGCAACGTGGCGTTCGAAATCCTCGAGCGTCAGGCGGCCGGTGACTCGGACCGCTTCTTGCACGCTGGCATCACGGATCCAGTCCGCTAGCGGCAACAGCGGGTCGACTGCGCCTGCCACCACCAGCTGGACGTCGGATCGCTGCCGCAGCCGGCGAAGCGCGCGGATCGCTACGTCCAGGCGCTTTGACTCGGTCGCGAGGCCAGGTGCCACGATCAGGAACGCCGATTCGGGCAGTGCTAGCTGCCGGCGCGCCTCGGCGCGCGCTGGCGGCGGGTCGATCGGCAGGGCCAAATGATGGGGCAGCCGCAGCACCGGTCGGCCCTCTGGAATCACGCCGCGCACCCGCTCCACCACGTGCCGCGTCAGACCCACCACGGCCAGGCTGCGGCGAATGATGTGCTCGCTGAGTGGAAAGCGCGCCGACCATATCGCCGCGCCCAGGGCGCGCGCGATCTGGCCGCCGAGGAAGCTCCCGGGTTCGCCGTAGGCGCGCCGCATCTCGCGCAGGTAGGCCGAGCGATCGCCTCGACCCAGCGTCTCGGCGAGCACGAGATCGTGCAGGTTGAACTCGTGGAGGAAGGCGACACCCGGCACACGGATCGCTCGCCGATACACGTAGCCGTGTGCGGGCGAGTTTCCGAGATGGTAGAGATCGAGCCCTTCGCCAGTCGCCTGCTCCGATGACGTAACGGCAAAGGCGCTGCGAAGTCCGGGATCGATCGCTTCCAGTTCGTCCACGACGACCGTCAGCTCGGTGCGCGCGGCGAGCAGCGAAAGCTGCTCCGCCACGTAGTCGGCGATCCCCGACGGCGACGGCGGCATCGGGCTCCAGACACGGAGCTTCACGCGATGCCCTCGGTCAAGCGATCGATCACGTGATCCCAGGTGATGCCGGCGACGCGACTCCGCCCGGCCTCGCCCCAGGCTTCGAGCTGCCGTTGCGGTTCGCTCCACAGCGCATCGATCGCGTCGGCGACGGCGCCAGCCTCGGGCGCCGCGACCAGGCCGGTCTCGCCGTGCGTCACGAACTCCAGCGGCCCCCCGACGTCGGTCGTCGTCACCACCGGTTTGCGCGACAGGAACGCCTCCACCGTGACGTAACCGTAGTCCTCATTCAGCGGCGCGTAATAGGCGGCGCGGCACTCTGCGTAGAGCCGCAGCAGCTCGTCTGCCGACACGAAGCCGACGAGCTCCACGCGGTCACCGACGCCGGCGCGCGCGATCTGCTTTCGGAGCTCCATCTCGAGCGGCCCGGTGCCCGCGATCTTCAATTTCGCGCCGCTCTTCACGCGTGCCATCGCATCTATGGCCAGTTCCAAGCGCTTCAGCCGGTCCAGCCGGCCCGCGTAGAAGAGAAAATCGCCGTACCCGTCGCTGCGATACCGGCCGAGGTGGTGTGGCGGCGGATACAACGCCGTGCCCGGCAGACCGTTGTAGCGCGCCAACCGATCCGCGACGTTGCGCGAGATTGTGAACACCCGGCGACACTCGCCGAGCGCGCGCGTGTCGAGCGCGTGGATCGCCTCACGCACCTTCTGATCCTCGGGCGTCTCGCGGAACGAGCAGTAGGGCGTGCCGAACAGGTCGTAGGCCTCGCGGTGCTGGTGGAAGAGCCAAGCGACCTTGTGCGGGTGGCGCACCAGATAGCTCGGAAACTTGGTGGGGATCACGAGATCGATGCGCTCGCCGTTGCTCTCGGTCACGTCGAGGAGCCGCCAGGCGAGACCTTGACGCACCAGCTCCGACACGGGATACCACTTGAAGGGCACATTGGCGACGTCGACCTTGAAGCCCCGGCGCTTCAGGTTCGCTTGAAGCTCCTGGACCAGGATCTCAGCGCCGCCCACCGTGAAGGGGGCTTGCGCCGCGCACACGAGCACGGTCTTCATGCTCGCGGCAGCCGCTCCTCGATCTCGCGCACGCGCGTCCGCAGATCGCGCAGCGCGAACTCCAGCGACAGCCGACCCTTCTCGGCCTCCGCCAACACCAGGTCGATCCGCTTCACCAGGTCGTGAACATGAGCGACCAGTTCCTCCTGCACGATCAAGTGCCGCTCGTCGATCTCAGCCATGTGCCGGCCGTGGATGCCGAGGACCGCGTCGTAGTGCCGATGGGTGGCGGCGAGGCGCTCCTCCAGGTACGCGATCAGCTCGTTGTCGAGCTGCACCTGACGCGAGTTGAACGCGATCTGCGCCTCCAGGACCGGCGCCAGCAAACGCCGCAGCCAGCGACCCAAGACACCCAGCGGCCGCGCCGGCGTGGCTTGCCAGAGTGAATTGACGGCTGTGCCGTCAGGCGGTGAAGCGGCTGGCGCCGGCGCCGGCTTTGGCACCGGCGGCATCGGCTCGGGCGTGCGCACCGCCGGCGCCTCGGCTTTCGGCGGCGGGGTGTCCGAATGCCGATCGCGCACCGCGTCACGGATCCGGCGCAGCTCGCGCGCTACGCGCTCGCGGTCGTCGCTCATGCTCGCGCGGAGTTTATAGTGGTCGGTCCTTGAGCCCCATCCGCTCGGTGATCGTGGCGGCGAGCCAGGTGCCGTTCGAGCGCGGCGGCGCCGAATGGCACTCGCGGGCGCTGGTCGACGAGTTGCGTGAGCGCGGCTTCAACGCCGACCTGGTGCAGCTGCCGTTTCAATGGGACCCGCGTCGCGACGTGCTGCGCTCGGCGCTGGCGTGGCGGATGCTCGATTTCAGCCAGGCGGGCGGGACGCCGATCGATCTGGTGATCGCGACGCGCTTTCCGTCCTATGCGCTCCGACATCCGCGCAAGCGGCTGTGGCTGTTTCATCCGTTTCGACAAGCCTACGACCTTCATGACGCCAAGCTGGACGGCTTCAGCGGGGCGCCCGAGGAGCAGGCCCTGCATCGGCACATTGTGGAGCTGGACGGCACGCTGCTCCGCGAATGCCGTCCGATCTTCACGACCTCGGCGAACAACGCCGGGCGCCTCGAGCGCTATCACGGGCTCGTCGCCGAGGTGTTGCGGCTTCCGCTCCAGGACGATCCGCCGTGGCTCTCGGAAGAGCCCGATGACTACGTGCTCTCGGTCGGAAGGCTCGAATCGTTGAAACGGGTCGACCTGCTGGTGCGCGCTGCGGCATTCCTGCCCAGTGGCGCCCGCGTCGTCGTAGCCGGAACCGGCAAAGAGCGGGACGGGCTGGAACGCCTGGCGGCCGAGGTTGGAGTCCGGGAGCGCATCGATTTCCGCGGCTTCGTATCCGACGCCGAGTTGCGTCGTCTGTACGCGCGGGCCGGGGCGGTCTTCTACGCGCCCTTTGACGAGGACTACGGCCTCGTGACGCTCGAAGCGTTTCGCAGCGGTCGTCCCGTCGTGACGACGACCGATGCCGGCGGGCCGCTCGAGTTCGTGCGCGACCAGCAGAACGGTCGCGTGTGCGCGCCGGCGCCCGAGGCGATCGGCCGCGCCCTCAGCGAGCTTCTCGCCGACAAGCCTCGCGCCTCGCGGCTCGGCGCGCAGGGTCATGCGGACACCCGCGACATCTCGTGGGACGACGTGATCCGGCGTCTCACCGAGGCCCACTAGGCACTTTCCTCCCGATCGCCATCACGCTGCTCCCGAACGGCAGCGGGAAGAAGCGCACGAGCCGCGCTTCGAGTTCGAGCAGGAACCGAAAACCGCGCTCTACAGGCGCGGGCAGGAACTGAACGTCGGAGCCGTGGCGCGACAAGAGGCGGTCGAGCGAGCGGCGCGCGATCAGCAAAGGAAACAGGAAGCAATTGCAGTAGGTCACCCGCACCAGGTCTAGCCCGGCGTCCTCGAAGAGACCCTGTAGCTCGCCACGCGTGTAGCGGTGGCGCGATTGGACCGCCTCGTCGTGAGCGCCCCACAACATGCGCAGCGCCGGCACGCGGATCAACAGCAGGCCGCCGGGTTGCAGCACCCGCGCCATCTCGCGCACCGCGGCGCGGTCGTCGCTGACCCAGCGATGATAGATCACGTCGAAGGACGTGACGCCGTCGAAGGCGCCGTCCTTGAACGGCAGAAACAGCACGCTGCCTCGCGCGACCACCACGCCGCGCTCCTTGCAGAAGCGGACCGCCTCCGCCGAGAAATCGATTCCTGTGGCGCGAGCTCTTCTCCCGAGATGCAAGAGGTTGTTTCCGGTGCCGCAGCCGGCGTCGAGGAAACTCTGAGGCGGCGTCCCGCGCGCCGCGAGGTCGATCAGCGAAAAGCTGATCGCGCGCATGCCGGCGTACCACCATTGGCGCTCCTCCGCCTCGAACATGCGACGGTACTCTTCGAGGTTCATCGGGTTCCTCGAAGGGCTACGCGCTCGAACACGATTCGGTCGACGACCACTGGTCCCGGAGAAGCCGTGAGGCGCAACTCGTTCATCTCGCGGACCAGTCCTTCTCTTGGTAACGAGACGCGGCGCTCCACGAAAGCCCCTTCATCGAGAGGCCACGCGGCCGCCTCGCGCCCGTTGATCGCCAGCGCTAGCGACCCCGTGCCGCGGGCGCGCACGATCGCGACCAGAGCCTCCGGCACATCCAGCGGGACCAGCAGCCGCGCAGTTCTCTCGATCGTCCGGCAGCGTCCGTCTCCGCAGGGAATCGGCCGCGCCCAACCCTCGAGCAGCAGGCCAGGATCGCCGCGATCGTTGCCGAGGTCGATCACTCCGCCCAGGTTGTTCTGGCGATAGAAGAGGTATTGCCCGACTGCGAGGTCGTACTTCGTGATCGGCGCGTCGTGCCGGACCGAGAACACGACGTTCGCCGGCCACGCCACAGGGGTTCCGACCATTCCCGACAGCAGCGTCGCACTGTTTTCCGCGACCGCTGCGAACGACACCGCGTCGTCTCGCGGAATCAAGTTGCGGCGGTACTGCTCCATGAAGAGCCCGTTCCAGGCCGTGAGCGTGAACGCCACGATGTAGAGCGGCAGCAACGGGCGGCGCGTCACCTGGCGTGCCAGCCACTCGAAAGCTAGCGCCATTCCGAGCGCCAGCAAGGGCAACACCGAGTCGAAGCGCCGGTTAGAGAACGAGCCGCCCGCCCACCAGTCGCCCGAACAGACGTTGACGTAGCTCATCACGAAGAGCGGGAGACCAGTGGCGAGCGCCAGGAAGCGGTCACGTCGCGCCAGCGGCACGTAGCCGAGGAAGCCGGCCCACAGCAGCGGCGTCCAGAACAAGAGGCCGTGGCGCGACGAGAAGAACGTCTCGAGCAGGTACGGGTGGTCGAGCCGCAGGAAGTCCCGACCGTGCGGCGGATCGGCCAGCAAATACGCGCCGAAGACGGCTTTCCAGGCGAGCATCTGCGGCGAGGCGCCGGCCACGAACGCCGCGAGTGTCGCCGCTCCGGCGCGAAGCGAGGCGGCCAGCTCGTGGCGCAGCGTTCGAAATAGCGTCGCCGCCGGCAGCAGCAACAACACGCCGTTTTGCCAGCGCACCGTGGCCGCAATGCCGATGCACGCGCCCAGCGCGAGTGCCCGAGGCAGCGAAAGGCGCGATCGGCTCGCCCACCAGAGCCGCAACACGGCCGCCGACATGAAGAAGCTGAGCGCGTGGCTCATCGCGGCTTCGTGAACCATGTACCAATAGAGAAACGTCCCGTAGCCTAGAGCCAGCACCGTGCCGCGCGCGACCGAAGCGGACACCAGCGTCCCGAGCACCGAAGCGACGAGCAGCAAGCCGGCGACGCCGTAGGCCAGCGAGCCGAGCGTTACGGAGCGGATGTGCGCTGGCGAGTAGCCGTCCTCCACCTGGTCTTCCGCTCGCGCGACCAGGTCGCCGGCCGCGTAGAAGGGCATCCAGAGGAGCGCCGGACCGACCGAGAAGATCGTGCGGCGGTGGCCGGTGACCGTCGGCTGTCGCTTGTCGCCGCGCGTCAGGATCCCGAAGTGCTCGAACTCGTTGGCAAAGTCCAGATCGTGGTCGAAGTAGAGCGAGCGTACGTGGCTGAAGTACTCGACCGCGTCGGCGTCGAGGCGCGGCACCGGCAGCCGCAGTTGCGCCACGAGCATCGGAATCGCCAGCAGCGTCGCCAGGCCGGCGACCGCGGGTCGGCTCGTCCTCATCGGACTCTCACGAAAGTGACCTGACTGAGCGCGACGTTGCCCTCCGTTTCGAACGCGATCTCGTTCCGCTCGCGCCTCCAGAACTCGATCGGAACCGCCACTCGCGCTTCCCGACCCGAGTCATCCGCCGTGGCGACGACCGAGCCGGCAACGACGCCGTTCACGCGCACGCTCACCTCGGCCGATGCATCGAGCGATCGCGCGCGCAGGCGCAGCTCGATCCGCTCCGGAACGTCGAGTGAAACGAAGATCCGCGCTCGTCCACGGATGCGCCGCGCTTCGACCGAATCGAAACGCTCGATGGCCGAGAAACCTTCGAGCAGGCCGGCATGGCCGGGATTCTTGAGGTCGACGACGCCGCCGAGGTTGTTCTGTCGATAGAACAGATACCGACCGGCGATCAGGTCGTAGCGACCCGGGGACAGGCCGGTGTCACGCGCGAAGAGCCAGCTCGCGGGCCAGGTGGTGGGAAAGCCGACTTCGTCCGACAGCGCGCGCGCGGCGGCGCCGGTGAGAGTGCCGAAGCTGACCGTCGCATCGCGCGGGACGAAGCCGCGCTGCGTGGCCTCGGCCAGCGCCAGGTTCCAGAACAGCAGCGGCAGCACGAGGATGGCGACGGCGAGTCGTGGGCGGATCGCCACCAGACGCCGGCCCAGGTCGATCGCGGCAGCGAAGGCGAACGCGAAGATCGCCAGCAGCGAATCAAAACGGCGGTTCGAGAACGACCCGCCCGCCCACCAGTCGCCGGAGCAGACGTTCACGTACGTCATCGCCAGGAGCGGCACGATCAGCACCCGGGCCAGCGAGGGTCGCCGCCAGAATAACGGAATGAAACCCAGGTAACCGATCCAGAAGACCGGCGTCCACGAGACGAGGCCGTGGCGTGACGAAAAGAACGTCTCGAGCAGGAACGGGTGGTCCAGGCGCAGGAAATCGGCGCCGTGTGGCGGATAACGCAACAGATACTCGCCGTAGATGACCTTCCAGGAGATCAGTTGGGGCATCGCCCCGATCCCGAGGCACAAGCCGAGAACAGCAGCAGCGCGGAGCGATGCCAGCCAATGGCTGCGCCGGCGCGGCAGCAAGCGGAAGAGCGGGAGCAGCAACAGCACGCCGTTCTGCCAGCGCACGCACATCGAGAACCCGAGCAGCAGCCCGAGCACCGCGCTCTGCGCGAGAGTCGGCTGCCGCCACCGGTCCCACAGCGCGATGACGAGAGCCGCCACGAACGCCGACGGCGCATGTGACATCGTGGGTTGCTGGACCATGTACCAGTGCAGGAACGTAGCCCCCCACACCAGCAGCGTCGCCAGCAGCGCCGTCGACGCGTTGAAGTGACGACCGAGCGTTTTGTGGATCAGCAGGAGCGCCAGAAAGCCGTAGAACAGGTTCCCGAGCGCCACGGCATTCCTGTGCGTCGGCCCATAGCCGGAGAGGTCGGCGTCCATCCCCAGCCCGCGCTGGACCCGCGCCACGGCCTCACCGAGAGCGAAGTGCGGCAGCGCAACAAGCCCCGGGCCGACGGCGAAGATCGAGCGCCGCAGGCCGGTCCGGGTACGGACGCTCAGGTCACCGCGCTCGATCAGGCCGTAGTGGGTGTACTCGTTCGTGAAGTCCAGGTCGGCGTCCTTGGCCAGGGAACGCGTGTACACGTAGTACATGATGCCGTCGCCACCGAGCCGGCCGCCGGCGAACTGGAATTGCTGGAGAGTCGGCAGCAGGCAGAGCGTGAGCAGCAAGGGAGCGGTCGCGACGCGCCACTCGGGCTTGGCGAGCAAGCGAAAGCGAATCACGAAGAGAGCCGCCCAGCCAAGCAGGCGAACCGCAAAGCCGGCTTCGCCGAGGGGCGCACCGCTCCCATCGAAGAACCACGAGCTGCCGGTGACGAGCGCCAGCCACACTTCGAGCGTGAGCAACGCGACGGCAACTCCCGTGGCTCGGCGTGCGAGCATCACGGTTGGCGTCTCTCCAGGAGCGTCTCGAAGAGCGCCACGGTCTCGTCGGCGATTCTGGACCACGAGAAATCGCGAGCCACACGCTCGCGACCGCGCCGGCCCATGTCACGCCAGGCCGCGCGCGCGTCGAGCGCCGTCTGAAGAGCGCTCGCGAATGCCGCAGTGTCCTTCGGCGCTGCGAGCCACCCCGTCTCACCCTCCCGTACCTTGTCGGGGATTCCGCCGGCGCGCGTCGCGACGACCGGAAGCCCGTGAGCCATCGCCTCGAGCGTCACCAGGCTCGAGCCCTCGTAGTGAGTTGCGTGCAGGAGCAAGTCGGCCCGCGCGTACAGGGCGTGCAACAGGGTCTCGTCGACGCGACCGAGAAGATGAACGCGCGGCTCCTGACCCGCGGCGCCGCGCCCGAGGTCGTGACCGTCGAAAGCATTCGCGGCGAGGCCCGCGCGTACCAGCGCCGCCGCCAGATCGGCCTTGTGGGGACCGTCGCCGACGATCGCCCAGCCCCAGGCGCCCACAAGGCCGCGCGCGCGCAATGCGACGAGAGAGCCGAGGATCTCATCGAAGCCCTTGTAGCGCTCGATTCGTCCCACCGAGAGAAACAGCGGGCTCGCATCGCGGAGCGCCGGCAGCGCGGCGGCGACGTGCGTGCGTGGATCGGCTGGAGTCGCGGCCTCGACCTGAGCGAAGTCGATCCCGTTCGGAATCACGGCGATGCGTTCCCGAGAGACTCCGAGGAGCTGCGTGACTTCGTCTCGCGTGGCGTGGTCCGTCGCGATCACTCGATCGGCGAGCCGGGCCGACTCGCGGGACAGATGCCGCAGCCGACCGAGCGCCAGACGCTTCACTCCGAGTGTCTTGTGCTCTTCCATGCCCTGCGGGTTCATCACCAGAGGCGCTCGCAGAGTCGGGTCGCTCTGCCGTTCGCGGGCGTAGCCGATGCCGGTAATGCCTTGAGCGTAGATGGCATCGATCTCTCCGGCGCGCACCCGCGCGATCGCCGCCGCGCCGATGCGTTCGGCGAAGCCTGGGTACAGCAGCGTCCGATCCAGGACGCTGCCGTGGCGCGCGAACGGCAGCGTGCCGTACGGAACCGTCACCACTTCACCGGGAAACGTCCCGGGATGCGTCGCGGGCCGGGTGAACAGGATCGGCCGATGACCGCGCTCCACCAGGTGCCTGGCGAGTCCGAAGACAGCCCGTTCCATCCCACCCGGATCGTGCAGCGGGTGCGCCGAGCGGCTCAAGAGAGCGATCTTCACAGCAGCGTCTTGTAGACCGCCTCATAGCGCGGTACCAGGATCTCCGGGGAAAACGCGCGCGCCCGTTGGAGAGCCCCATCGCGAATCCGCTCGCGCAAGCGGTCGTCCTGGGCCAGCCGTGCGATCGCCTCGGCCAACCCGGCTTCGTCGCGCACCACGAGACCGCTCTTCTCGTTCTCCAGGATCTCGCGTGTCCCGCCGGTGTCCATCGCAGCGACCGGCGTGCCGAGCGCGAGCGCCTCGAGCAACACCCGGGAAAGCGGCTCGTCCCAGAGCGATGGGAAGACGAGCGTGCTGGCGCGTTGCAGCGCGCGCAGCACGTCCTCGCGCGACGCCCAACCGCGGAGCTGCAACGTCACATCTCGCGCGGTCGCCTCGAACTTCAGCTCGTGCGCCAGCGTGCCCTCGCCGAGCACCACCAGCGGCAAGCCGGTTCGGGCGGCCGCCACCGCCGGCACGAGCAGGCGCGCACCCTTGTTCTCCTCGAGCTTGCCGACGAAGAGCAGGAAGCGCTCCGGCAGCTCCACCGAAGGTGCCGCGCGCGCCACAGCGCGTGCCTCGGCCGCGTCGACCATGTTCGGGATCACCTGCACCCGGGGGATCTGAGCGCCGCGCAGCTCGTTCGCGATCGACTGGCTCACCGCCAGCGTGGCGCCCGCCCGGAGCAGGGCGCGGCGCTTCTCGTGAAGGTCGGCCCGCATGTAAGGGATCGCTCCCCAGGAGAGTGGCGCAGCGAAGGGCACGCGCCCGAATACGCAGCGCGCCATCGGGGCGATCCCGCACGCGGGGCATGGCGCTCCGCGGCTGATGCGCGTGGACCAGAAGCAGACCGGCCAGTGATCGCGAACCGTCACCGCGACCCGCGACGCATCGGGGCCGCCCAGGCAGCCGAGCGCCGAAAGCGAATGCTGAGCGTGCACCACGCGGCGCTCGCCCTCAGCGATCGCACGAGCGAACGCACGAGGTTGAGCGAAGCGCTTCCGGCCGCGGACGCGCAGGCGTCGCACGCGCATGCCGTCCGTGTCCTCCGGCCCGGGGCTGGTGGTGATGACGTGAACGTCGTGTCCCGCCTGCTGCAACGCCAACGCCAGGGCCCGCGTTGACCAGCCCGCGCCGCCGGCGCGCGGCGGATAGACCTCGGTCGCGATCGTGATCCTCACGCCGCGATCCTCTTGAGAACCGCCTCGACCTGCTCGCAGTGGTGGGCCCACGAGTAGCGCTCGACGACGCGGGCGCGAGCGCTTTCGCCCAGCCGCCGGCGCAGGCCTGCGTCGTCGCCCAAGGCCGCAATGGCGCGTGCCAGGTCGTCTGGGTCCGCCTCCCTGAAGAAGCCGCCTTCCTGGGTGTCGCGCACGATTTCGGTGAGCGGTGAGCGCGGGATCGTGAGCGTGGGCAGGCCCGAGGCCATGTACTCGAAGATCTTGAGCGGTGACCAGAAGAAGCCGAGCGAGAGCTCCCTGAGCTGCACGGTATCGTAGGGGGCGATGCCGACGTCGCAGGCCGCGGTCACTTCCGGCATCGCCTCATAGGCGAGCCTGCCCAGCCGAACCCCGCGGAAGTCGCTGGCGAACCCGGCAGTCGGGCCGCCGGCGAGCACGAAGAAGAGATCCTCGCGCGAGCGCAACCGGCGCGCGGCCTCCTCCAAGACGTGAACCCCGTGCCAGGGCCGGAAGCTGCCGCTGAACAGAACCGCTGTAGCACCCTTCGGGATTCCGAGACGGGTCCGCACCGCTTCATCGCGCTTCGCGGGCGAGAACGATTCCACGTTCGCGCCCCAAGTGACCACGTGCGTCTTGCCGCGCGCGAACGCTGGCACGATCTCGAGCATCGGCGCGATCAACGCCGACGCGACCTTGGCGAGCCGCTCGCGATGGCGACGCATCGGTCGCACGACGAGCGCTGCGTCGAGCGCCGCCTTCAGCGAGCGCCTTGGATCGACGAGCGGCGAGTTCACCTCCAGGAGCGAGGGAAGCTGGAGTCGCTCGGCAGTCAGGACGCCCTCGCCGCCGAAGTTGTAATAACGCTCGATGACGACCTCGGCGCCGAAGGCGCGCGCCAACCGCTCGACCTGCGGCCGAGCGCGCAGCCGAAAAAAGCGGTGCTCGGGCGTCCAGCGAATCCGCCGCCAGGTGAGCCGGCCCTCCGACTGTTGTTGCGGAGCGTCTCCCGCGTCGTGAACCACCGCCTCCACCTCGTGGCCTCTCGCCGCGAGACCGCGCGCCACCTCGAGCACGTGAATGCTGCCGCCGGTCGAGCCCGGGATCACCTGGTCGGTCGCCACGTACAGGATCCGCATCAGCGCGGCGCCGACTCGTGCTGTGGCGACACCGGCCGCAGCAGCCCGAAGAAGGGTCCGGTCCGGATACCACCGAATAGCACGACGTCCAGCTTGAGCAGCCAGGTGAGCGCTCCGGCGAGCGCGCTCGCGACCCGCCCCGGAGCCGGCGCGCCGATCGAGCGCGTTTGTCGATGCAGCGGCGCATTGCCCTCCGGTCCCGCTGCGGGCCGGAGCCATTGTTGGTATAGACGTAGCAGCAGATCCTCGACGATCGCCTTCAGCACGACGTTGTAGTAGCGCCGCTCGACCACGCGCAGACCGGAAGCCGCGCACAGCGCATCGAAGTGCTCGTGGCTCTTGATCGCGTTCTTGTGATCGCTCTTGCGCAGCGCTTCGGTCTGGTGGTCGATCAGGCCGCGTTCTCCGAGACGCTTCGCCAGCCGATTGACCGCGCGCTGGAAGGACGCGAGCCGCGACGATTCCATCGCGTGCGTGTACACGAACAGCCGGCCGAACGGACCGATCGTGCGCCGGGCTTCGCGAAGCACCTCTCGCACCCCCGATTCGTCGAGATGCTCGAGCACATCCAGCGAATATGCGCTCGGGTATGCGCCTTTTCGGAACGGCATTCGCCGGAGATCGCCCAGCACCAGGTCGATGCTGCTAGCCGCCAGCGGGAGAAAGAAGGGGGCGACGTCCAGGCCTGCGGTGCTGGCACCGCTCAGGGCGGCGTAGAGAGCGAGCTTTCCCGCACCGCAGCCGAAGTCGATAAGCGCCTCGCCGGGCATCGGGTCGAGCATGCTCCGCATCACGTCGGCCTTGACGCGCGCCGAAAGAAACGGCGGACCTTCGCGCGTGCCGAGACGCTCTTGAAACTCGTGATCCGCGTACTGCGAGATCTCGCCGACCCTCGATTTCGGCAAGAGGTCGAGGTAACCGCCTGCCTCATGCACGCTGTATTCGGCGCGGCACGCCTGGCAAATGAGCGTGTTCGCTCCCCGCTCCAGGCGAACCTTGTCCGGGCCGCCGCACGCGCAGCCCACGCGCTCGGCGTAGTCGTCGGGTCCGGCCTTCGGCCGGATGCAGCGCGGACAGCCGGCGCCCTCGAGGCAAGTCGGGCAGCCGACGCGAGCCCAAAGGGCGTCGGAGATCACGGCGTCTCCCGCAGCAACCGCTCGCGGTCCGTGAAGAAAAGTAGTGTTGTCCGCCCCAGGCGCCGCGGCACCTCGGTGAACTGGTTGACCGCCACTTTCGGCCATTCGAGCCGCTGGCGGTCCATCAGCTCGAGGCCAAACTGCACCATCAGCGAGACGTTCCACCACACGCACAGCGCCAACACGGCACCGACAGCGAAGCGGCGCTGGTCGAGACTCTGGATCATCGCCGCCAGGCCGAAGGCGAGCAGTGGCGTCGCCGCGACGAAGCGCCGCGACCCGAATGCGCCGGCCTGGTGCCAACTCTCCACGGCGCCGTTGATCCACACTTGCATCACTAGAGCCCCGAGCAGAAGGAAACTGATCGCATCGCGCCGCCGCCAAGCGTGGTGGGCCAGGCCGAGCGTCGCGAGCAACAACAGCGGGCTCCAGAAGAAGAGGCCGTGCGCGGGGTCGAACAGCGCTTCGAGAGCGTGCGGGCTCGCCCAGCTCATCTTTCTAGTGACCAGCTTGGAGGGCGACAAGGTCCCGTTGGTGGCCTGATAGATCAGAAGCTGCGGCGCAAAGCAGACCGCCGCCGCCGCACCGAGGGCTACCAGAGCCATGCCGCGGCGTTCGAGGCGAGCCTTGCCTTGAACGATCAGGCCTGCGGGGATGAGCAGGAAGAGCGCGTCCTGTTCGCGAATCAATCCGCAAACACCTCCAGCCAGCCCCGTGATCACCCAGTCGGAGAGCCGATCCTTGTGGCTGGCGCGGAGCGCCAGCCACAGCAGCAGAGAGACGGCGAAGACCGAGTTCGCGTGCGAGAAGCCCGGCGCGAGGCTCATGTAGTAGAGAAGCGGCGACGCGAGCCACACCCCGGCTGTCGCCCAGCTGGCCGCGGGCTCGACGAAGCGCCTCCTCAAGACATCGTGCAAGAGCAGCAGGCCGACGAAGCCGTACAAGGAGGAGCCGTAGCACGCCGCGGCTTGATAAGGGAGCGAGAAGCCATCCGCCAGCACGCTGCTGCCGAGGGCGTGCGCCACCAGGACGCCGGCGTGAGCCAGCAGGTAGAAGGGCGACCACAGCAAGGCACAGCCGATCGGCGTGAAGTTGATCGGTCGCCCGGTCGCCGCCTCGCGTCGGTCGAGAAACGTCTCTCGGAATGCCGCCAGCCCCGAGGGATCGTGGGCGACGAACCAGCGGTATTCGTTCTCGAAATCGACATCCCGGTCGAACGCCATCGAGCGGAGATGGGAGAAGTACTGGATCTCGTCGGCGCCGCGGATCTTCGGCGTCACGAGCGGCAGCGTGAGTATGAAGAGCAGGATCAGCGCGGGTCGTCCGCTCACGCGATTTCCTCGAAGAGCGCCAGCAGCTTTCGCGCGCGTGCATCCCACGAATACTGTGGCGCCTCCGCATAGGCCGCCCGCGCGAGCCGCTCCGCCCGTGCGGGATCTGACACCAAAGACCCGATCGCGTCCCCGAGCGCCACGGCGTCTCCAGGGGGCACCAGGAGCGCATTCTCGGCGTGACGCAGAAACTCGCGGCTCGACGGCAGATCTGTCGCCACCAGCGGCCGGCCCGCCGCCATCGCCTCGAACGCCTTCAGCGGTGACGTGTGCCGCTCCGTCATCGCTGTCTTGAGAAAGGGCACCGTCACCACGGACGCGCGTGCCAGCTCTCGAGCCACCTCGACCTGCGGCACCGTCCAGTGAAACTCAGTGCGCGCAGCGAGCCCCCGCTCGGCGACGAGCGCCTCGATCCGCGCGAAGTCCGACTCACCACGCAGCCCGCCCAGGACCACGAGCCGAGCGTCGGCGACCCTCGTCATCGCCTCGACCAGCGTATCGACCCCCTTCCAGGGATAGAGCTGGCCGGCATAAAGCACCCGAGGAGGCCGATCGCTGGCGAGGCCGGGGAACACGCGCGAGGCCGGAACGTCGCAACCGTTCGGGACCACCGAGGTCGCCGCCCGCTCGCCATACGCCGCGCCGAAGCTCTCACGGATGCCGGTGGTGGTCGTGACGAAGCCCGCGGCTCGCGTCCAGACGCGCGCCTCCCGTTTGGCCAGCCGGCGCGCCTTGCCCTCGCGCACCCGCTCGTTCGTACCGTAGATCTGCGCCCGCTCCCGATACAAGAGCGCTTCGACCGCGTGCGCCTCGTAGAAGACGCGAGCTTTGGCCTTCATCACCAAGAGCGCATCGGCGAGCTGCAAGTCGCGCGTGAAGACCAGCGCTCCCGCGCCCAACTCATGCAGTGAGAGCGCGGTTGCCTGCGCCAGGAATCGGAGCCGTGGCAAAGCGAACGCGCCGGCCTTGTGGCCGACCGACAAACGCTTCAGTTGCAGCAGCGGCAGTGCCTCGATCGCGTAGAGCGCCAGGATCTCCGGCGTGGGTCGCGGGTCGCTGTCGCGGACGACCAGCGTCATCTGGCAGCCGGCGCGCGCCAGTGCAGCCGCCGTCTTCACGATCTGGACGCCGTTGGCGCGCTCCAGCGGGAAGCGGATGTCGGCGAGCATCAAGACGCGTCTCATGCCTTCTTCAGCACGCACTGGATGTGGCCGATCATGACATCCTGGGCGAACGGGACCCCTTCCAAGGCGCGTCGCAGCCGGCCTGGCAGCGAGCGCCGGAAGAAGCCGGTGACGTAGCGATCCTCCCGGAGCAGCCTGAGACCCGAGCCGCGGATCCAAGTGGCGAGTCGGCGAACCGTGACCCGCTGCAGCAGGTCGTCTTGCTTCTCGCGACCCGCTTCGGCGAGCGCTACGAAAGTATTGGCTTCGCGCTTCTCCTGGAGCATCCACGGCGCATGCCGCGCCAGGAGTCGGAAGACGCGGAACGCGACGGGTCGTCCGAGCAGGATGTGGATCGGAACCGGCACCAAGAGCCGCGGCAGGTGCGCGCCGGCCAGCGAGAGGTAGGGGGCCGTCGAGAGGTAAAGCACGCCCCCCGGTCGAAGCACGCGCTCGCACTCGCGCAAGTAATCTTCGGCGGAAGTGACGTGCTCGATGACCGAGTGGCTGCAGACCAGGTCCAGACTCGCGTCGCGGAACGGCAGTCGCATGCCGTCGCCCTTCACGAACGCCGCGTTGCGGATACCGCGCTCCTCCCGAAGCTTGGTCCCGGAGCCACCAAAGCGGGCGTCCAGATCCAGGCCTACCGCGAACGCCGACTCCTCGGCTAGCGACAGCGCGGTCCCGCCGCCGCCGCAGCCCGCGTCGAGGACGCGGCCGCCGAGGACGACACCGGCTCGCTCGAGCGCCTCGATCACCTTGGCGCTTCTCCGGTACTCGAAGACGGCGTAGTCGTACTCGCTGCGGAAGCGTGTCTCGGCCGCACCCTTGATCGCCGCATTGTCGACTGTTCGCATCGCCGTTCAGGCCGTGGCTTGCTGGTAGGCCGCGAGGTAACGGTCTACGACTCCGCCCAGCCGGAAATGCGCGGCGATCGTGTTCGCCGTCGCTGGCCGGGTGCGTCGCGGGGCAGCCGCAAAACTCAGGATCCGTCGGGCGAGCGCCTCGGCGTTGCGCTTCGGGACGACGTCGATGTCGTCTCCGAACAGACCCTGAAGCTCGACTCCGCCCGGATTGTCGGTCGAGAGAACCGGCGTGCCGCACGCCAGCGCTTCGAGGGCGACCGTCGGCGTCGCCTCGAGCGTCGACGAGAGCACGAACAGGTCGGCCGCTGCGCTGAGCTTGGCGACGGTGTCGTTCGGCACCAGCCCGAGAAAGTGGATGGCTTGTTGAAGCCCCAACTTGGCAGTCTGGGCCTTGAGCGCGGCCTCGCACTCGCCCGCCCCTGCGATCAGCAGCGTCGCGTCTCTTCTCTCGCGAGCGACCAGCGCCATGGCGTCGAGCAGCGTGGCATGGTCGGCGAGCGGGTGAAGCCGCTTGACGTTCAGGAGCAAAAGCCCGGCGTCCGGCGCGACGCTCGCTCGCGCCTCCCTGCGCGCGGCCTCCGCCAGCGGCTCGAAGACCGCCGCGACCGGAGGGTAGATGACGGCCGAAACGCCTAGCAACGGCACGTTCAGCTCGTGACCCCGCCTCAGCAGCGCCTCGCTGTAGAAGGCCACGAACGCGGCGCGTGCATTCAGCCGGCGAAACCGTGCGTCGCTGCCATCGTGGTGCCAGATCTCGGTGCCGTAGTGCGTGAGAACGTACGGTTTCCTCTCGCGCACGGCAACACTGGCCGCCACCTGGTTCATCCAGGTGTTCGAGTGGACGTGCACGACGTCGGCCTGCCGCACCAGTGTCCCGCACTTCCTCCAGGTGTCGAGCGCCTCGAGCGCCTGGGGCACGCGCGTCACGCGCAATCCGCGGCGCCGGCGCACGAAAGCGACACGCTCGGTGTCGCGCTCGCTCCCGAACGTGAGGAATCGGACGCCATGGCCCCGAAGCGCGAGCCCCTCGCCCAGCAAGTGTGGCAACAGTGCATTCGCCGCCTGATGCGGCGGCAAGTGGGGCGTGACCATCAGGACGTTCATGGCCGAGATCGAGTCGGGGGGCGCTGCGCCGCGCCCCCCGCTCGCTCGCGAGAGTCAATCTCGCTCGCTCGCCGCTCGTTGCCACGGCTTCCTTCCACAAAGGCGCTCGCCGTAAAGGCGCTCGCGAACTCGCGGTACGTCATGCCAACGCCGCCGAGCGTTCCGACCAGATGCTCGAGCAGTCGCTTCAAGTCATCGAGGAAACGCGCGACGCTCGCAGCGTCGGGGGTGTAGGGGCTGCCGCCAGGGAGCAGCTCGCTCGAATGAAAGATGACGTTGAAGCACGGCACCCCTGAGTCGCTGAGCCGTGACGCAAACTGTCGCATGTCTGCGAGCGACGAATAGGACGGGCGCAACCACACGCCACGGAGGCCAAGCCGCTTCAGCGCCCCGCGATACGGAATCGGCTCGAGCCGTGCGTACGCCGCCTCGAGGGGCTTGGGGAGCGCCGGCAGCGTCGCCGCACTGATCGGGATCTCCAGGATCTTCGAACGGCCGGCGCGCCGCACATCGGCGAAGTCGGGTCGATACGGATGAAGCGGCGCGCCCGCGAACAGCATGCCGCCCTTCCGGCGTTCGTTGAAGAGCGGGTCGACGCTCGTGTCGACGGTATAGCCGAGCCGTTCCAGGATCGGCAGCGTGCGCCCATCGAAGCCGTTCCGTCCGGCGCGATAGGTGGTCGGCCGCGCGCTCACGTTCTCTTCGATCGCCGCGGTGAGATCGCCGATCTGTCGCTCCAGCAGCGCGAGCGGCAGGTTGTGCGGGTAGGTATGCGCCGTCCTGTCCTCGGGCCGGAAGGGCGGCGACGACCAGGGATGTAGATGAGTCCCGATTTCGGCCCTGCCCGAGCCTGCCAGATCGCGCAGCACCCCGCGGCTCTCGGGTCGCGTCGCCATCTCGTAGGTCGCGAGATAGGTCGGCCGCACGCCGAACGACTCGAAGAGCGACTGCACGGCGGGCAAGCACGCCGCGTTGCTGACGGAGTTCTGCTCGCGGCCGCGAGCCGACCACTGGTCGTCCGCCTCGGTGTCGATGCCGACCAGAACGGCGGGTGGCCTCATCGATCCATGTCACTGTCGCCGAACACGACATGCCAGCGCTGGAGCTCGCCGAAGACGTCGCCGTTCGGAACGTGCGAGCCAACGCAGAACTGCATCGGCGAGCGCCCGCGCCGGAAGCCGCGCCGCAACAGGTCGGAGGCGAGCGCGCCGTTCATGCTGAACGCCTGTGCGCGAGCCACACCCAAAGCACCGAACTCCCGAAGCACCTCCGCGATCAAAGCGTCCTTGGTTTCGTGATCGCCGGGCGCCGCGAAGACGTCGATCAGCCAGCCGATGCGCAAGCCGTGATAGTCCTCGTGCCGGCTCACCGCAAAACCCACGAGCTCGCCCTGGCGCCGCGCCTCCCAGAGGTCGTAGCGGCGCGTCGGGCAGTGGACATATTTCCAGTTGAGATAGGCGCTATCTCGCCGAGCGCACATCGCATAACCCGAGCGCACGTGCTCCCAGAGCCCGTCGTACTCGTCGGAGAAACCTGCGACCTGGCGCACCAAGACCCTGCCGGTTGGCGGACCGGGCTCGGGATGCAGGATCCTGAGCCCCAGGCGGAGCGCGCCGCCCGCCAAGCTCCCGAGCGTGCCGCCAAGGTGCCGCCGCGCTACCGCCACCGGGTCGATCACCTTTTCGAAGAAAGGTACCGGGCCGACGTCCTCGTAGCCCAGCTTCTTGAAGAGCCCGTACGAGGAAGGGGTAAGGCCCAAGCCCAGCGCGACCTCCACGTGATCGCTCCAGGTGGTGAAGAGGTGCGCGCCCAGACCGCGGCCGCGCGCCTCCGGCCGCAGAAAGACATCCATGCCCCACGACGCGCGCACCAGTTCGCCATTCCAATGAAGGCGCACGGGCATCGAAGCGTATTGGCCGAGCAAAGTCTCTCCTTCGCGAGCGACCCAGATCTCCGGGCCCTCGGGGCCCGTCTCGGGGTTGTCCAGATACTGCCACCGCCAGCGCCGCCGGCTGCCGTCAGTCAGAGGTTCTCCGAAGCTGCCTTGGTAGGCTCGAAACAACTCTTCGGCATCCGCCGCCCGGCGGCGTTCGACGGTGACCGGGGGCATTCAGAAAGGCTGATTTTACTAGACGCTCGCGAAAAGCCGGGCATGCTATGGTCGCGGCCGGATGACGCTCGCTCGCAGGCGGCTGATGCTGGTCGCGCTGTGGTCCGCGGGCCTCTTGGCCCTGGCGCTCGCGCTGCAGCGGCCCGCGCCGCTACTGCTGAACCTCGGCCCGGGCGATGAACCCTTCGCGCGCGGCTTCCGCGCCGGCTGGGAGCGCGACGGGCTCGGCCAGAGCGGCGACACCACGTTCCGTTGGACCGAGGACGGCGCGCGGCTCGAGTTTCCGGTGGAGGCCCACGCCGGCCGGCTTCAGGCGCGCCTGCGGCTGGCGCGCTTCGCGGCCGCCGAGGCCGACCTCACGCTGCTCGTTGGCGGAAAAATCGTCGAACGCTGGACGCAGCCGACTCGCGGGTGGTCGGTACGCACGTTCGACCTCGGCCAGGTCCGCGGTCCCCTGATGCTGCGCTTCCGTTCCGAAACCAAGAGCGGCGATGCGCTCGGCCTCGCGCTGGACTGGGTCGAGATCGAGGGCGCCGACCGGATCACACCACGCCGCGAGCGGCTCGCCGGACTCTTGACAAGCCTGATCGGCGCACCCCTAGTAATCGCCCTCTTCACCAGCATCGGAGCCGGCCTCGGCGTAGGCGCGCTCGCCGCCTGGGCCGCCGCAGCCGCGATCGCGACCGATCGCCTGGGCGGACTCGTGGCGCTGAGCGACGCCGGCTTGCCGGTGGTGCTGGTGCTGTCGTTGCTCGGCCTGATTCACGAGCTGCTCGGGCGTCATTGGCCGGAGCAGCTCCAGGACCGGAAGTCGTTGATCGTGCCGAGCGCCACGGCGTGGCTTTTCGCGCTGCTCCTGTTTCATCCCTTCTTCTACTACCCGGACCTGGACACGCACGCGCGCTTCGTGACCGCGATTCGCGCCGACCCGTGGACGGCGCTGGACCCCCGCGAGTTCCAGACGCGTACCGGCGCGTGGACGCGCACGATCGCCGGCAAGCAGGTCGCGTTTCCGTACGCGCCCTTCTTCCATCTGGCCGCCTGGCCCGTGGCCGCGGTTCTCGGCGAAGTCGCAGCGATCAAGCTCGTAGCGCTCGTTTCCCTCGGGACGACGCTGCTGATCGGGTTCGGCCTGGTTCGGGCGCTGGCGATCGAGCCGGCCTGGGCACTCCTGGCGCAAGGGCTTCTGGCGATCGTGCCGGTGACGACCTCGCGCCTTTCACTCGCCCTCTACCCGACGCTCTTCGGCCAGGCGTTCGAAGCGCTGCTGTTGCTCCACCTGGTGCGTCGCTTTGCGCATCTGGACGGCGCGCGCGACGCGGCTGCAGCAACGGGTTTTCTGTTCGTCGCCCAGGCAGCGTACACGGGATCCTTGTTCGGCGTCGCGGCGCTGACGCTCACGATCGCCACGATCGAGGCCGGCTGCGGCGAGCGCGCTCGCTCGATCCGCGTCGCCGCGGCATACGCAGTCGCAGCCGGACTCGCGTTCGCCCTGTTGTACCTTCGCTTCGTTCCGACGCTGTTTCGGGACGTGCTGCCGTTTGCGGGAAGCGGCGCCTCGGATGCCGCCGAGAGTTTCTCGGCTAGCGGGAGGATGCTGCAGTTCTACGGAGCGCTGTTGCCGCTGCTCGCCGCCGCCGGCCTTACGGTCACGTCGGGTGCGCCTCCACACGCGCGAAGGATCATCGGCGCAGCGCTCTCGGCGGGCGTGCTGCTGATGGTCCTGCGTTCGAGTCTGCCGACCCTGTTTCGAGACGCCAAGGACGTCGAGTTGCTCGCGCTGCCGGTCGCGGTGCTGGCCGCGGCTGCGCTCCGCCGCCTCTGGATTGCGGGAGAAGCGGGACGCATCGCCGCCGTCGGCGCGCTGGCGGCCGTGCTCGTGTTCGTGATCCCGCGCGACGCCTCGCTATATGTGGCGCGTTTCCTCGCCGCCGGCCACTGACCGTTTGACGGTCGGCGGCGACCGCGAGACGATTCACGCGGGGATCCAAGAAAGTGGTGCCGAGATGAATCGAAACAGCCTGGTCTTGTTGTCAGTGGTTGCGGCGGCGAGCGTCGTCGCCTCGCGCGGCGGGGTGAGCGCTCAGGCAGGGCCCGCGTTCACTCTTCCGCGCGGTCTCCAGGACCAGCCATTCGAGGTGCCCGCCGATAACCCGATCACGGCAGGCAAGCTCAAGCTCGGCGAACAGCTCTTTTTCGACAAGCGACTTTCGAAGACGCAGCAGATGTCCTGCGAGACCTGTCACGTGCCCGAACGCGGCTGGACCGACGCGCTCACGCTCTCGCCCAAGTTCGACGCCAGCCTCAACACGCGGCATTCGCCGACGCTCTACGGGGTCGCGTTCAGTCCCGACCTCTACTGGGATGGCCGCGCCAAGGGCCTCGAGACCCAGATCCTCGCGGCATGGAAAGGCCAGATGGGCGCGGACCCGGACGCGATCGCAAAAGACCTCGAGGCAATTCCGGCCTACAAGGCGGCGTTCGAAGCCGAGCTCGGCGGCGCGCCGACGGGCGACCGCATCGTGAAGGCGCTCGCTTCGTTCGTACGCACGATCCACGCCGGCGACACGCCGTGGGACCGGATGGACGCCAAGGCGCGCGAGAAGAGCGAGGCAGGCAAAGGTTTCAAGGTTTTCTCCGAGGTGGCGAGCTGCACCAACTGCCATCTCCCCCCGACGTTCTCGGACACGCTCTTCCACAACGTCGGCATCGGCGCCGACAAGGAGAAAGTCGACCCCGGGCGTGGCGGAATCCTGATGGCGGCGGCCCAGAAGGCCAACCGCGCGCTCCTGCCCGACGAGCAGAAGCTGTTCGGCGCTTTCAAGACACCGACGCTGCGCGGCATCCGAGCCAGCGGGCCCTACTTCCACGATGGGCGCG
>CAZVOI010000839.1:0-13739 GCA_964628275.1 uncultured Acidobacteriota bacterium | reverse complement strand
GCGACGCAGACGAGCAACCGACCCTTCGAGCTTCGAGACATGGCGACTCCTTTTCTTCGGGGAGCCGCCTGGCCAGGCAGCGCGTCGACTTCACCCTCAAGATCGGTCGGGCGCGGGGCCGGAAGTTGAAGGAAAGTTCAGGAAGCCTTGATACTGTTGGCGAAGCAAGTAGGTCCGCCGTGCTACTCCGTTTCGGTGAATGCGTCTTGGACGCGGAGGCCCGGGAGCTGCGTCGCGGGGGCAGCTTGGTTCCGCTGTCCCCGAAGGCGTTTCAACTGCTTTCGCTGTTGCTCGATGGCCGCCCGCGCCCGGTGTCGCAGAACCAGCTTCGCGACGCCCTCTGGCCGAACACCGCCGTCGGCTACACGAGCCTGGCGGGCATCGTCTCGGAGCTGCGCAAGGCGATCGGCGACACGACCAGCACGTCCCGACTGATTCGTACGGTCCCGCGCCACGGCTATTCCTTTACCGGCGTCGTCGTCGAGGTCGCGCGGCGCAACGCCAAGCAAGCCGGCGCCCTCGTCTCGCCAGACCAGGAGTTCCCGTTGCTCGAGGGCGAGACCCTGGTCGGAAGAGGGATCGAGTGCGGGATCCGGTTGCAGTCGTCGCAGGTGTCGCGGGTGCACTCGCGCGTCCGCATCACCGGCAGGAGAGCGACGGTCGAAGACATGGGCAGCAAGAACGGCACCTGGGTCAACGGCAACCGCAAGCAGGGCCCGACGCCGATCTCCGACGGCGACGAGGTGATCTTCGGGACCTTCGCGGTCGTCTTCAGGGTCTCAAGCGCAACGCGCTCGACACGGAGCGGACGGCCGCGCTGACCAGGCCGCACTGGAGCTCCCAGCGCAGGTCGAACCGCTACAATCGGCCCGTTCCAACAGAGCAAGGCCATGTCTAACGTTCCGGATCGGGGCGACGCAGGGGACCAGGCCGGCGAAGTCTCGTCGGCCCCGACCAGCACCGGCGCGCCGTCGTTGCGCCCCGCCGGCGAGCACGCCGGCCTGACGCCGGGCGCGATCCTCGCCTCGCGCTTCCGGATCGTTTCGCTGCTGGGCCGCGGCGGGATGGGCGAGGTCTACCGCGCCGAGGACCTGAAGCTCGGCCAGCCGGTCGCTCTCAAGTTCCTGCCGGGGCCGATCGACGCGACGCGTCTCGAGCGCTTCTACGCCGAGGTCCGGCTCGGCCGCCAGGTCGCGCATCCCAACGTGTGCCGCATCTACGACGTGATCGAGGCCGACGGGCGTCACTTCCTCGTGATGGAGTACGTGGACGGCGAGGACCTGTCTTCCCTGCTCCGTCGCATCGGCCGGCTGCCTCAGGACAAGGCCACCGAGATCGCGCGCGGTCTTTGCGCCGGTTTAGCGGCAGCGCACGAGAAGGGAATCCTGCACCGCGACTTGAAGCCCGCGAACGTGATGATCGACGGCTGCGGCCACGCCCGCCTCACCGACTTCGGACTCGCGGCCCTCGCGGGAGAGGCCCACCACGACGCGCGCGCCGGGACGCCCGCCTACATGGCGCCCGAGCAACTGCGCGGCGAAGTGCTGTCGGTCCGGTCGGATCTCTATTCGCTCGGCCTCGTCTTCTACGAGATCTTCACCGGCCGGCGCGCCTGGGACGCGGGCTCGGTGTCCGAGCTCTTGAAGCTGCGCTCCGACTCGTCGCCGGCGACGCCGTCGAGTCTCGTGAAGGACATCGATCCGGCGATCGAGCGCCTGATCTTGCGCTGTCTCGAGCGCGATCCAGCCGCGCGCCCAGCGACGGCGAACGCGCTGCTGGCGGCTTTCCCCGGCGGCGATCCACTCGAAGCGGCGATCGCGCTCGGCGAGACGCCGTCGCCCGAGATGGTCGCGGCGGCCTCGGTGGTCGGCGACCTTCGACCGGCCGTGGCCTGGGTGTGCCTCATCGCCGGCTTGCTCGGGCTTCTGTCGATCACGATGCTGGGCGGCCGCGTCATGCTGTTCCGGCAAGTGTCCTTGCCGAAGCCGCCCGAGGCTCTGGCCGATCGGGCCAAGGATCTTCTGAGCCGTTTGGGTTACGGAGAAGGCGCAGTCGATAGCGCCCACGCCTTCATCACCGACCCCGCGTTTATCGAACACGTCTTGCAACAGCATCCTCTGTCGGCGCGGTGGGAGAAGCTGCGCACAGCCCGGCCGGGCCCGCTCCTTTTCTACTATCGGGAGAGCCGGAGCCCGCTCGTTTCGACAAGTTGGAGTCCGACGGTTCCGTGGGAGGGCCCGATCCAATTCGGTCGCGTGCTCAGGGCCGACCCCCCGCTGACTGTGCCCGGCATGACCCGGGTCGTCCTCGACCGGAACGGACGATTGACGAGCTTTGTGGCCGTGCCGCCGCTCTTCGACCCGGATCCCGGCCCCGGACCGAACCCCGACTGGTCGACAGCCCTCGCGGAAGCAGGCTTCGACCCGGCGCGGGTCAAGCCGTCGGGGTCGCACTGGGCGGCACCCGTCGATTCCGATCGCAGGGCAGCCTGGGACGGGGCGATCCAAGGCCAACCGGACGTGACGTTTCACATTGAAGCTGCCGCGTACCGCGGCCGGCTCGTGTATTTCCAAATGCGAGGGCCATGGGTAGAACCGCCACGCATCGCAGTCGCCCCCCCCGCCCCAGTGGCCCTGGTCGTGATGCTCGTGTTCTGCGTCGTCCTGATCCCCGTGGCGGGCGTGTGGGTACGGCGCAACTTGCGACTGGGACGCGGCGATCGTAAGGGCGCGCAGCGCCTCGCGATCTTCACGGGCGTGACCGCCACGCTCGCGCAACTCGTCCGCGTCAACCACACTGCCTTGCCCCAGGCCGAGTTCACCCTGCTGGTGCAGATTGCAGGCCAGTCCTTGTTCGCGGCCTCTTTGATCTGGCTTCTCTACCTGGCCCTAGAGCCAGCCGTGCGACGTCGTTGGCCGCACACGCTGATCTCCTGGAGCCGCCTTCTGACGGGCCGCTTCCGTGATCCGTTGCTGGGCCGCGACATGTTGGTCGGCGCGCTTGCAGGAATGGCTCTCGCCCTGGCTCCTCCCTTCAACGTCGCGGGCAGCCTCCTGGGACAAGCGCCAGTCTTGGCCGGCGACATGAGCGCGCTGAGCGCACCGCGCCATCTGGCCCACTTCTTCTTCTTGAGCCCCTGCATGGCCGTGCTCAATTCCCTGTCGTTTCTGTTCATCCTCTGCCTCTTCCAAGCGCTGTTCCGCCGAACCTGGCTCGCTCAGCTGCTGCTGTTCCTCGTCTTCTGGGGTGTCGCGGTCGCACAAGGAAACGACCCCCTCGTCGCTTTCTTGCAGAGCGCGATCCTCGCCGGGATCATCGTCTTGGTCCTGGTCCGCGTGGGCCTGCTCGCGTCTACGATCGTCCTATTCACGAGTACGGTCCTCGTGCGCACGCCGCTGACTCTCGACTGGTCCGCGTGGTACGCCGGCCGCTCCTTCGCCGTGCTCGGATTCTTCGCCGCGCTACTGCTCTTTGCTTTTCACACATCGCTCGGCGGCAAGCCTCTCTTCGGCAAAGTCCTGGTCGAGGACTAACGTCGCCGTATAGTGCCGGCGTGAATGAAAGAGGCCGTTGGCTCGTGTCGGCGCGCTGGGATGTCGCGGTGTTCGGCGGCTCCGCGCTGCTGGCGTTCGCGCTGCTCGGCTTCGGGCGCGCCACCGGGATCCTGGTCGGCGAGACGCCGGCCTGGGCCTGGCTGGCGACGGTCGTGTTCGTGGATGTCGCGCACGTGTGGGCGACCGCGTACCGGGTCTACCTCGACCCCGAAGAGATGAAGCGGCGGCCCGGCCTCTACACGACGATCCCTCTGGCGGCCTACGTCGTGGGCGCTCTCCTCTACTCGCTCGGCTCCGCGGTCTTCTGGCGTGTGCTGGCCTACCTCGCTGTATTGCATTTCGTGCGACAGCAGTGGGGCTGGGTCGCCCTCTACCGGCGGCGGCTCGGCGGGTCGTCGCGATTCGATCGAATCCTCGATGACGCCGCGATCTACAGCGCCACGCTCTACCCGCTGCTCTTCTGGCACGCAAACCTGCCGCGCGCCTTCGAGTGGTTCATCGCCGGCGATTTCATCCCCGGCCTGCCGAAAGCGGCGGCCGTCTGGCTTTTCCCCGTCCACATCTCGATCACTCTGGCGTACGCGGGGCGCCAGCTCTGGCTCTGGAGCAGCGGGCGGCCGGTGAGCGCGGGCAAGAACCTGGTCGTGGCCACCACGTGGTTGTCGTGGTACGTGGGCATCGTGGTCTTCGACTCCGACTACGCCTTCACCGTCACCAACGTGCTGGTCCACGGCATCCCTTACCTCGCCTTCGTGTGGGTCTACGAGCGCGCGCGCTGGCGCGACTCGAAGGCCGCGATCGCGCGGCTGTTCACGCCCAAGCTGATCCCGCTCTATCTCGCGCCACTCGTGCTGGTCGCCTGGCTCGAGGAGTGGGGCTGGGACAAGCTGGTCTGGCACGAGCACGGCGCGCTCTTCCCCGGCGCCGACCTGCGTGTGTCCGCGGGCGCTTTGGCCCTGCTCGTCCCGCTGCTGGCGCTGCCGCAGGCCACCCACTACCTTCTCGACGCCTGGATTTGGCGTGTGCGCCCCGAGAACGCCGAGATGACGCGAAGCCTGGGCTTCTAGCCCGGCCCTACCAGATCGTTCGAACGACCGCGCTCGCTTGGATTCGGCTGTCCGCGCTCACGAGAGCCAAGCGACCGACGATTGCCGTCGCGGCGATCAACCGGTCGAAGGGATCGGCAGGGAAGGAAGGAGGCAGATGGGCAGCCACCGCCGCGACCTCTGCGTCGATCTCGCGCACCTGCACCCCGGTCTCGGCGATCAGTTGCCGCAACCAGGCCGTAGGCGTCCGAGGATTCCGGATGTCGCCGCGCGCCATCAGCGACGCCAACTCCATGAGCGTCACCGACGCCACCGCGAGACCGTTCCTGGCGCTCTCCTTCGTGATCAGTCGGCGCGCCGGCGTCGAGAGCCGAGCCGGCCGGGCCGCAAGCCAGAACACCACGTGAGTATCGAGCAGGATCAGCGCTTTCTCCGCTTCGGCGCGGCCTGGGCGGCGCTCTGCTCCAGGAACGCTTTCCACTGTTCCTCGGTCCAGAGCGGCACCTCGAGCCCGTCCGACACCTCCGTCTCGTGGGCCATGCAACCGAAGATGCTCCTCGCGTCGCGACGCTCGATCGGCAGCAAGCGAGCGACCGGCCGCCCGCGCTTCGTGATCGTGTAGCTCTCGCGCTTCTCAGCGACCCGGTCCATGATCTCGAGACAGCGGGCCTTGAAGTCAGCAGCGCCGATCTCCGGCATTTGCGCCCTCCGTACCTGGTCAGATAGTAGTGACCAGTACGCCTGTGGTCAAGCAGCTTGGACGCCGTGGCGAACGAGCGCGACTACTCCGTCCGCAGCGCTACCAGCGGGTCGACGCGGGTCGCGCGGCGGGCAGGCAGGTAGCAGGCGACCAGCGCGACCAGCATCAGCAGGATCGGGACCAGCGAGAAGGTCGGCGGGTCGGCGGTGCTGGTCTGGAACAGCAATCGCGCCATGAAGCGCGCCAGGCCGAAGGACGCCGCCAGGCCGAGCGTGATACCGACCGCCGCCATCCGAGTGCCGTAGCGCAGCACCATTCCCAGGATGTCCTGCTGGCCGGCGCCGAGCGCCATCCGGATGCCGATCTCCTGGGTGCGCTGCGCCACCGCGTAGGACATCACGCCGTAGATGCCGACCGCGGCCAGCAACAACGCGACGCCAGCGAACACGCTGATCAACACCACCGCCAGCCGGCGCTGTGCCGATCGGTCGGTCACGATGCCTTCGAGTGTGCGCAACGAGTAGACCGGCAACTCCGGGTCGACCGAGCGCACCGCCTCGCGCAGGCCGGCGCTCAGCCCTGAGGGGTCGCCGTTGGCGCGAACGATCAGCGTGAAGCCTCCCGACGGGTTCTGGAGATACGGCAGGTAGACCTCCACGCGCGAGTCCTGATCGACGCCGTAGTTCTTCACGTGGCCGACGACGCCCACCACCTCGAGCCAGGGGTTCTTCGAGTCGAGACCGCCGAACTTCAGGCGCTTGCCCAGCGGCTCCTCGGAGGGCCAGTGGGTCTTGACGAAGGTCTGGTCCACCAGACACACCGTCGGCGCATCGGCGCGGTCGTGGTCGTCGAACACGCGGCCCTTCAAAACGCGCACGCCCATCGCATTGAAATAGTCTGCCGTGACGCGCGTGATGTCGGCCGACGGTCGCTGGCCGGGAAGCGGCTCGGGCCGGCCCTCGAGGACGAACGAGCTCTGCCAGCCGCCGAGCAGCGGCAACGCGGCCGCCACCGCCTGGACCCCGGGCAGCCGCTTCGCGCTCTGCACCACGCGCTCGGCCAGGTCGGCCTTCTTGGCGTCGGTGTCGAAGCGCGCTTGCGGAAGCGGCACGGAAGCCGTCAGCACGCCTTCGGGTTTGATGCCGGCGTCGGCGTTCAGGACCCGGAAGAAGCTGCGCAGCAGCAGGCCCGCCCCGACCAGCAGCACCAACGCCAGCGAGATCTCCGCCACCACCAGCGTGTTGCGCAGGCGGTGCTGGCCAGGGCCCACCGTCCCGCGGCCGCTTTCCTTGAGCGGCTCGTTGACGTCCGTGCTCGATACCCTCCAGGCCGGGGCCAAGCCGAACACCAGGCCGGTCAGGAGCGCGACCGCCGCAGTGAAGACCAGGACACTCGCGTCCATTCCGATCTCGTCGGCGCGTGGCACGTTCGAGGGCAAGCTCGCCACCAGACCGCGGACTCCGGCATAAGCGACGCCGAGGCCGAGCAGGCCGCCGGACAGCGAGAGCAGCACGCTCTCCGTGAGCAACTGGCGGATCAGGCGCGACCGGCGCGCGCCCATCGCCATCCGCACCGCGATCTCCTTCTGGCGGTTGGCGGCGCGCGCGAGCAGCAGGTTGGCTACGTTGGCGCACGCGATCAGCAGCACGAACGAGACCGCGCCCAAGAGCAACAGCAGCGCCGGCTTCAGGTCGCCGACGACCGCATCGAGCATCGGTTCGACGGTCATGCTCTGCTTGGCGTTCGACATCGGATGCTGTTCGGAGAGCCGCTTGGCGATCGCTTTCACCTCGGTGCGGGCCTGTTCCGCGCTGACGCCCGGCTTCATTCGAGCGACGACGTAGATCCCAGGATGGTTGCCTCGCTGCGCCTCCCCGCCGATCCGGTCTTCGAGCCGCAACAGCGGCGTGAACAGGTCGATCGTCTTCCAGCTCCCGTGGAAGCTGCCCGGCATCACGCCGATCACCGTGAAGCTCTCGCCGTTGAGCGTCAAGGCCTGGCCGACGATCCTGGGGTCGCGCCCGAAGCGCCGCTCCCAGAAGCCCTCGCCCAGCAGCACGACGCGATCCGCGCCGGCCTTGTCCTCGTCGGCGGTGAACGCGCGACCGATCAGCGGCTGCTTCTGCAGCGTCGCGAAGAGGCCCGAGGTGAGCTGCCGGCCGTTGATGCGCTCGGCTTCGCCGGCGCCGGTCAAGATGAAGTTGGCGCCGTTGGAGGCGACCAGCGACTCGAAGACGCCGTTCTGGTCGCGCACGTCCTTGAAGTTCGCGACCGAGAAGCTCATGTTCGGAACCTGCTCCGACCACTCGGTCAGGAACACCAGCCGGTCCGGCTGTCCGTAGGGCAGCGGCTTCAGCAAGACGGCGTTGATGACGCTGAAGATCGCGGTGTTCGCGCCGATCCCCAGGGCCAGCGTCAACACCGCGACCGCCGTGAAGCCGGGCGCCTTCAAGAGCATGCGCGCGCCGTACTGCACATCTCGCCAGAGGTTCTCCATCAGCCCTCGCCTTTCCGGGTCTTCGACTTGCTAGCTGAGACGCCGCTCGCGCACCGAAGGTTTCCAGTGATTCTCTCCCTGTCGTTCAACGGCTTGGTCGGGCGGCGCGAATACAATCTCGACGTGCGACGTTTCCTTCTTTCGTTCCCGCTGCTTCTCGCTGGCCTGGGCGCGGCCGCGGAGGCGCCATCCGCGACGGCGGTGGTGCTCGGCGCGGTCGAGAACATCTACGAGCGGCCCGACGAGACCTCTGCGGTCGACAACCAGGCGATCCTGGGTGAGTCACTCGAGGTCGTGCGGCAGACCGCGGGCTTCGCCCAGGTGCGCACCAAGAGCGGCGCGGTCGGCTGGATTCCAGAGCGCGCAATCCGCCGGCGCGGAGATCACGAAGCTCGCCGCGACGAGAACGACCGGGTCGCGACGATTCATTCGCCGCTGGCGCACGTCTACGTCGCGCCCAGCTTCACCAGCGCGCGCCCGCTGCTCACCGCGCCGATCGGCGCGCAGCTGGCTGTCGATCGCGAGTTCAGCGAGGGCGGCCACGCCTGGCTCGCGGTCCGCCTCCCCGGCGGGCGCGCGGGCTACGTCGCCGCACCTGACGTCGAGCCACCGGGAGCAGACCCGGCACCACCCTTGAAGTCTCCCGCCGACTGGATCGCGCTCGGGCAGCGCTTCCTGGGTGCGCCCTACACCTGGGGCGGGACGACTCCCCTCGGCTTCGATTGCTCGGGGCTCGTGTACCGGATCTTCGAGCGGCACGGCGTCGTCCTAAAGCGCAATAGCTCCGAGATGTGCTTCCGCGAACCGCGCCTGGTGCCGGTTTCGTTCGCCAAGCTCCAGCCGGGCGACCTGCTCTTCTTCGGAACCGAAGACAAGATCGATCACATGGGCATGTGGATGGGCCACGGCAAGCTGCTTCAGGCCACGGCCCACGGTGTACCGTCGACCCAAGTCAGCGAGTTCGCCGGGAGCGAGCGGCTCAAGGACCGCTTCCGCTACGCGCGCCGCCTCGCCGATCTCCCGGGAGCGCCGAAGCCGGGCGCGATCTCGCAGGTCAACCTCGCCGCACTCGACAAGACGCTCAAGAGCCTCGTCGCCGAGGGCGGGGCACAGTACGGCATCGTGTTCAAGGACCTCGCCAGCGGCGCGACACTGCGCCTCGGCGCCGACAAGACGATGCACGCCGCCAGCACCATGAAGACGCCGGTGCTGCTGGAGATCCTGCGCCGCGTCGACGATGGCAGCCTGAAACTCTCCGACGAGCTGCTGGTCGCGAACGAGTTCAAGAGCGTCGTCGACGGCTCGCCCTTCGCCCTCACCCTCGACCCCGAAAGCGACGGCCCCACCATGGCCAAGCTGGGCCAGAAGGCCACGCTCGAGTTCCTGGCGCGGGAGATGATCGTTCGCTCCTCCAACCTCGCCACCAACATCGTTCTCTCGCACGTCGTCCCCGAGAGCGTCCAACGCTTCAGCGACGCGCTCGGCGCGCCGACCGTCAAGGTCCGCCGCTGCCTCGAGGACGCCAGGGCTTACGAAAAGGGACTCAACAACGAAACCGACGCCGCCGGCATGGCCACGATCATGGAAGCCGCCCTGCGCTCCCCCAAGCTCTCACGTGAAGCGCACGCCAGGGCCTGGGAGATCCTCACCGGCCAGGCGTTCAACGAGCAGATCCCTGCCGGCCTCCACCGCCAGTCGGGCGCGATCGTCGCCCACAAGACTGGCTCCATCTCCAGCGTCCAACACGACGCCGCAATCGTCCGCCTCCCGGACGGCCGCGAGTACGTGCTGGTGATCCTGGCCAACGACTTCGGCGCCAACGACGCGGGCCGCAAACGCGTCATCGAACAGACGCAAAAGATGTCGCGGGCGGTGTGGGAAGCGATGATCGCGCCGGAGTAGGAGGCGGGAGCTGGAGCAAACGAACCCGCAGGCAGAAGCATGACGCAGTCATTGAAGGCACTACTCGAGTACGTGAGGTCGAACCGCCGCGTCTGTCCGATGCCGCAGCGGTGGAACGTGCGGTGGGAGATGCTGCCCGATCCGGTCGATCGCCTCGGCGATGTGGCCCAGATAGAGCCGGTCGTCCTTCAAAGAGGGTCTGCGGGTCAGACCGTCAGCTTCACAAGCAGCTTCTTCGGCGCCACGGCGCGGTAGCTCTCTTCGATCCAGCGGCGCAGGATCTCCAGAGGCGGCTTGTCCTTCGGGCCGAACTGCGCCGTCACCCAGCCGCTCTTGCCGAGACCGTAAGCGGTGGGCGTGGCGAAGGGCAGATCCAGCGCGAGCAGCGCCGACTGCGGGAGCTTGGCGCTCATGCCGAAGCCGGATTCGCCTCGGCCGAGGAAAACGAAGACCTTGCCTTTGACCTTGTAGACCGTCTCGCCCCACGGGTGGTCCTCGTACGCCTCGGGGAATGTTGCTGCGTACTTCGAAAGCGCGGCGAGTGGGCTGGTTCGCCTTGCGGGCTTCTTCGGACGCGCTCCGGCCATTCCTCGAGATTGTAGCGGCTATGATCCCGCTCGTGCCTCGCTTCGCGCGCTACGCGTGGTTCGTGCTGGCCTTCAACCTGGCCGTGATCCTGTGGGGAGCTGTCGTGCGCGCGACCGGGTCCGGCGCGGGCTGCGGCAGCCACTGGCCGCTGTGCAATGGCGAGGTGCTGCCGAGCGCCGTCAAGGCCTCTACCGTGATCGAGTTCGCGCACCGGGCGACCAGCGGGATCGCGCTCTTGCTCGTGGTCGGTCTCGTCGTTGGCTCGCGACGGGCCTTCGCGAAGGGCCACCCGGCGCGCCTTTGGGCTGCGCTCTCGATGGCCTTCATCCTGAGCGAAGCCGCGGTCGGAGCGGGCCTGGTCTTGTTCGAGCTGGTGGCCGACAACCAGTCGATGGCGCGCGCTCTCTTCATGGGCACCCATCTGGTCAACACCTTCTTCCTGCTCGGGGTGCTGGCGCTGACGGCGCATTTCGCCTCGGGTGCGCCACGGGTCGCGTTGGCCGGGCGCGGGCGCGACACGGCGACCTTCGGCATGGCGCTCGTGGCGGTTCTGCTCGTCGGCTCGAGCGGCGCCGTAGCCGCCCTCGGCGACACGCTCTTCCCCGCCCAGTCACTCGAGCATGCGCTCGCGCAAGACCTCTCGCCCACCGCCCACGTGCTGATCCGGCTGCGCCTGCTCCACCCGACGCTCGCGGTCGCGACGGCGCTCGGCCTTCTCGGCTTGTGCGCCTGGGTCGGGCCACGCAACCCGGGACGGTCGGCGGCGATTCTGGCGGGGCTGACACTGGCGCAGACGCTGCTCGGTGGGCTGAACGTCGTGCTGCTCGCGCCGATCCCGCTGCAGCTCGCGCACCTGCTGCTGGCGGACTGGGTCTGGATCTCTCTGGTGCTGCTGGCTGCTCGGGCGCTGCGCGAGCCGGCCACGGCCGTCGTTTCCGCCGCCGCCTAGGCGGAAGTTCCCGGTGGGCGTAGCCGCAAGTGCCTGATCTGGCTGTGTCTGCCTGGCCGCGAGCAGTCTGGTACTGCCTACAGGCGTTGGGAGACAGCGAGCAGATCGAGGGCGCGCTGCTGTAGCGGCGTCGGAGTGGTGATCATCTCGAAGGGCTTGGCGGAGCGATCCTTGGGCTGCACGCGGTTTTTGACCAGGGTGGCGAGATCGCGAAGCAGGGTCTGGAAGCTGTGGACGGGGGATCCATCCTGGGTGAGCTTGGTGCTCGCCTTCCGTTCGGCCTTCCCGGAGCGCTGAGCTTTGGCCACGGCGGACTTGCGACGCAGTGCGGCGGCGGCCTTGTCGTCGTCATCGAAGAGCATGGGGGCCAGGGCGCGGCGCATATGCCACTCGACGTAGTAGGCCAGCATGCAGATCAAGACGTGGGCCCTGACGCGTGTCGCGAGACGGTGGTGGATGGGACGCAGCTTGAGGTCGACGGTCTTGAGGCTACGAAAGGCGCGCTCCACCTGCGCCAGGCGCTTGTACGAGAGGACGGTGTCTTCGGGGCTGAGCGTCTCGGCGGCCACGCTGGTCCGGATCACGTAGATCCCGTCCAGCGCCGCCTCTTCGGCGATACCGACCTGATCGCGCTCGTAGGCGAAACGCTCGTCCATGATGTCGAGCTTGAAGTGCTTGCCCATCTTGAAACGACCCAGCATCCGACCCACGCGTAGTCCGATGCGGTCCTTGCCGCGTAGCGGGCGCTTCACTCGCCGCGTGGCAGCGGCCACCTTTTCGAGTTCCTTCTCCGTAGCCTGAAGCAGAGCCTCGCGCTTGCGCTTGCGTTCCTCGGCCAGCAGTGGATTGCGGCACACGATGAGCCGCTCGCCGGGGTAGTCGGGCGAGCTGATCTCAGCCAGATCGCGCTCGTCGAAGAGCGACACATCCAAGGCCCCGGTCTCGACCAGCTTCCGGATGGCCGGACTACGAAGCGCAGTGATCCACTCCAGACCCGGCGCCTGCTTGAGGTCCTCTTCGATCCTGGCGGAAGTGATCATGCCTCGATCCCCCACCAGCACCACCCGCTTGAGCCCAAAGCGCTCCCGCAGCTTCTTGACCTGCGCGGGCACAGTCTTGGGATCCCCGGTGTTGCCGTCGAAGACCTCAGTCGCCACCGGACAGCCCTCCGCGTCGGTCAGCAGGCCGAAGACGATCTGGGGCCTGTCGAAGCGGCCGTCACGCGAATGTCCGATGCGGGCCAGAGGGCAGTGGCGCCCCTCGAAATAGGTGGAGCTGACGTCATACAGGACCAGCGTGCCCTCTGTGAGGTGCCGCTTCGCGAGGGCCGATTCGATTCGGTCCTGGCGCTCGATCAGCCAGTCCATGGCAAGGTACAGCTCGTCCTCGTCGGCGTCCGCGATAGAAAGCGCCTCACCCAGGCTGCTCGAGAGGGTCTGTTCCCCCAGCGAACGGACCAGAGCCAGCTTCGAGCGGGGCTCGAGCAGCCGTCCCACGATCATCGCCAGGCACAGGTCCCGTTGCCGGCTGCGCTTTGAGGCGAGGATGGAATCGAGGCCAAGCCGGCGCAGGCTCCCCAGCGTCGCCGCCACATGACCGTGGGGCAGGCTGCGCACGATCTCGAAGCTGTCCGACCCGAGCATTGCGCCGACCGGGGCGCCTTTGAGAAAAGCCCGAAAGGCCTCGATCCTGTGAGGCGGCCAGCGAGAGAGATTGGCGAGGGTCCGAGTCCTGACCTTGGAGCCCTCGCGGAAGCTCTCGCGGAGCAGGATTGCCGGGGGCGAGTCTCGGTTCGGGACCGCCGCGATGTACATGCGCTTAGTAGATCACGTTAGAACCAGTGTGGCAAGTGTTAAATCACATATTACATGCCTACTAACATCTGCACAAAGTACACCCAGGTCCGTTGCACATAAGGGTTTACGGCCTACTCAGCCGGGGAACTTCCGATTAGCCCCGAGGTCTGGCAAGATCTCCGTGCGGGAGGACGCGGTCGCCTGATCGACAGTGGCGGCCCGTCGGAACCGCGGCTTCCGCTGGCCGGCCTGCAGAAGGCTCTTGCCGTGGTCCGGGGCGCTTGTTTAGACTTGACCACCAAGTCTTAATAGAACCACCCGCTATTCAGTGTTGGAGCAATGTGGGAGAACCGACCGGCATGAAGCGCGGCGAAACCGGGAGATACGAAACGACGGCTGCCGGCGGGGAAAAGGTGCGCGCCTTTCTCCCGGCTCCGCTGCCGCCCGTCCCGGCGCTCACGTTCGCGGGGGAGTTGCAGCGGACGCTGGAGGCGGCGGTGCTCGCGCTGGGCCGGCTCGACGGCGCCTCCACGCTCCTGCCGGACAAGTCGCTCTTCCTCTATGCCTACGTCCGAAAAGAGGCGGTGCTCTCCTCGCAGATCGAGGGGACGCAGTCGTCGCTGTCGGACCTGCTCCTCTTCGAGCTGGACGAAGCCCCCGGCGTGCCGCTCGACGACGTGGTCGAGGTTTTCAACTACGTCGCGGCG
>CAZVOI010000838.1:0-1814 GCA_964628275.1 uncultured Acidobacteriota bacterium | reverse complement strand
CGAGAGGTGGTGGCCGCGATCAGCGTCGCTGGCCCCGGAGACCGGATGCCGCAAACGCTCGTCGGCAGCGAGATGGCGCGAAAGGTCGTGGCCGCGGCCGGCGAGATACCGATTCGATTGGGGAATGAGGACGCCCAGGTCGAGCCCGCGCCGATCAAGGTCGCTCGGAAGAGCTGACCGGAGTCATCCAAATGCCGCGCCTCTCGGCCAATCTCTCGTTCCTGTTCACCGAGGCGCCGTTTCTCGAGCGGTTTGCCGCGGCGGCCGACGCCGGGTTTCGAGGCGTCGAGTGCCATTCGCCGTACGAGCATCCGCCGCTTCAGGTTGCGGCTCGGCTGCGCGACCATGGACTCTCACAAGTACTGATCAACCTGCCGCAGGGCGAGGCGGGTGAACGCGGCTTGACCTGCCTGCCAGGACGGCAGGACGAGTTCCGCGCCGCGCTGGCGATGGCGATCGAGTACGCGAAGGCGCTCGGCTGCCCCAACATCCATCTGCTGGCGGGGGTCGCGTCCGAGCCGGGCCGCGGGCCGGTGTTCGCGACGTATCTCGCCAACCTCGCGCACTCCGCCGAGATCCTGGCCAAGGAAGGGCTGACCGGCCTGATCGAGCCGTTGAGCGCGCTCGAAGCACCCGGCTACTTTCTCGACAACTTCGAGTTGGCCCGGGAGGTGCTCGATCAGATCGCGCACCCGAACCTGCGGCTGCAATTCGACCTGTACCACGCGCACCTGATGGGCCTGGATCTCGGCGCAGGCCTGCGCCGAGATTGGGCGCGGATCGGCCACATCCAGCTTGCCGACGCTCCCGGCCGCCACGAGCCGGGCACGGGCGTCGTGCCGGTCGACGAAGTCCTCGGCCAGATCGACAGCGACGGCTACTCGGGCTGGGTCGGCCTCGAATACCGCCCGAGCGGCGAGACGCTCGCGTCACTCGGCTGGGCGAGACGATTCAGGCGCTAGCGGTCCGGCGTTCGCGTCACTCGGCGCGAAAGACGAGCGTGACGATGGCCGGGCTCGGACCCAATTCCAGCTTTCCGCCGATGACGCGAGAAACGGTCGCCGCGCCGAGATCCGCCAGGTACGCCTGTTCCTGCGGCATCACGCCGGGCGCGCCGCAATGCATCAAGGTCGTGGCGAGCGAGCCCACTTTCAGCTTGTCGCCGTCGAGCGCGGCGGCGCCGAAGTAGCCGTTGCAGCCGGCCGAGCCCGCGACGCGGCTGTCTTTGTCGAACACCGCTGTGACGCGCACACCGGCGAGCGCCGCGCGGCCCTCGATCGACTCGAGGCGCCAGGTCGTGCCGAGGACCCCCGCCGCCGCCGGCGTCTTGCTGAGAACCGCGATCAGCGTGCGCTTGATCGACGACGCATCGGCCGGCGGGTTCGAGACCGCCTCTTCCTTGATGCGGATCTCGTAGAGGAAGCCGGGCTCGTACTCGAACCCGACGATCGGCTCGTACAGGTTCGTCCACGGCGCGCCGGCGTTCTCACGCACCAGCAGGCACGACTGTGGAGCGACGCCGACGCAGTCGACCCGCGAAGGCGCGACTTGAAGCGTCTTGACGATGCCGGCAGCGGGGCTCGCCGAAGGCGCCGTCGGCGAGCTGACCGCGTCCGAGCCGCACGCGCCCGAGAGAACGGCCGCGAGTACGACTGTCGCGGACGCAAATGTGTGTCTCATTTCTGATTCTCCAGTTCCAAAAGATTTCCAAAGAATTCCAATGCGAATGAATGCGAGCGGCCCATCGCCCGATTTGTCTCGTCGCGAGGACTCTTCATGTCCAGGACTCGTGACGATTCGTCGCGCGGGCGCGG
>CAZVOI010000837.1:0-7355 GCA_964628275.1 uncultured Acidobacteriota bacterium | reverse complement strand
GTGACCCGGGCCGTCAGCGTCCCGCTTCCCCGGACGTCGATGACGAAGTCACGGCCGCCGCCGAAGACGACGACCTCGTTCGGGAACGTAGTCGTCCGGAGCTCGGCGCCGCCACCGCTGCTCGCCGACGAGCCGTCACCGCCGCTGCCGGCGGCGGCGGCCGCGCCCGCTGCCACCACTGCGATGCCTCCGAGGATCAGCAATCCCTTGCCGCCCCCCTTCTTCTTCTCCGCGGGCGCGGAGGCTGGACTGGTGGCCGTCGGCATCGTCGTGGCCGGGACGGCCCCGACGGACTCACGAGACACCTCGTCGCGGGCAGCCTCGAAGACGTTGATGACCTTAGGCGGGTACGTCTCCGCAGACAATGCTAGATCTCGCATCTGCTTGAGCGCCTCACGGAACTTGGCCTTCGCCGCGGCTTCGGCGCCCTTGCCCACGTACGCGATCCCGAGGTACAGATACGCGTAGGGGAGATCCGGGCTCTTCGCTTCGACGGCCAACCGACGGGTGGCCAAGTCGAGCATGAAGATCGCCGTATCGTAGTCCCCGTCGTCGACGGCCTTGATCCCCTTGGCGACCTCGGCATCCTTCACCGAGGCTCCGGCTTGGGCAGGGGCGGTCACGGGCCAGCCCGCGAGGGCCAGGGCCAGGATGACACTCAACGGCTTTCGGTTCATGCTCACGTTCATTGTAACCCTTGGCGCCGCTGCGAGTTCCAGACGGCGCCCCCCTATACTGGACCGCGTGACGCCGCTTTCCGTCATGTTCATCACCAAGGACGAGGAACAGCGGCTTCCCGATGCCTTGGCCAGCGTGAGTTTCGCCGACGAGATCCTGGTCGTCGACAGCGGGTCCACCGACCGCACCCGCGAGGTCGCGCAGCAGTTCGGCGCGCGCGTCGTCAACAACGTGCCCTGGCCCGGTTTCGCCGCCCAGCGCAACGTGGGTTTCGCCGCCGCCCGCCACGACCTGGTGCTGTTCCTGGACGCGGACGAGCGCGTGAGCCCAGCGCTGCGCGCCGAGATCGAGGCGCTGCGGGCTTGCAGCGAGCCGATGAAGGCCGGCTATCGCATCCCACGGGTGGCCCGCTACATGGGTCGTTGGATCCGCGGCACGGACTGGTATCCGGACTGGCAGTTGCGCCTCTTCGACCGCCGCCTCGGACGCTGCCAGCCCGCGCTGGTTCACGAGTCGGTGAAGGTGCGCGGCGAGGTCGGCCGACTGCGCGGCGAGATCATCCACCTTCCCTACCCGAACATCTCCGACCATCTCTGCACCATCGACGAATACACGTCGCTCTGGTCTCGGCAGGCGTTCGAGGCAGGAGGCAACACGTCGGTCGGTCAGATGCTGGGCACCGCCGCTTTCGCGCTCGTCCGCAACTACGTGCTGCGCGGCGGGTTCCTCTACGGTCGCGCTGGGCTCGTGATATCCGTCCTCAACAGTTACTACACGTTTCTCAAGTTCGCGAAGCTGATGGAGCGCCACGCCGAGCCGCCGGCCCGATGAGGATCCTGCACGTCGACACCGCCCGTGGCTGGCGCGGCGGCCAGAACCAGGTGTTGCTGACGGCGCTCGGAATGGCGGCGCGCGGACACACGGTGGCGATCGCGTGCCGGAACGGCGGCGCGCTCGAAGCCCGCGGCCGCGCCGCTGGCCTCGACATGCTGGGGATGCCGTTCTCGGGCGATCTCGCGCCGCGCGCGATGCTCGCGCTCCGAGGGCTGACTGCGCGCTTTGGGCCGGACATCGTGCAGCTTCACGACCCGCACGCCCTGATTCCGGGTCTCCTCTCCGGCGCCAAGCGACGCCTCGCGACACGCCGCGTGGATTTTCCGCTGCGTGGGCCGCTGTCTCGACTCAAGTATTCGGCCTGCGAGCGCACGCTCGCCGTGAGCCGGCGCATCGCGGCGGTGCTTGCGGAGTCCGGAGTTCCGGAGGAGCGCATCCGGGTCGTCTATGAAGGAGTGCCGGACCGGCGGGCCGTGCCCGGAGGACGCGCCGCGCTCCGAGCGATGGGAGCGCCGGAGGACGCGTTCGTGATAGGCAACGTGGCCGCGCTCGTCGACCACAAAGATCACGCGACGCTGCTGCGCGCCTTGGCGCTGGCGATCCTGCGCGTGCCGAAGCTGTTCCTGTTCGTGCTGGGCGAGGGCGAGGAGCGCGGCCGGCTCGAAGCGCTGGCGCGCGATCTCGGCATCACCGCAAACTGCCGCTTCACCGGCTTTCGGGAGGACGTGGACAGACTGTTGCCGGCCTTCGACGTGTTCTGCCTCTCATCGCACATGGAAGGCCTCGGGACCAGCCTGCTCGACGCGATGTGCTTCGCGCGCCCAATCGTGGCGACGGCTGCCGGCGGGATCCCGGAAGCCGTGGAGGACGGCGTCAACGGCCGCCTCGTGAAGCCGCGCTCGCCCGAAGCCATGGCCGAGGTGTTCGTCGAGCTGGTCACCCAGGAGGACGCGCGGAATCGTTACGGGGCGGCCGGGCGGCGGACCTTCGAGTCGCGCTTCAGCGCCGATCGAATGGTCGACGGGACGCTTCGGGCCTACGCCGAGAGCGAGGCCAGCGTCTCGCGAGTCCCGAGCATGAGCGAGCGCAACTCTTCGTAGACCGTCGGGCTCACCGGCGCGAGCGGGGCTCGCGGCCAGCCTCCGCTGAGGTCAGCTAGGTCCATCGCCGCTTTCAGGGCCGGCACGCCATGGGTGACGGTGACCGCTGTGGCGATAGGTGCTATCGCCTCCTGCAGACGCCGGGCGCGCGTGTGGTCCGACGCCGCGAAGGCCTCGTGGAGCGCGACCGTCGCTTCGGGGAGGCAACAGGCTACCGCCAGGATGCCGGCTTTCGCTCCCAGGCAAAGCGCCGGGTAGTAGACCGGACCTGAGCCGCAGACGATCGCGAAGGATTCGGGAACGGCGGCCTTGAGGCGGCCCAGCAGGGCCATGTCGCCCGTCGACTCCTTGACGCCCGCGATGCGTGGGTGCCTGGCGAGAGCCGCGGCCAGCGGAGGTGAAAGGGTGACGCCGCTGACCGCGGGTACCGAATAGAAGAGGATCGGAATCGGAGATGACTCGGCAACCGCCTCGTAGTGTCGCCGGAGCAGCTCGTCGTCGACACGGGCGCGGAAGTAATGGGGCGGGAGCAAGAGCGCCAGATCGGCGCCGGCGTCGGCCGCCTTCCTCACGAGCGCAATCGTCGCGGCCGTCGATTCGAGCCCGCAGCCCGCGAGCAGCGTGCCCGGCACGCGGCGGCGCGCGTTCGCGATCAGTGCCAGCTTCTCGGCTTCTTCGAGGACGTGCGCCTCTCCATTCGAGCCGAGGACGAGGGCGCCGCCGAAAGCGGCGGGCGCATACGCGTCCAGGTTGGCTTCGAAAGCGCCAAAATCGACCGCTCCGTCCGCGGTGAACGGAGTGACCAGCGGCGGGAAGACGCCCTGCAGCAATCCCGCCATGCGGGCGCTAGGCGGCCGGCGTCTTCTTGGCCACGGCCGCGACGACGCTGCCGATCAGCTTCACGTCCTGGGCCGTGAAGGCGTCACGGAAGTCGCTCCAGACCTCGACGATGGCCCAGAGGCCCGCTTCGGTGCGAATCGGCGCCACGACAGCGCTGCCCTTGGTGAGGCCAACGGCTGTCCAACCAGCGTCGCCAGCGAGGTCCGAGACGACGGTCGGCTGGCTGCCCTGCGCCGCCTCGGCGAGTGGACCGCCGCCCGACCAGACACGGTCGGGTCCCTGCGGGCGGTCGAGTGCTATGTGAACGGCCAGGTCCTCGCCGTCGGCCATGTAGGCCGTCACTGCCGAGAAGCGGGCGAATTTCTTCTTCATCAGCTCGACCGCCATCCGCAACGCTTCCTCGAAGGAGGGCGCCTTCTTGATCTGCTCCTCGATCTCCCCGAGCACCTGGACACGGCGCAGCGCGGATTTGCGCGCCAGGTCCGTCTTCCAGGGCTTGTCGTCCTCGTCATCGAACGGCGTGTTCGTCACCTCGAGGTTTCTCCTTGTTCGCTCAGTAGTAGGGGCATTGCCGAAACGATGCGTTGCCTCGCCCGTGGCCCGCGGCGAGATGTCGAAAAGGCTCGCGATTATACCCCGATCTCGGCGAGGAAGCGGGCACCGACACGGAAGCCATCGCCCGCCACGGGCTCGACGCGGCAGACCAGGGCCCGCACGGCATAGATCGGACGGTCGCCAAAGGGACGCCGCAGCGGCGGGGGCAGCGCGATCCGCAGCTCCAGCCGCGTGCCAAGCGCCAGCAAGCGGCGGCTCGCGAAACAGATTCCGGCGCCGCTGACGTTGCGGCTCTCCGCCGTGTCGTTGAAGCTCCTTCCGTCGGCGTCGCGACCCCGCACTTCGACTTCCAGTCGCAGCCCACGGCGCTCTTCTCGATGGGTTGGAGAGAACATACCCCGCCTCCTAGACCTTCACTCGGCGTGCGTCTCTTGAAGACGCTTGCCGGCCCGCCACAACACTTCCGCGGCTTCCGCCGAAGTCGGGTCCAAGGCCAGAGCTTCCTTCATGTCGAAGAGCGCCTTCGCAAACTGCCCGCCGTCGTAGTGAGCCTTGCCACGGGTGACCAGGTCCCGGACGCGTGCGCGCGCATCCTCGGCGATCGACCCGCCTGAGGGGACGGCCACCCGCTGAGGCACGGCGGAGCGCGAGTGCGAACGGCGCAGCGCGTCGTGGATTTCTTCGACGTCGCGGCAGGCATCTTCCATTGATTGATAGCGCTTGTCCGGGTCTTTGTCGAGCATGCGATGCACGACACGCGCGAGCCGGGCGGGCACGTCCGGGTTCAGGGTCAATATCGGATCCGGTTCCTCCGAGATGATCTGGTAGAGCACGGAATGCAGCGTCTTCCCCTGAAACGGCTTCTGGAAGGTCAGGAACTCGTAGAAGACGGCACCGGCGGAGAAGATGTCGGAGCGCGCGTCGGCGGTCGTCCCCATCGCCTGCTCCGGCGACATGTAGTCAGGTGTGCCCAGGATCACGCCGCGGACGGTGATCGTTTGGCGCGTCGCGACCCGCGCGAGACCGAAGTCGAGGATCTTCACGCGCCCGGACGTCATCACCAGGATGTTGGCGGGCTTGATGTCGCGGTGCACGACGCCGCGCGTGTGCGCATAGCCGAGTCCCTCGCAGATCTCGCGCAGGATCCGCGCGCGGTCGGCCAGCGGGATCTCGACTTGCTTCTCGATCAGGTGGCGCAGATCTTCCCCGTCGAGCAGCTCCATCGCCATGTACAGATGGCCCTCGGCCTCGCCCATGTCGAAGACCTGTACGATGCTCGGGTGATTCAGGCGTCCAATCGCTTCCGCTTCGCGCTGGAAGCGTTGGTGCAGCTCGTCCTCCGCTCCATACTCGGCCGTGAGCATCTTCAGCGCCACGATCCGGCCGAGAGCCTGGTCACGGGCGCGATATACGACGCCCATCGCTCCTTCACCTAGTTTGTCGAGGATCTCGTATCGACCGAAGGCCATGCCGCCTACTCGGCCGGCGGGCCCGCGCGCGGAGCGGCGCTCACGAGCGGCCTACCCGCGGTAGCGCAGGAGAACGACGGACACGTTGTCTTTTCCGCCGGCCTCGTTCGCGGCGGCGATCAGTTTCTGTGCCGCCTCCTGGAGCGAATCAGGCATCGGCGTCAGCTGCTTCAAGATGTCGGCGTCGCCCATCATCGAATGAAGGCCGTCGGAGCACACCAGGGCGACGTCGCCGTTCTGGAAACGGTGTTCGACGATGTCCAGGTCGAGCGAATCCTTGGCGCCGACGGCCTTGGTGATGACGTTGCGGAGAGGATGCTTGTCGATCTCCGAAGCGCTCAAGATACCTTCGGCCCAGGCCGCCGACACCCATGAGTCGTCCCGTGTGAGCTGGGTGAGCACGCCCTCGCGCAACAGGTAGCAGCGGCTGTCTCCGGCCGACCCGATCGTCAGCACGCCCTCAGACGCAAGCGCCGCGACGGCGGTGGTGCCCATCCCGGTGTAGTCCTCCCGGTTGTCGGCCGCCTTGAACACCTTACGATTCGCGAGCTTGATTGCCGTCTTCAGCCGGTTGCCGTCGAACGAGAGATTGACGTCGAGGCCGTAGGGCCAGGTGATTTCCTTCTCGCGATGGCTCTTCTCGATGAAGGCGGCGATCGTCTCGACCGCCATCTTGGAGGCGACCTCGCCGGCGTTGTGGCCGCCCATGCCGTCGCAGACGGAATAGAGGCCGATCTCGGAATTGACGAGGAAGTTGTCCTCGTTGAGCTTTCGCTTGCGACCGACGTCAGTCTGGCCGTACGCCTCGAGCATCGTCTCTCACTCCCAGCGGAAACAGGGGGATTCTAACGTCTCCGCAGTAGCTCCGCCATCTCGCGAACAGCCCGTTCCATCCCCAAGAGCGCCGCCCGCGCCACGATGCTGTGACCGATGTTCAGCTCCTCAAACTCGGTGATCGCGGCGATCGGGCCCACGTTCGAGTAGCTGAGACCGTGGCCGGCATGCACCGCCATGCCGAGCTTCTTCGCCTGGCGGGCCGCGTCGACGCTCTTGCGCAGCGCGGCCTCACGCGAGACGGAGTCGCGGGCATCGGCGAAGGCCGCGGTGTTGATCTCGACGGCCTGCGCATCGATCTTGTAGGACTCCTTGACCTGGCCCATGTCGGGATCCACGAACAGGCTGACGTGGATGCCGCCGTCGCGGAGGGCCCTTATCACCGGTCGAAGCTGCGTCGCGTTCAGCATTACGTCGAGCCCACCTTCGGTCGTGAGCTCCTCGCGGCGCTCGGGTACCAGCGTGACCTGGTCCGGCTTGACGGTCAGCGCGATACGCAACATCTCCTGGGTGGCGGCCATCTCGAGGTTGAGCCGCGTGGCGACGACCTGTCGCAGAATCTCGACGTCCCGATCCTGGATGTGGCGGCGATCGGCTCGCAGGTGGACGGTGATTCCGTCGGCGCCGCCCAGCTCGGCCAGCACCGCGGCGCGCACAGGATCCGGCTCGCTGGCGCGGCGCGCCTGACGGATGGTGGCGATGTGATCGACGTTGACGCCGAGTCTCATTGAGAGAGTATTGGAATGAGGGGCTTGCGTTCAGGCGAGCCGTCGTCGGTTGGACGCCGGTTCGTGTGGCGCCCCTCTAGTTTCGGGGCATCTCCGGCGGCGCGGGACTGAAGGGCGAAACCGGGTTGGTCGTCGTCGTCGGCGCGGGCGGCGGCGGCGTGGTCGTGGTCGTGGTTGTCGTCGGCGTGGTCGTCGTCGTGGTCGTGGTCGTGGCCCCCGTGGAAACCGTCGTCGTCGTCGCGAGCGTCGTCGTATCGTTCGGCGCCGCCACGACGGCCCCTCCGACCACCAGCGCCGCGCCGCCCAGGATCAGGGCA
>CAZVOI010000836.1:0-3990 GCA_964628275.1 uncultured Acidobacteriota bacterium | reverse complement strand
GTCGCGATCGTCACCGGGCGCCGCCTCTTGCAAGTATCCGCTTCAGCTCTTCGGTCCAGTTGAGCACGACCCGCCTTCGCCTCGCGCTCGAAGCGCGCCCGCCGCTGCTCATCGGCGGCGAGCCCTCGGGCAGGATCTTGATCGCGACCTCGCGGTCGAGGCGCGTGTCCTTCGCGCGGTACACCTCGCCCATGCCGCCCGCTCCGAGCGGCGCGACGATCTCGTACGGACCGAGTCGGGTCGAGGCAGAGAGTGGCATGCTGTTACGGGCCGTGGTCGCCGGTGAGGGCTTGCCAGTGGAGCACGACACGGAAGCCCACGCTGGCGGCGCTCTCGGTCGGCAGGTTGAGCAGGAAGCGGTTGCCGTCGGGCGCCACGTCCTCGAACAGCGGCATCAGCCGATTCGGTGGCTCCGGCAGCGCGAACAGGGCCTTGGGAGACGCGGGCCGGAACGCAGGTTGGGTTTCGATGGGCGTCGCCATCAGCTTCCCGTCGGAGGTCGTGAAGAACAGCTCCTTGCCATCGCCGCGCCAGCGAGGCTGCTCGCCGCCGCCGGTCGAGATCTGCCACTGCTCCGGGGAGCCGCTCGCGGAACGCACGTAGACCTCGGCGCGGCCGGTCTCGTCCGAGAGGTATGCCACCCAGCGCCCGTCCGGCGACGGCTCGGGGTTGGACTCGTTGAACGGTGTGCGCAGCAGGACGCGCGGCTCGCTCTTGGCGTCGGCCGGCTTTACCATCAGGTCCAGGCTGGTCTCGGGGTTCTGCTCGGCGTAAACGACGGAGCCATCCAGCAGCCATCCGCCCGCGTCCTTCCAGCTGGGCCCTTCGACGAGCGTCGTGAGATCACCACCGTCGCGAAACGACTTGGTACAGATGTCCGACACGAGCTTGGGCTGGCAGCTGAACATCAGCCGGCTCGCGTCGCGTGACCAGCGCGGAAAAAAGAATGTCCCGCTCCGGAACGTGAAACGGAACGCGCGGTTGTATTCGAGATCGCGGATCCAGAGATCCGACTTGGGCGCTTCGCCGCGCACGGACGCGATCTTCTTCCCGTCGGGCGAGAGCCTTGCGTCGATCTGGATTCCCGCCTCGCCCACCGTGCCCAGTACGCGACCGGAGCGGTCGTACCAGGTGAGCACCGTCTGGCGCGACGCCCCGGGGAGGTAGACGAGGCTGCCGTCCTCCGAGGCGGCGAACATCACGAGGTTCTTGGCCTCCCAATACGCGAGCTTCTCCTCCACGACCGTGACCGGCTCGCCGACCAGGCGCAGCGATTTCATGTCGAAGCGCTGCGCGAGCAGGTTGGCCGAGCGGCCGTAGAGCACATAGCCCGGGGGAACGTAGGCCGCGTTGGTGGCATCCTCGGCCAGAATCGTCGGCTCCGGCGAATCGAGCGATCCGAGCGCCAGGCGCCCGAGCTCAGGCTTGTTGCCCTCGTTGCGGCCGCGGGACATATAAAGGAAGTGCCGCCCGTCGGGCAGGAACTGCGGCCAACGGTGCGATGTCTCCTTCGCCGCGTCGAAGCGCGTGACGGGCTTCGGCGTCCCGCCCGAGGCGGGGATGCTCTGGATCGGCGCGCGGATGTTGGGCGCGAAGAGGATCACGTCGTCCTTGCTCCAACTCCCTCCGCGGCCCGTGGGCGCGTCCGCCAGCACCTGCGGCGAGCCGCCGCGCAGGTCGATCTTCTTGAGCTTGCTGTCGGCGAAGAAGCCCAGGTGGCGGCCGTCGGGCGACCAGAACGGGTACCAGGCACCCTGGGTTTCGGGGATCGCGCGCGCGGCGGCGGACGAGAAGTCGCGGGTCCAGATCTGCTTGGAGCCGTCTCGCGCGAGCGCGACGAACGCCAGGGATCGCCCGTCCGAGGAAAGCGCGAGGCCCAGCTCGTCGTATGGCACGACGGCCGTACCCGGCGGTGGCGGCAGGCTGGCACGAAACGCCGTCGGGTCGTGGGCGCGGCTCCGCGCGAGCGCAACGCCGAGCCCGATCGCGGCCACGGCGCTGAGAGCCGCGAGGGCCCAGGCGAGGCTCTCGCGCGTCCGGCGCCGGACGGCGATCGAGGATGCAACTCCCGCCTGGGAGCCGGCCTGGGCGATCCAGCGCAGCTCCTCGGCCACGTCGTGGGCGGACTGCCAGCGCTCGTCGGGCTCCTTCTCCAGGCACTTGCGCACGATGTGGTCGAGGGCCGGGGGACACATCGGCACGACCGACGAAATGGGCGGCGGCTGGGAGGAGACAATCGCCGCGATCAGGCTTGTCCGCGACTTGCCCTCGAAGGCGTGCTTCCCGGTCGCCATCTCGAAGAGCAGCGCGCCCAGGGCGAAGATGTCGGTACGCGCGTCGGCCTCGTGGCCTTCGAGCTGCTCAGGGGCCATGTACTGGAAGGTGCCGACGATGGTGCCCTGCTCGGTCAGCGGCTTGGCCGCGGTCATCAGGTCCGAGCTTCCGCCGAACGTGCGGTCGCCTGCCGCGGCGCGCGCCAGACCGAAGTCCAGGAGCTTGGCTCCAGTCTTGGTCAGGACGACGTTGCCGGGCTTGAGGTCGCGGTGCACGACGCTGTGCTTGTGCGCGCACTCGAGGGCGTCGGCGATCTGCGACCCGTAGCGCAGCACCTGATCGGGGGGCAAGGCGCCCTTCGCGAGGCGGTCGGCGAGGGAATCGCCCTCGAGCAGCTCCATCACGAGGTAGTGCGTCGCGTTCTCGTGGCCGACGTCGAAGAGGGCACAGATGTTCGGGTGGTTCAGCGACGAGATCGCTTTCGCTTCGCGCTCGAAGCGCTGGCGGCGCTGCTCGTCCGCCGCGAAACTTTCGGGCAGGATCTTGATCGCGACCTCGCGGTCGAGGCGCGTGTCCTTCGCGCGATAGACCTCGCCCATCCCGCCTGCTCCGAGCGGCGACACGATCTCGTAAGGGCCAAGGCGGATGCCGGGAGTGAGGGTCATGGTTTCGGCGATCAGTTATTGGAGGCGCGGCATTATACGGCCATCGCGTTGAGCTCGAGCGGGCGTACACTCCCCGTCGTCGCCCCCAACAGCACCCTCCTCGGAGCTGACCATGCCATCCATTGCACCGTGGGCCGTCCCCCTTCTCGCGTTCTGCGGTGTCTTGTCGCCTGAGACCCAGCCGAAAACCGGCCCCCGCGCCCGCGATCTCGGCATCCCCTTCGCCAATGCCACCGGACCCCACAACGCCATCACCGACGTGCCCGGCGTGGCGGTGGGCCATGCCACGATCCTGGAGGGCGAGGGCAAGCTCGTGCCCGGCCAGGGCCCGATTCGCACCGGCGTCACCGCCATCCTGCCCCGGCCCAAGGGCAACTGGGACTTTGTCATGGCCGCCACCTTCAACCAAAACGGAAACGGCGACATGACCGGGGTCAACTGGATCGAGGAGTCCGGGTTCCTCGAAGGCCCGATCCTCCTCACCGGCACCCACAGCGTGGGGGTCGTCCGCGACGCCGCGCTCCAGTGGCAGCTCGCCCAGGGACGGCAGCTCGTCTTCACCTATCCCGTGGTGTCCGAGACCTTCGACTTCCTGAACGACGCGAACGGCGAGCACGTGAAGCCGGCCCACGTGTTCGCGGCCCTCGACGCGGCCACTGCCGGGCCCGTGGTCGAAGGGGCGATAGGCGGCGGCACGGGCATGGGCTGCAACGGGTTCAAGGGCGGCATCGGCACGTCGTCACGCGTGGTGAGCGTGCTGGGCCACGACTACACCCTCGGGGTGCTGGTCCAGTGCAACTACGGCGGCGATCTCCAGGTCCTCGGCGTGCCGGTGGGGCGGGAGATCACCGACCTGCGCACCTGCGCCACCCTGCCCCAGACCCGGCCCTGGCTGGCCGACGTCCCGAAGTGCGACGACGCTCCTCGCTCCGCCTCGGCCCGGGACACCGCGGAGGAGGCGGCCAGGCTCGGGCGCGGCTCGATCGTGGTGATCGTGGCCACCGACGCGCCCCTGGTCAGCCATCAGCTCAAGCGGGTGGCTCGTCGGGTG
>CAZVOI010000835.1:0-2916 GCA_964628275.1 uncultured Acidobacteriota bacterium | reverse complement strand
GTGTTGTCGTACTCGGTCCGGTTGAGTCGCCGCGCCGTGACACGGCCGGGCTCCGGCGGAGCGGCTTCGAACGCCCGCTCCAGATCCCGTTCGATCCAACGCGTCACCGCGCTGAGCTCGGCCGGGTCCGGCCGCGGCATCGGCTGCGGCGGCATCTCGCTGGTCTTCATCCGAAGCACGACCTTCTCCCACGCCAGCGCGTCCGAAGCGACGACGCCGGCGCGAGACAGAGCGACCAGGTCCAGGTCCCCGCCCTTCAGAGAAGCGTTATGGCAGGCGCGGCAGCTCTTCGCGAAGAACGGCGCGACGACCGAGTCGAACGACTCGGCGGGCGCAGCGCCGGCAAAGGCCGGCGCGAGCACAGCGAAGCCGATTAACGGCAGGAGCGGGAGCCGCACGTAGGGTGAGTATGAACAAGAAGCACGCACCCCGTCCAGTCGGGAAGGGCAGGCTCGCGTGAAACCGCTTTCAGGCTTCGAGATCTCTATTGGCGATTCACCGCGAACGGCATCGGCTGGCAGGACTTCCCGGTGACCGTGCCGGTCATGCGCGTCGAAGTGAACGTGCCGGAACCGCTGAAGATGGGAGCGAAGGAGAAGGTCACCGCGGGTGATCGATGATCAGGGTCTGAGCGCTCGCAGAGGGCGGCGCAAGGGCGAGGATACCGATACCGGCCAGCAGAAGTTTCGTCATGACTTTCTCCCGGAGCCGATAATGGGCCTTATCGCGGCGACGGCTTCCCCGCGTCCTCCGTCAGCGTAGTAGCATCAAGTCATGATTAGTCATGACCGCTAAGGCTGCGAGAGTCCTGCAGGACGCTCTTCAGCTTCCACCAAAGACACGGGCAGACATAGCGGGCACCCTCCTCGAGAGCCTCGACGCGCCGGCCGACAAGGGTGTTGAGGAGGCCTGGGCCAAGGAGATCGAGCGTCGGATCCGCGAGGTGGAATCCGGCAGGGTCAAGCTCGTCCCCTGGAGTGAGGTCCGCCGAGGCCTGCGCAAACGGCTTGCCACCAAGCGTCGTTAGGTTCCATCCCGACGCTCGGGACGAGGCGTACGCAGGGATCGACTATTACCTCAACAACAGCGCGGTGGCTGCGTCACGCTTTGAAGCCGCCGTCCAGCACGCCGTCGCTGTGGTCGTTGAGACTCCGGAGCGCTGGCCCCGATACCTCTTTGACACTCACCGATACGTGTTCGCGACCTTTCCGTACAGCTTGATCTACCGCGTCGCGGAGAACGCCCTCGAGATCTACGCCGTGGCCCACGCGAAGAGGCGACCGGGCTACTGGAGGCAGCGCAAGTTCTAGCGGGTACTTATCGGCTACGGCGCACCCTACCGGCTGATGACCGATGTTCAGCTCTGGGCGTCCACCGAGGAAGAGTGAGGACGAGAACGCCAAGACCAGCCAGCAGACCCTTCCTCATTGGCGATTCACCGCGAACGGCATCAGCTGGCAGGAACTCCCGGTGAACGTGCCGGTCATGCGCGTCGACGTGAACGTGCCGGAAGCCACAGGTGCTATACCGGTGGAAGTGCAACAGATCGGGAAGGTCACCGCGTTACCGTTCACGGTTCCGGTCAGTGACACTGTTTGGGTAAGGCCGACGTTGGAGGAGAACGACTCTCTGGTTGTCCACGTCATCGTGCCCGCGATGCTGCTGCCGGTCTGCGTGAGCACAAGATCCAAGTCATGGACTTCGCGTCCGCAATTGGATCTGCTCTCGAAAGTGGTCCACCCGTCCGGTGCGCGGCCGACCCATGTGCCGGCGACGCTGGCGATGGGCGCCGGCGTAGGCGTTGGTGGAATCGAGGATGCGGGGGTCGAGGAGTCGCCGCTCTTTCCGGCGGCGACCGCCACGCCTCCTGCGACCGCTCCCACTCCAGCGACGATGCCGACGACCGCTCCCGTCCCGAGGCCTCCGCCGCCGCCACCCGCTGCCGCACCGGCTGCCGCCACAGCCGACCCTGACCCCGCTGCGACGACCCCCGTCGACGCGAACCCGGCCGGCAGCGCCGCGGCGCCCGCCGGCACCTGGAGCAGCACCGCCGCCGACCCGAGCGCGCCCGCCATCAGCTTGCCCTTGCACTCGGCGGAGCCGCCGACCACGTTCGCGGTGTAGTCCGCCGTGCGGTTCGTCCCGAGCGCCTTGTCGGTGACCTCGATGTAGTACTTGAAAGCCTTCAGGCTCTTCTTCGGCTTCGGAAGAACCCCGCTGAAAGCGGACCCTTCCGCCTTCATCGCCACCGCGTACCACTGCTGTGCGTTCTCCGGCTGGAACAGAACGCGCGCCACCGCGACGGTGTCCGCGGGAGCGAAGCGCGCCTCGAGCCGCGGGAACTTTTCGGCGACCGCGCATCCCACCGCCTGGTGATCGATGCTCAGGGTCTGGGCGCTCGCGAAGCGAGGAGTCGGGACGAGGACGCCAAGACCGACTAGCAGCAGAAGCTTCTTCATGACGAACCTCTCGGAGTCGAGCCAACGACGATGATGGTCTTTTGTCACGGCGACGGCTTCGCAGGCACCGAGAAGGGGGGACCGGGGCTTCGAACCCCACTCGACCCTGAAAGCCATCCTACGCCGCTTCGGAGCGAGGAGTTGCTGCTACTTTCCCCGCAGCTTGGCGACCAAACCGTCGACGCCGTTCGGTAGTTGTTCGTTGGCGAACTGGTCCTCGTCGCGCACTTCCTTCTTGAGGCGCTGAAGCTCGGCCTTCAGCTCGCCGGTCAGAGTCTCCTGTCCCGGCTGGCCGTAGAGGTTGTGCAGCTCCAATGGATCCTTGACGAGATCGAACAGCTCCCACTGGTCCTTCTTCCAGAAATGGATCAGCTTGTGGGTCGATGTTCGCACGCCGTAGTGCGCCCGCGTGTTGTGATCGCCGGGGTCGTGGTAGTAGCGGTAGTAGATCGCCGTG
>CAZVOI010000834.1:0-3272 GCA_964628275.1 uncultured Acidobacteriota bacterium | reverse complement strand
ATTCGGTAACCTTGCTTCAGAAGGTCTTTGACGACGGAGAGCACCTCATCCTGGATGATCTTCCAGTTGGCCCCAGGAGCAAGTGTGTAGTCGACCGAGATGACGCGTATGCCGGACTTCGCAGCAAGGCGACCGGCGTTGGCAACCGTGCTACGCGCACTGTTGATGGTGAAGGCGCCGCCGTGGACATAGATGATCAGCTGTCGATCGGTATTGTCCCAACCACGCGGGCGGACATCGATGACCGGCACGCCCCCAAGCTTGGCATCGATCATCGACACGCCCAGCTTCGGCAGCGCCGCCTGCGCAGCCTCGGCGCGCGGGTTGTTGGCGGCCAAGTGGTCCTGCAAGCGGCGCCAGGCGGCGAGATCAGTCGGGTCCGGTGCCTTGGTAGACTTGAGATCTGCGGCAATGAGTGCTTCCAGAAACCGGGTTGCCTCAGGCGACATCGTGTTCGGAAGCGGGACTGGGGGCGCCGCCGGTTGTGCGGCGCGTTGCTCCGCAGGTGTGTCTGCTGCACGGGCAATCGAGAATGCTCCAAGCGCCAGCGCGGCGATGACAACAACGAACTTCAGGTCCTTAACGCGCATAACTTTGTTTCTCCGTTTCCTGAGACAATTGCAGGGTGACCCTCACATGACGCCTAACGTCTCCGGGTGAGCCGCGGCGCCCGGATGCGGAGATTCTACCACAGACGATGGGCGCCGTCGGCTCCACCCGGTTGTTAGCCGGCGCTTGGTACGGTCCGGAGACATAGGTAACAGTTTAGTCCAGGGACATGGGTGACACCACACTGGCAGGGCATCGAAGGAGGTGCCCATGCCGTGGAGGCACGCATCACCCATGGATCAGCGAACGCAGTTCATCGCCGAGCATCTGCGGGGCGGGCGGACGATCACGGAGCTGTGCGACGAGTACGGCGTCTCCCGTAAGACCGGGTACAAGTGGATCGAGCGCTATCTGCGCCACGGCCCGGCCGGGCTGGAGGAGCGCTCGCGGCGGCCGCGCCGGTCGCCGAATCAGACGGCCGAGGAGATCGTGACGGCGATCCTCGAGGCGCGTCACCGGCATCCGTCCTGGGGCGGCAAGAAACTCCTTGCCCTGCTGCGCAAGCGCCATCCGCGGTGGCGGCTGCCCGGGCGCTCCACTGCGTGCGACATTCTGAGCCGCCACGGCCTGGTGCCCACCCGACGCCATCGCCGACGTATCGGACATCCGGGCAAGCCAATGACGCAGATCCTCGCGCCCAATGACGTCTGGGGCGCCGACTACAAAGGGCAGTTCCGGACCGGCGACGGCCGCTACTGCTATCCGCGGACCGTGACCGATGGCTTCAGTCGCTACCTCTTGGGCTGCCAAGCCCTGAGCACCACCGCCGTCGACGTGGCAAAGCCCGTCTTCACCCGGTGGTTTCACGAGTATGGGCTACCCACGCGGATCCGCACGGACAACGGCGTGCCGTTTGCCACCACGACGCTGGCGCGCCTCTCGAAGCTCTCGGCGTGGTGGGTGCGCCTGGGCATCCTGCCGGAGTTCATTGAGCCGGGTCGCCCAGATCAGAACGGGCGGCATGAACGCATGCACCGCACCCTGAAGGCGGAGACGACGCGGCCCGCGGCGGGCAGCCTCACCGCCCAGCAACGGCGCTTCAACGACTTTCGCGAGGAGTTCAACCAGGAACGTCCGCACGAGGCGCTCGACCAGCAGACGCCGGCGTCGTGCTACGTGGCCTCCACCCGCGAGATGCCCGCGAAGCTGCCCGCGCTCGAATATCCCGACCGGTTCGAAGTCCGCTACGTCAGCGCCAACGGTGGCATTCGGTGGAACCGCCGCTGGGTCAACGTGTCCACCGTCTGCATTGGAGAATACGTCGGGCTCGAGGAGATCGACGATGGGATCTGGAACGTGTACTTCGGGCCGCTCACGCTGGGGCGTCTGCTCGAGCGGCACATGCGCATCGAAGACGCGTATGGCAGACTGAGGCGTCGAACCGTGTAACCCATGTCCCCGGACTCTTTTGTTACCTATCTCCCCGACCGTTCAAGCCAACAACCAAAGGTAGAGCGCCGCAGCCATGAGGCTGAACGCCGTGCGCACCGCATGCAGCTTTCCCCAACGCTCTAGCAGAGCGCGAGTTTCAGCAGATGCAAGGTCGCGACCTGGATCCAAGAGCCTATGGTTGGTGGGCATGATGACGATGAAAGTGAATGGCACGACGAATCCAATCAGCAATGCGGCGACGAGCCACCAAGCGCCTGCGCCTAAGAGCCAAGCGGCCGCACCCGCGAGCAGACTGAGCAGCGCCAATGGCGCTTGAAGCCACGTGGCCCGCTTGTAGCTTGGCGCCCATTGCATTGCGGCAGTACGCGTTTCGAGACCCATGCGGGCAGGATGTTCGACAAGATTGATGTACAACGCAGCTCCCGCAAACAGTGCTGCGCAGAAGGTGGCGGTGAATTCCATTGCGTAAGCGTAAACTATCTGACAGGTCTCCTTGGGGTCTAACGCGCGCGCTCAGCGGCCGGAGGGCGAGCGACGCGAGCCCCCGGTCCGTTGAAGCGTGGTGTTGGGCAGCGGTCCATCACTCGATGACCTGGTCCGCTCGCAGGAGCAGCGCCTGTGGGATCGTGAGCCCAAGCGCCTTGGCTGCCTTCAGATTTATGACCAACTCGACCTTCGTCGGCAGCTCGACCGGGAGGTCGGCCGGCTTTGCGCCCTTCAGGATCTTGTCCACGTATGTCGCAGCCCTTCGATGCGAATCTTCCGAGTTGGCCCCGTACGTGATCAGGCCTCCGGCGTCGACGAACAGCTTGAAGGGATACACCGCGGGCAGGCGCCTGCTCGCGGCGAATTCGATGAGCTTGATGCGATTCGCAGCAAAGAACGGGTCGCCCGCCACAACGATGCCTTGAAGACCCCTCGCGCCGACTGCGGCAAGCGCCTTGTCCAAGTTCGCGGCGTTGCCCGCGTCGAGGAGGTCGACCTTCACTTTCAAAGTTCGCGCCGCCGCCTGGATTGCCTGTAGTTGCGGCGCGGCCTGCGGATTCGCCGAGTTGGAAAGCACGGCGACGCGCGAAACGTGGGGGGCAGCCTCCTTGAGGAGCTCCATCCATTTCCCGGCGAAGCCTGCGCCACCAGCGCAGCCGGCGACGCCGGTAAAGTTGCCTCCCGGGCGCGCAAAGCTCGCCACGAGGCCGGAATCGATCGGATCCATGTTGCTCACGAACACGATGGGAACGGTTGTGGTCGCCCTCTTCGCGGCGAGCGCGGTG
>CAZVOI010000833.1:0-4749 GCA_964628275.1 uncultured Acidobacteriota bacterium | reverse complement strand
TGATGATCTCGAGCCGTGGCGGCACGTGCCCACCGGGGATCAGCGTGTGCTGTTTCTCCTTCGCGCCGAGGATCTGAAACATGGGCTTCTGCGACTCCTCGAGCGGGAACCGGAAGTCCTCGCGCCCGTTCAGCATCAGCGTCGGTACCGTCACCCGCGGTGCGAAGTTGAGCTGGTCGATCTCGGGCGCCCAGGTCACGTTGTCGAGACCACCGGCGAGCAGGACGCTGGCCTTGAACCTCTTCTCGAGAGCCGTGAAGTTCAGGCCCTCGCGCGCGCCCCAACTGAGCCCGTAGTACGCGAGCTTGCTGATGTCGACATCCTTGCGCGTTTCGAGGTAGTCGACTGAGCGAGCCACGTCTTTGTAGTTCTGGATCACCAGGTCGCGGTAGGCGCTCGAGCGTTGCGCTGGGAAAGGACGCAGGCGTCTCTCGTAAGTCCCCTTGTACACGGGATACAGGACGGCTCGCCCGCTCTGGATGACGAAGTCCAGGAATTGCCGGTCCCAGGTCTCGAGGCGCGTCATTGTCTGAGCGCCCGAGCCCGGGAAGTACACGACCGTCTGGAAGGGTGGCCTCGCGTTCGTGGGGAGGTAGAGGTCGGCCGGGATGCGTTCGCCGCCGTACGCGGCGGCGTACTCGATTCGTTCCTGTCTCCAGTGCGTCGAGCCGCTCACGACCGGCTCGGCCTTCTCCGCGAGCGGCGCCTTGTCGTAGGCGTAGAGGCCCGCGTAGACGGCAAAGGTCTTGTCGTCCACGGGCTTCTCGCGCGCGTAGTCGCGCCAGGTCCGTTCGATGGGCGCGAGCAACTCCGGCGCCGGTGGTTTCTCGTACTTCGCGAGGCGGATGCCGTACGTCTCGGGTCGCTCGAACGGCGAGAGGGCGTATCGGTTGCGAAAGGCATAGGCGGGCTCGTCCCATGCCCCGCCCAGCGAAGAGCGCATCTCTCCCGAGGCGTTCCAGACCCACTCCCTCACGTTCCCGGCCATGTCGTATGTGCCGAAGGGGCCGAGGCCTTGGTGAGCGCCGACGGGCGCAGGGCCCTTGCCGCCGAAGTTGCTGAGTTCGACGACAGCCGGCGGCCCAAGGCTATCGGTTGCGCGAAGCCAGTGCCAGGCGGTCGGCAGGCTCTTGCCCTCGAACTCGGCGAACGCCGCCGCTTCGAACCAGCTCACGCCGCGGACGGGGAGGTCGCCCTCTTCCGCGGGAGGGTTGCCGAGCTCCCAGAACGCCGGTCCAGGGCGTCCGGTCTTGTCCACGAAGGCGCGCAGGGTCTCCTCCCACGAGACCTCGCGACCGTCCTTCATGAACGGGTGCTTCCAGTATTCGCGCTTGCGATAACCGCCCGCATCGACGAATGCCTTGAAGCGACGGTTCGTGACCTCGAACTTGTCGAGCCAATAGGCTTCGAAGGGAATCGGCTTCCCACCAATCTCGCGCTGGCCTGGCGGCACCGAGACCATCCCGTCCGGGAGTGTTCCTTGCGGGGTCAGCGTCAGCGTGAGGCTGCCAAGAGCGAAGGTGGCGAGCTCCGAGGTCTCGAACCCCTGCTTCTCGATACGCCAACGCTTGTACACGTTCGGAAGCCGCGCCTCGGCGGGGGTTCGACCTATGGCCTGCCAGCCGCTCTCCGGATGGGCGTAGTCCTTCCAAGAGACCTCAGCGCCGGCCGGTTCGGTGCTCACGGACACCCGTGAGGAGACGGTGTTCCGGAGGCGTTCGAGTTCAGGATCGCCCGGAAGATGCGGCCGAGCCCGCTCGACCAGATCGAACGCGGCGGCGTAGTCTTCCTTCTCGGCGAGCTTCGCGATCTGCGGGAGGGCCTCGTAGCGAGCCCAACGTGCGCGGCTACTGCGGACCCAGAGCGAAGCGCCGGCACCGATCACGATCAGCGTCGCCAGCACGGCGGGGACGGCCCGCTTGGGCTGGCTCCAAAAAGCGCTCCGCCGCGCCGCGCGCTGCGCCTTGACGCGGCGCAGATCCTCCAGCAGCTCCGCGCCGGACGCGTAGCGCGCGTCGCGGCTCTTCTCGAGGCAGCGTGAAACGACGCGCTCGAGCTCCGCCGGAACTTCGGAGCGGACCGACCGCAGCGGCGACGGCGCCTGCCCGAGGATCGCCATCCGCGTGGTGATCTGCGAGTCGCCCTGGAACGCCCGGCGCCCGGTCAGCGTCTCGTAGAGCACCGAGCCGAACGAGAAGATATCGGTGCGAAGGTCCAGCGCCCGGCCCTCGGCCTGCTCCGGGGACATGTACGCAGCCGTTCCGATCACGGCACCCTCTTCGGTCTGCAATTCGACCGACCGCGTGGGAAGCGCTGAGTCCTGTGAGACGGCTTCGGTGAGCTTCGCGAGGCCGAAGTCCACGAGCTTCACGTCGCCGCGCTTCGTGACCATGATGTTGCCGGGCTTGATGTCGCGGTGGACGATCCCGGCCTCGTGAGCCGCGGCCAGCGCCTCGGCCACCTGGACCGCGCGCTCGAGCGCGTCGTCGACGCCCAACGGACCCGCTTCGAGGAGCTTGTCGAGGGGCGCGCCGTCGATGTGCTCCATGGCGATGAAGTCGCGCTCGACGCCGTCGTCGGCGTACCGGTCGATGTCGTAGATCGTGACGATGCGCGGGTGATTGAGAGCCGAGGCCGCCTGCGCCTCGCGCACGAAGCGCTGGCGGCGCTCGATGCTGGAGATCGCGTCGGGACGCAACACCTTGATCGCGACGGTGCGCTCGAGCCGCGTGTCGCGGGCGCGGTACAGCACACCCATGCCGCCGCGCCCCAGCTCCTCGATCACTTCGTAGTGGGAGATGACGCGTCCGATCATCTGTGACCTCTGGTCGTCTGCCGGCCCGACGGAACGTTGGGCTGGATTCTACCTAGCGCAGCGTCTTGTTGAAGTGGTCCAGGGTCCGCTGCCAGGCCAGCTTGGCGGCGGCCTCGTCGAAGCGCGGCGTCGTGTCGTTGTGGAAGCCGTGGTTGGCGCCGTCGTAGAAATGGACGGTGTAGGAGACGTTGGCCGCTTTGAGCGCGGTCTCGTAGGCCGGCCAGCCGGCATTGACCCGTTCGTCGTTGCCGGCGTAGTGGATCAAGAGCGACGCCTTGATCTTCGGCACGTCCTCGGCCTTCGCCTGGCCGCCGTAGAAGGGCACGGCCGCTTTCAGATCCGGGAAGCGCACGGCCAGCGCGTTGGCGACGCCGCCGCCGAAGCAGAAGCCGACGACGCCGAGCTTGCCGCTGCACTCGGCATGGCCCTTCAGGAACTCGCCGCCCGCCGCGAGGTCTTCCATGAGCTTGTCGCGATCCAGCGATGCCTGGAGCTCGCGCCCCTTGTCGTCGTTGCCGGGGTAGCCGCCGACCGACGTCAGGCCGTCGGGCGCGAACGCGAGGAAGTTCGCGACGCCCAGGCGGCGTGCCACGTCTTCGATGTACGGGTTCAAGCCGCGGTTCTCGTGGATCACGAGCACGCCCGGGAGCTTGCCGGCCGGCTTCGCCGGACGCGCCAGGTAACCCTTCATCGTGCCGGAGCCCTTGGGGGACGGATAGGTCGCGTACTCCGTCTTCAGCCGCGCGTCGTCCTTCGGTACTTGCTCGGCCCAGGCATAGTTCGGGCTCAAGCTGTCGACCAGCGCTCCGACGGTCATGCCGCCGACGGCGTAGCGCGCCGCGCGCTCGAAGAAGACGCGGCGGTCGACGCCGCCGTGGACGTACTGATCGAAGAGCGCGAGCAGCTCGGGGTCGAAGTCGGCGGCAGCCTTTCTCTCCATGCGCAAAACCTCCATGCATCCGTCGCGACGGACGGACCGCAAGTCTACGTGCGATAGGATGGAACGCGAGCGCCAGCACAGGCTCTGCCACCGGTGCGCGATGCCCGAATGAAACTGTCACTTGTAATCCGGGCGGCCACTGTTCTGGCTATTGCGATTCCAGCCGTTGGGGAGGACACGCTCGGCAAGGAACGCTTCGAGCTCACTCCCTTCTTCGGCTACCGCCTGGGCGGCCACTTCAACGGAGTCACGGATACCTTCGAGTATCCCTTGGACGGGGCGACGACGTACGGCGGCCTGGCCGACTACAACCTCCAGTGGGACAACCTGAAGGTCGAGGTGTTGTGGAGCCACCAGAAGACCGGCATCGAGCGAGCGCTGGAGAGGGACTCCTCGCGGTTTCGCTTGAGCATCGACCACTTCCAGGCCGGCATGTCGCAGGAGGTCGGCGCGGAGCGCGCCCGCTTCTCGATCTCGGCGCTCGTCGGGGGAAGCCGGTTCGCCTCTCCCGGCCTGGGGACCGAGATGCGTTTCTCCGCCAGCCTCGGCGCCACCGGCAAGTTCTTTGCGAGCCCGCACGTAGGCCTGCGCCTCGACGGGCGCGCCTACGCCGTGTTCGTCGAGGGCTCGTCGGGCGCTTTCTGCAACCGCGGACGCTGCGTCTTCGCCTATTCGGGCACCACGTTCTGGCAGGGCGATTTCACCGGCGGCCTGATCCTGGCTTTCTGACTAGCGACACTCGGCCATGATGAAGCGCAAGATCGCGGGCAGCGAGATCGCCTACGACGTGCGCGGGCAGGGACCCGCAGTGCTGTTCTTGCATGCGTTCCCGCTCGGGCTCTTCATGTGGGACGCCCAAGCGGCGGCGCTCGAGAAGACGAACACGGTGCTCCGCTTCGACGCTCGCGGCTTCGGGGCGTCTCCGCCCGGCGAGGCGCTCTTGACGATGGAGCGCATCGCCGACGACGCCGTGGCGCTGCTCGACCACCTGACG